>DASZVD010000431.1:0-6654 GCA_035547375.1 Steroidobacteraceae bacterium
AGAACATACCGAGTCTCTCGTCCAGCTCGGAGGGCTCGAGAAACAATTCGGCGGGACGCAGAATCGGGCGTTCCACATCGTGACGCCGGTCTTCGTAACGCACCCCGATGTCCTCCCAGGCCTTGATGAGCGCGGCGGGCAAAGCGGCGTCGTGCACGATCACCGCGTTGGGCGGTAAATAGTCGAAGAGTGTGGCCGTGCCTTCGTAGAACAGCGGCAGGTAGAACTCGATGCCCGCGGGCGCGACACCGTCGGTGACACCGCGATAGATGGCCGTTTTGGTCGGATCGCCTTCGAATCTCGTGCGGAAGCGGCGGCGAAACTCCTTGATGGCTTCAGGGTCGAGAGGCACTTCGCGCGCGGGGAGTAATCGGACATTCTCCAGAGAGTCCAGCGAGCGCTGACTCTCGGGATCGAACGTGCGGATGGCCTCGATCTCGTCATCGAAGAGATCGATGCGGAGCGGGGCGGCCGTGCCCATCGGATATACATCGAGGAGCGAGCCCCGGACGGCAAATTCGCCCGGGCTGACGACCTGACTGACGCTCGCGTAGCCGGCCTCTGTCAGCCGTTGGCGAAACGGCTCGACGGCCAGTGCATCTCCGACCGACAGCTCGAACGCACGTCCCTGCACGTAGGTTCGCGGCACGAGCCGCTGCATGAGGGTGTCGGCGGTGACGATCAGGCAACCGTGTTGGGCGCGCGGCAGCTCGAAGAGGGTCCGCAGCCGCTCGGAAATGATGTCCGGATGGGGCGAGAACAGGTCGTACGGGAGGACTTCCCAGTCCGGCAGCGTGAGCAGGGGAAGCGCCTCGCTCGCGAAGAATTTCAGCTCGGCGGTGAGTCGCTCGAGCTCGCGGGCGGCGTCCACCACGACCACATAGAGGCGCCGGTCCCCCCGTGTCGCCTCGGCCAGCGCCAGCGCGGCCGCGCTTCCGTAAAGCTGGTGCCAGCGCAGTCGGGGCCTGGCCTGGGAAGGAACCGGGGGGTTTAGCAGTGCGGGCATCGAAACGATCGCGGGCGGAAAAGGGCCGGAAGCTTACCTGTGTTGTGCATTGGCTCAAAGCGCTGGCCCATTCGGGCCTGCGGCGCTTTGAGCGAGACCCTACGCGTCGTCCGCCGGCAAAAAGCGTGGTTTTTGCCCGGGGCGCGTAGCCGGCTACCACGTCGGGGGGCGCCTGGCGGCGCTTCGTGGCGCCTTTCAGCCAATAGACTATAGCGCCGGTGTCGTCTCGCCGGTGACGTGCACGCGGTGGGCGGTTGGAATGCAGTAGATGTCGATCGGGCTCGAGCGGCCGCGCAGCTGCATGGCCGGCAGATGGGTGGCGCCGACGTTGAAGCCGCCCTTGTCCAGGGACTCCTTCAGCTTCAGCGAGAAGAGCATCTCGCCGGCGCGCGCGCGTTGGCAGAGGCGGGCGGCGACATTCACGGTGTCACCGATGATCGTGTAGTTCATGTAGGCGGTCGAGCCGATGTTGCCGGCGACGACATCACCTTCGTTGATGCCGATGCCGAGACCGGCTTCGATCTGATAGCGCTCTTTCCATGAGCGCGCCAGCTCGCCGAAGCTCTCGAGCATTTGCTGCGCGGCGCGCACGGCGCGTTGCGGACTGTCAGGTTGCTCGAGCGGCACGCCGAAGCCCAGCATGAGGCTGTCGCCAGCCATATGGAACACGGTGCCGTCGTGGCGGAACGCGATCTCCGTGAGCAGGGAGAAGTACTCGTTGAGGAGCGGCACGACCTCATGTGGCTCGAGCCGCTCGGAGATGCTGGTGAAGCCGCGCAGGTCAGCGAAGAGAACGACCGCGTGAGTGCGGACGTCCGCCGTCGACAACAAGGTATCGCGCAGCTGCGCGTCTTCCAGGATCTTGTCAGCGAGCCGGGGTGAGACGTAGCGACGGAAAGTCTGTCGCATGACCTCTTCCCGCCGGCGGATCTCTGCTTCGAGTTGTACTGCCGCCAGTTTCCGACGCACCGAGCCCGCTCGCACGAGCGCTTCGATACGCGTCCTCAACGACTCATCCGCCGGCACTGCCATCCCCAGGTTTGCTTGTCGCAAACCGGAGACTACCACTGGAGCAGTTGCAATCACCACCCGTCAGCGGGCGAGGCTTGGATGCGCCGGTTATGACAGATCGCGCGGGGGAGTCAACCTGGGCCGTCGAATCGTGGATCTCCGTACGGGTGCCGCGCCAGCTTCATTGCAGGGAAATGACCGTGGCGATTTCGGCGGCGGGCGCGTTGCCCCAAACCGCCTCGGGGGGCTGTCTCAGCCCGACGTCACCACCGAGTCGATCACCCGGTCACGCTCGAAGAAGACCGAGAAGTTCGGATAGTCCCAGCGCGTGATAGGCGGCGCACCAACAGCCTCGTGGCGCGTCACGGGGGCGCCGAACTTGGCTTCGACCTGGGTCATCGTAATGCCGCGCTTCGGTTTTTCGATGGTGGACTCGCGGACCTCGACCTGGTCGTTGACGACGACGGTTTCCGCCATGGCGGCGCTGGCCGCACCCAGGCTGGCCAGGAGTGCGATGAGAATGCGAGTCTGCATGGAGTTGCTCCTGATGGCGCAGGCCCTGCCTGCTCGTCGTCGCCCCAGGGCTTGCTCTCGCGAGCGCGCCCGTCCGACGCACGCGTCGCACCCTTAAGGCGGCGCACCGCGCAAATATAGCACCGGGCGCAATCTGTCAAAGCGAACGCCGGGCCGCTCCCTTGCCAAACTGTGACCGGCGTCGTCATTGGGCGCCGCCGGGGGCCAGTTGTGGTTAAATCGCGACGATGTTTCACCCGCTGTCGCTTTACATAGGACTGCGCTACGTTCGGGCGCGGTCGCACAAATTCTTCGTTTCGTTCATTACCTGGGCCTCCCTCATTGGCGTCGGGGTGGGCGTGGCGGCCCTGATCGTCATCCTCTCCGTCATGAACGGTTTCGAGGATGAGCTGCGCGATCGCCTGCTGTCCTTGAGCGCTCATGCTCGCGTGACCGCGAGCGGGCAGGTATCGGCCGCTGATTGGCAGAGCGCCTCGAAGCTCGTCCGCGGCGTACCGGGGGTGGCGGGAGTAGCGCCCTATGCGGAAGTCCAGGCCCTGGCCTTGCGCACGCCGGAAATGCTCCCCGTGATCCTGCGAGGCATCGATCCCGCAGTGGAGCCCCAGGTCACCGAAATCGCCCAATCGATCAAGCAGGGCACGCTCAGTGATCTCATCCCGGGATCGGACCGTGTGCTCGTCGGGGCGGTGATCGCGGACCGGCTGGGGCTTGCGCGGGGGGATGAGATCACTTTGCTCATTCCCACCGTCACCGCCGACGGGGCGCCGGCGCCCAAGCTGCGCCAGCTGCAGGTCGCCGGCATCTTCGAGGTCGGGCTGCAGGACCACGACGGCGTGCTGGTCTTCGCCCACATCGATGACGTGAAGGCTCTCGTGCCTGGACAGCAGAACGGCGTGGGACTGCGCATCCGCTTCAACGACGTGCTCGCGGCGCCGGGCCTCTCGGCGAAGCTGCGCACCCTGCTGCCGAAGCCGTTCGAGGTCACCGACTGGACGCAGGACAACGCGAGTTATTTTCGCGCCACGCGAATCGAGCGCACCATGATGTCGCTCATTCTCTTTCTCATCGTCGCCGTCGCCGCGTTCAACATCGTCGCCATGCTGGTGATGGTGGTGACCGACAAACGCACCGACATCGCCATCCTGCGCACGTTCGGCGCCTCGCCTCGCAGGGTGATGGGTGTCTTCATCACCCAAGGACTGGTCATCGGCTGGCTGGGCGTGGCCGTCGGGCTTGCGCTCGGCCTGTCCATTGCCTTGAACGTCGCTACCATCGAGCCGTTCCTCGAGCACACTTTCGGCTTCCAGATCTTCGACCCGGACGTCTACTACATCACCGCTATCCCGTCCGACGTGCGCTGGGAGAACGTCGTCATCATCGGCTTTGCGGCCTTCCTCCTCACCGGCGTGGCGACGCTGTATCCGGCGATCCGGGCGTCCCGCACACCGCCCGCCGATGCCCTGCGGTACGAGTAGCCACCGTGTTTCGACTCCCCTACGAATGGCTGATCGGGACACGCTATCTGCGGTCGACACACCGAAAGGGGTTCGTGTCGTTCGTTGCCATCGTTTCGGTGCTTGGCCTGGCGCTCGGCGTGGCGACGCTCATCGTCGTGTTGTCCGTGATGAACGGCTTTCAGCGCGAGATCCGCAGCCGCATCCTGAGTGTCACGTCGCACGCAACCTTGATGGGCCTGGAGGGCGACCTCGCGAACTGGCGGCTCATCCGCGGCGCCGCGCTGCGCCAGCCGGGTGTGGAGGCGGCGGCGCCCTACATCGAGGAACAGGCGATGCTGGCAAACGGCGGCAGCATTGCCGGCGCGACTGTGCGGGGTGTGCTGCCCGAAGAGGAGAAGACGGCGACGGGCCTCGCTCAACGGGTGATCCAGGGCAAGCTCGACGACCTGCGGGCGGGTGAATACAACACCATTCTCGGCAGCGCGCTCGCCAAGGAGCTGAACGTCGCGATCGGCGGCACGGTGGTGCTGATCGCCCCCGACGGTATCGCGACTCCCACGGGCGTGGTCCCGCGCATGCGCCGCTTTCGCGTCGCCGGCATTTTCGAGTCCGGCATGTATGAGTTCGATCGCGGTACCGCGATCGTGCACATGACGGACGCGGCGCGGCTGTTCCGCCTCGATGACAAAGTGACCGGCATCCGGCTCTTCCTGCAGGACCCGCTGCGCGCGCCGGCGACGGTCCGCAAGGTTGCCCTGGCGCTCGGCGGGAATTTCTACGTCAGGGACTGGACGATGGACCACGAGAACTTCTTCCGCTCCATCGAGAGCATGAAGAAGATGATGTTCATCATCCTGTTCATGATCGTCGCGGTCGCCGCCTTCAACATCGTCGCGACGCTGGTGATGATCGTGAAGGAGAAGCAGACCGACATCGCCATCCTGCGCACTCTCGGCGCCGGGCCGCCGAACGTGCTGCTCACGTTTGCCGTGCAGGGGGTGTTGATCGGCCTTGCGGGCACCGTGTTGGGTGCCGTTCTCGGCAAGGTTCTGTCGGATCATCTCGGCGGCATCGTCGGCGCGCTGCAGCGTATGCTGGACACGCAATTCATCGATGCGAGGGTCTATTACATCAGCGACCTGCCGACCTATGTCGAGGGCACGGACGTGCTGCGGATCTGCGGCGTGGCTTTCGTCCTGTGCGCGTTGGCGACCATCTATCCTGCCTGGCGTGCCTCGCGTACGGCACCCGCGCAGGCCCTGCGACACGAATAGCGATCACACATGAGCGAACCCATTCTCGAGGCCCGTGACGTCCATAAGAGCTTCCGGCAGGGCCCCGTCACGTTGGAGGTCCTGCAGGGCGTCGCGATGTCCGTCATGAAGGGCGAGCGGATCGCCATCGTCGGCGCGTCCGGGTCGGGCAAGACCACGCTGCTGCAGATCCTGGGAGGCCTCGACAAGCCCACTACCGGACACGTGTTCGTCGCCGGCAAGGATATTCACGAGCAGACCGAGAAGGAGCGGGGCGAGCTGCGCAACCGGGCGCTCGGCTTCGTCTATCAGTTCCATCACCTGCTGCCGGAATTCACCGCCCTCGAGAACGTGGCGATGCCGTTGCTGGTGCGACGGATGAAGGTCTCGGACGCGCGCGCGCGGGCGCAGCAGATCCTCGACCGTGTGGGCCTGGGCTCGAGACTCGATCACCGTCCCGATCAGCTCTCCGGCGGCGAGCGGCAGCGCGCGGCCGTGGCCCGGGCTCTCGTGACCGAGCCTCAGATCGTGCTGGCCGATGAGCCGACCGGCAATCTCGACGGCCAGAACGCGGAGGCCGTGTTCGCCCTCATGCTGGAGCTGAACCGGGAGCTGGGAACGAGCCTGATCGTCGTGACCCACGACCTGCGGCTGGCGTCCCGCATGGAGCGGATCTATGCGATCGAGAGGGGCGTGCTGTCGGAGAAGCCGATGCCCGCAGCTTCCTAAACTTCCCGGCGGGCGCGGTACTTGGCCGTCACGTGCCAGCGCCAGATGAGCTCGAGCCCCAACCAGCCGACCAGCCCCGTCGCGATGGCGCAGGCCGTGCAGCCCAGCAGGAAGGGCTTCAGGAAGGGCTGCAGCCCGGTCTGGAACCACTCCCAGCTCGGGTGGAACCGGAAGTTCTCCGGACTCATGCCCAGAAGCGTCGTGCCCACCCGGTAGGCGGCGTAATACGCCGGCACGCAGGTCAGGGGGTTCATCAGCAGGGTGGCCCCGAAAATGGCCGGCAGATTGATCCGCAGGGCGATCGCCGTGACGCTGGCGACCAGCATGTGCACGGGCAGGGGAATGAAGCAGATCGCCAGCCCGATGCCGAAGGCCGCGGTCACGGCCCGCCGGTGCAGCGTCCACAGGCGGGGATCGGTGATCCGCTCGCCGAAGAGCCGCAGGTACCAGCGTTTCTGCAGGGCGCCCGGCGACGGGCACAGCTTTTTGAGTATTTGGCGTGGCATGAGACAGGCGGACTCTACCAGAACAATTCGCAAAGTATCTGCATCGGATCGCCAGGGATCTTTCCAGAGGCTGACGCTCCCGCCTCTTGACAATAATTTTTTAAAAGGGGGAATACGCGACGCAATTCCTTGCACAACAGCCCACCTGGTGCTTTATC
>DASZVD010000432.1:0-5588 GCA_035547375.1 Steroidobacteraceae bacterium
CCCGGGACCTGAACGCGCGCGATCTCGCTTTGAGTGATGTCGTGGCGGCGGTCAGGTCCGCCACCGGTGTCCGCGGCGGGGGATTCGTGGAGACTCCCAATCAGCGAGTGCTGATAGAGAGTCGGGGACAGACGTTGACACCCGCTGAGCTGGCGCGCGCCGTCGTCCCCGGGACGGCCGGTCCCCCCTTGAAGCTCGGCGACTTCGCGACGGTGCGCGAGGGGGCGGCGCCGAAATTTGGTGACACTCTCATCATGGGGAAGCCGGGTGTCATGTTGGGACTGTCGAGCCAGTACGGCGCAAACACCCTGGAGGTCACACGGGCTATGGAGGCGGAGATCGACTCGCTGCGTCCGGGGCTCGCCGCGCGAGGCGTAACACTGTACGCAGGCTTGCATCGACCCGCGAACTTCATCGAGAATGCTTTGGGCGGCGTCAGGCGCGACGTGCTGTTGGGTGCTGCGCTCATTGCTTCGTTGCTCTTTGTCTTTCTGCGGGACCTGCGCAGTGTGCTTGTCGCGTTCGCTTCCATTCCGTTAGCGCTGCTGTCCGCGGTGATTGTCGTGAACGCGCTTGGGTGGACGATCAACACCATGACGCTGGGCGGACTCGCCGTGGCGCTGGGTGTCGTAGTGGATGACGCCATTATCGATGTCGAGAACATTGTGCGTCGCTTGCGTGGCGCGGGTACCGGTGTTGATCCTCGCGAAGTGATCTTTGCGGCGTCTCTCGAAGTGCGGGCTCCCGTTGTTTACGCGACCTTCATCGTGGTGCTCGTGTTGGCTCCGATGCTGTTCCTGTCGGGTCTGCAGGGCAGCTTTTTCGCGCCCTTGGCCGCGTCATTCATATTCGCCACGCTGGCGTCGCTCCTCGTGGCGTTGACCGTCACGCCGGCCGCCTCGTTCCTGCTGCTGTCGCGCTTCGAGCCGCACGCCGAGTCGCGTTGGCTGCTGTCGCTGAAGGCGCTCCACGAGCACATCCTGCAACGCTGGATTCCCCATCCCAGGACAGTGATGGGATTGTCGGTGAGCATCATGCTGCTGGCCGCGGCGGCAGTGCCGTTCTTCGGCGGGCAGCTCATGCCGCCCTTCAGGGAAGGCCACTTCGTCGTCCAATCGGTGGCCCCGCCCGGCACCTCCCTGGAGGCCATGAAGGCGCTCGGCACCCGGGTCTCTCGCGACCTCCTCGCCATCCCCGGTGTGGTCTCCGTGGAGCAGACGATCGGGCGCGCGGAATCGGGCGAGGATACCTGGGAGCCCAACAGCAGCGAGTTCCATGTGGAGCTGGCCCGAATGTCCGGGAGCGAGGAGGCCCGCACGCAAGCGGCCATCCGGGCGGTTGCCGCGCGTTATCCCAACCTGCAATCGGAAGTCCTGACCTTCCTGGGCGACCGCATGAGCGAGTCTTTGTCGGGCGAGACGGCGCTCGTTGCCATCAATGTCTTCGGCCCGGACCTGGACGAGTTGGATCGGGTGGCGGACGAGATTGCCGCCGTGGTGCGCGCCGTCCCGGGTGCCGCTGATGTCCACGTGAAATCGCCCTCCGGCGCGCCGTTTCTGCGGGTGGTGCTGCGGCCGGAGGGGTTGCAACAATACGGGTTCACGGCTGCGGACGTGTTGGATACCGTTGAAACGGCCTATCACGGCACCACCGCAACCCAGGTGTACGATACGAATAAGGTCGTGGATCTCGTGGTGCGGCTGCCGGAGGCAGAGCGTCGAGACCCGGAGACCATCGGCGACCTGTTGGTGCGCGCAGCTTCCGGCGTGACCGTGCCGCTGCGTGAGCTGGCGACGATATCGTCTACCGAAGGGCGCACGAGCATCATGCACGAGGGGGCACGCCGGCGGCAGGTGGTTACCGTGAATCCGGCAACCGCGGATGTCGCCGGCTTCGTCGCTGCGGCGCGCACGGCCATCAATCAGCGGGTGAAACTGCCCGGTAACGTGTACCTGCAATTTGCAGGCGTGGCGGCGGGAGAGGCGCAAGCGCGCCGCGAAGTGATTCTTCACGCGGCGATCGCGGCGGTCGGCATCGTTCTGTTGCTGTTGATTGCGTTCGAGGACGCCCGCACCGCGACATTGATTCTGGCCACGACACCGTTTGCGCTCGTGGGCGGGGTGATCGCGGTCGCGGTGACCGGCGGCACCTTGTCGATAGGCTCGCTGGTAGGATTTGTCACGCTGTTCGGTATCGTGGCGCGCAATGCCATCCTGCTCGTGGCGCACGTCGAGCACCTGATCACGGTCGAAGGCGTCGCGTGGTCGCTGCCGACCGTGCTGCGGGGGGCCCGCGAGCGCCTGGTTCCGATCCTGATGACCGCTCTCGTCACCGCCCTGGGCCTGCTGCCATTGGCCTTGGGCAGCGGCGAAACCGGGCGCGAAGTGCAGGGTCCCATGGCCACGGTCATTCTCGGAGGGCTCGCGACCTCGACCCTCATGAACCTGCTGGTGCTTCCGGTGCTGCTGTGGCGGTTCGGGCCGTTCGGCGCAGCTGTGGGAAGCGTGCGCAGCGGTCCGGCGCGAAGCTGAGCAGGCCCAAGCCTGTCACAGGCCCCCAGGCTGCGGCGTCTGAACAATATTTCCAGGTCCCGGCCGTCTACCTTGAGTAGATGGACGCCGCACTGCCGCCACTTTTGACGAGCTCCGCCCAAGACCGCGAGATCGCCGCCACGGTGCGCCGGGAGCGCGGCCGGCTGCTGGCTTTCATCCGCCGGCGGGTGCTGGACGTGACGGAGGCGGAGGACGTGCTGCAGGAAGCGCTCTACGAGCTGGTCGCCTCGTACCGCCTGATGCAGCCGGTGGAGCAGGCGGGCGCCTGGCTGATGCGCGTGGCGCGCAATCGCATCATCGACCGGTTTCGGAAGAAGAAGCCCGAGCTGCTGGCGGACCAGTTTGTCGGGCTGGATGAGGACGAGGACGGCGGCGGGCTGGAGGATCTGTTGCCGTCCGCGGATGACAGCCCGGACACCGCGCTGGTCCGCGAGATGATGTTGGAGACGATCGAGGCGGCCCTCGATGAGCTGCCGCGCGAGCAGCGCGACGTATTCATCGCACAGGAGCTGGAGGGCGCGAGCTTCAAGGAGCTGGCGGTGAGATGGAACGTGGGTGTCAATACTTTGTTGTCGCGCAAGCGCTATGCGGTGCTGTACCTGCGACAACGGTTGCAGGCCTCGTACGACGAGTGGCTCGGCGAATGAGGACTGCGCACATGAGGAGAGTTTCGTGAGATTCAGAGGTCGTTGGGTGGCCAAAGGCGCCGGCATCCTGGTGTTGATCCTGGCCGTGGTGGCGTTGCTGGGCTTCGTGGTGATGAGTCTGTGGAACGCGCTCGTCCCCGGCCTGTTCCACGGGCCCCTGTTGGGGTTCTGGCAGGCGCTCGGCCTGTTGCTGCTGTGCCGGATCCTGTTCGGCGGCCTGCGCGGCCGTCCGGGCTGGCACGGTCGCGCGCGTTGGAACCGCGAATGGCGCCGTCGGTGGGAGAGCATGACCCCCGAGGAGCGTGAGCGGCTGCGCACCCGGTTCAAACATCGTTGCGGCCCTTGGGGCCTGGACGAGCCGTCCGGCGAATCAGCGCCTCGCGAACCCTCGCCCCGCGCGTAGCCGCTCGAGTCTCACGCCGCGAGTCATCCTGTGCGGCGGGCATCGGAGGATTGCACATTGAAACGAGAGTCACTGAAAGGCGAGTTGCAGCGGCTCCTCCTGTCCGGCCGCCGTCCCACGCACGAGGCCGCCGAGTGGGTCGCCGTCATGGTCCGCGGCCTCGATGCGTTGGAGTTCCTCGAGCGCAGCCGCGACGTCGCCGCCGAAACGGTGCGTCCCTCGCCGCCGCCCGCACCTGTGCGTTGATAGGCCCTGTGCGTTGATCGGCCCTGTGCATTGATCGGCTGAGAGGCGCCGCGGCGGGCGCCTTTCAGGCCATCGATGAACCGGCTACCATTTGGGTGTGAAAACGACACTCGTTCTGGTTCCCGGTCTGCTGTGCGACGAGGCCGTCTGGGCCCATCAATCCGCCGCGCTTTCCAGCCTTGCCGACGTGCACATTGCCACGAACGGCGCCCGCGACTCG
Organism: Steroidobacteraceae bacterium; assembly: GCA_035547375.1. Classification (GTDB taxonomy): domain Bacteria; phylum Pseudomonadota; class Gammaproteobacteria; order Steroidobacterales; family Steroidobacteraceae; genus 13-2-20CM-66-19. The sequence goes on from DASZVD010000432.1 coordinate 4,069, forward strand.
CTCGCCGCCATGGCCGAGGCGATTATCGCCCAGGCACCTCCACGCTTCGCATTGGCAGGGCATTCGATGGGGGGGCGTGTGGCCCTGGAGGTCATTCGGCGCGTGCCCGAGCGTGTCAGTGCGTTGGCGCTGCTCGATACCGGCTACCAGCCGCTCGCGCCGGGCGAGGCGGGCGAAAGCGAGGTAACGGGCCGGCTCGCGCTCGTCGAGAAATCGCGTCGTCAGGGCATGCGCGCCATGGGGTGGGAGTGGATGCAAGGGATGGTATATCCCTCCCGTCTCTCGGATGCGGTGCTGGTGAACGCGATCCTCGACATGATCGAGCGCAAGACGCCGGATCTGTACGCGGCGCAGACGAAGGCTCTCATCGGCCGGCCGGATGCGACGCCTCTGCTGGCGAAAATACGCTGCCCGACCCTCGTTCTGTGCGGGCGCGAGGACGCATGGTCGCCACCCCGGCGCCACGAGCAAATGCGCGACTTGATCCCGGGCAGCGCGCTGACGGTGGTCGAGTACTGCGGCCACATGTCGACCATGGAACAGCCTGCGGCCGTCAGTGAAGCGCTGCGCGCGTGGCTCGAGCCCGTCGCGGGAGGATGAGAGAATGACCAAGGAGCTCACCGTGCGTCGGGTAGCCCTGGTGGGGTTCGGTGAGGCCGGCTCGATCCTGGGAGAGGATCTGGCGGCGGGCGGCCGTGAGGTCGCGACTTACGACATCCTGTTGGATACGCCTGCATCGCGGGCCGCCATGCTGGCAAAGGCGCAACGCGCGAAGGTGGTGGCCGCCGACAGCCTGAAAGCCGTCGTGCAGGATGCCGACCTCGTGATCTCGGCCGTTACCGCGAACGCCTCTGCGCAGGTCGCGCAGGCCGCCGGCAAGGTCCTGCGCGCCGGCCAGATCTTTCTCGATATCAACTCCTGCTCACCGGCAACCAAGCGCGCCAACGCGGAGAACGTGCAACGCTCGGGCGCTGACTACGTCGAGGCGGCCGTGATGGCGCCGGTTCCTCCGCAACGGCTGAAGGTCCCCATGTTGTTGGGCGGCCGACGTGCCGCGGAGCTTGCTCCCGCGCTGCAGGCGCTCGGCATGAGCGCCACGGCGATCTCGGACCGGATCGGAGTCGCTTCCGCGGTGAAGATGTGCCGCAGCATCGTCATCAAGGGGCTGGAAGCGCTCACGGTCGAGAGCATGTTGGCGGCCCGCCGCTTCGGCGCCGAGAAAGAGGTGTTGGCTTCCCTGGAGGGGACGTTCCCGCAGATGGGCTGGCAGGACAAGCTGCCGGATTACCTGGTGAGTCGCGTCGCCGAGCACGGCCGCCGCCGCGCGGCCGAGATGCGGGAAGTCGCCCATACGCTCGAGGACGTCGGCATGGAGCCCACGATGGCGCTGGCCACGGCCGCGCGCCAGGACTGGCTCATCGATGCGATGCGGGCGCACGGCCTCGAGTACCCGCACAGCCTCGAGTACTCGCACGGCGCCCCTTTTTCGTGGCGGGCGCTGGCGGATGCCCTCGATAAAA
>DASZVD010000433.1:0-3347 GCA_035547375.1 Steroidobacteraceae bacterium
TCGCTCCCACGTTCAGCCCGGGTTCAGTCCCGGGCACCGCTCCCCTGCGGTGCACTGCACGGTGGCCGGGCCAGCCCGGCCCGACGCCGGCTCGAGTCAACCGAAGCGAGCTGTTGCACGTTGTGACGAGTCAGTAGCCGAGGCTACGAGTATTCGAACAGAAACCGGAGGGCGCGTATGAAAATCACTGTCATGACCGTAAATTTCCTGGCGTTGAGCCTGTTGACGGCCGCGGCCTGGGCCCAGACTCCCGCGGCTCAGGACCAACAGCGCGACGTCAACCAACAGCAGCGGATCGAGCAGGGCCTGCAATCGGGGCAGCTCTCCACGAAAGAAGCCGGCTCGCTCGAGCGCCAGGAACAGCACATCGACAACATGGAATCCCGCGACCTCAAGAACGGCTCCATGAGCGCCTCCGAACAGGCGCGCCTCAACGCCGCCCAGAACCGGGTGAGCAACGACATCCACGCCGACAAGCACAACGGCGTGACGGGAAACCCGGGCTCGGCATCGTCGCAGCGGATGCAGGCGGACGTGCAGCGTAACGTGAACCAACAGCAGCGCATCGCCAACGGCATGGCGAGTGGCTCGCTCACGAACAAGGAGACCGGCTCACTCGAGCGTGGCCAGGCGCATGTGAGCGGCCGCGAAGCCAACGCGGCGAAGAACGGGCACGTGGGCGCCGCGGCGCAGGGGCGTATCCAGCGCGCCGAAAATCGCCAGAGCGGCCGCGTCTACCGCAAGAAGCACAACGCAGTGACCAAGTAAATTTACCTTTTAAATCATCACGTTATCAGACTGTAGCCGGTTGGCGACGGCACCGGGAGTTGTCGATCCTGTGAGCGAGTCGAATGTCGGATCGTCCGCCGCCGCTACACTGAGCGCATGGACACCAAGATCGCACAGGCGGCGCGGCAGGCCGGAATTCCCGCGACTCAACGCCTCGATACGGAAGAGCGGGTCAGCGCGTTTCTCGCCCAAGGCCGAGTCGCGGTTGCGCTGTATCAGGCCGGCCGGCACCGCTCACGCAAGGCACGTCGCTAGCCAAACAACTCCGCGGCGCGGCACCGTGCGCCGGAAGAGTGGTAACGTAACGGGCTATGAGGAAATTCGTGCGGGCATGGCTGGCCGCCGCGTCCCTCCTGCTCACGGCTTCAGTGTTGGCCGACCCGGGTCCTGCCGCCGGATTGGCGGACTCCGCGGCGCTGCGCGCGACCGTTTTCGGCACGCCGCCGCAGGAGCTGGCGCCGCTGCCTGCGCAAGTGCCGCTGCAGGAAATCGACATCGCCATGCCCTGGGCACGCCCCGTGCCCAAGGTATTGTGGTTCGATCGCCGCTTGCGGGTGTGGCTGTCCGCGCAGGACAAGCCCGCGCCGCTGGCCATCGTCATCTCCGGCACCGGCAGTGACGGCAACACCGCGAAGCTGGGGATCCTGCGCGGCGTCCTCTACGGCGCCGGCTACCATGTGTTGACCTTGCCGTCGCCCACGTTTCCCGGCTTCATCGTCGCCGCATCCAGCACGGGTGTCGCCGGCGATCTCATGCAGGATGGTCACGATCTCTACGCCGCGATACAAAGGATCCTGGCGCACCTGCCACGGCACGCGCCGATCACAGACATCGACATACTGGGCTACAGCCTCGGCGGCGCCAACGCGGCGATCGTAAAGTCGATCGATGCCGGCGAACACAAGCTCAACATCCACCGGGCGGTGCTGATCAATCCGCCCGTGAGCCTGTTCGCCTCCATCGACCGGCTCGACAAGCTGTTTGCGCAAAGCATCGGCCCTGCGGACGCCGGCCTCGACAACCTGTATCGAAGGTTGTACACGCGCCTGGCGAATCTCTATCGGACCACCAACAAGGTGCAGATCGACGACACGGACCTGCTCGCCGCGGCGGGCAGCGTGCTCAAGACCGATACCGACTTCTCCGCCGCCATCGCCCTCACGTTCCGTCTCGAGCTCGTCGACATGTTCTTCACGGGTGATCTCTACGCGGGCACGGGCGTCGTGATCGACCCGCGGCACCCGCCCGGAGTCGAGGACTCCCTGGAGGAGATCGGCCGCCGGTTGCGCGGCAAGACGTTCGCGGAATATTTCAACAAGGTTTTCGCGCCCTACTACATGGCGCGGCGGCACGGCTCGACGCCGGCCTCGCTGCAGGCCGACAACCGGCTGGACATCATCGCGGATGCCTTGCGCAACAACCCGGACTACTACGTCCTCACCAACAGCGACGACCTGATCCTCGATGGCCCGGAGCTGGCGTGGTTGCGCCGCACCCTCGGAGCCCGCCTCGCGCTGTACGACCACGGCGGCCACCTGGGCAATCTCGGCGAGCGCCGCCAGATCGCGGACCTGTTGGACATGCTCGCCGGGCGCTGGCGGGGACCGGAACCGGCCTCATGAGAATCCTGCTCGCGGCAGGCTTGCTGTGCCTGCTGAGTGCGTGCGCCACCGGGATCACCGTCCGCCGTCTGCCGCCGGAAACCCCAGCGGCCGACACTGCCGCCGCCATCAAGCGATACGAGGTGGCGGCGCGGCAAGCCGCCCAAATGGCGAGCCCCGCGGCGGACCACGTCAGCGGCACTGCCGAGGAACCGCCGCTGACACCCGCCGAAGCTCCGTCGCTCTACACATACGACCCCCTGGAGCGCTTGAACCGCTTTACCTATCGATTCAACGCGCGTTTCGACGAGCACATCTTCCTGCCGGTGGCGAACGGCTATCGGCGGATGCCCGGCCCCATCCGCCAGGGGATTCACAACTTCTTCGACAACCTGCGTGAGGTCTCCAGCACGGCGAACTACATCATGCAATTGCGGCTGGGGGGTGGAGCGCGCAGCCTCGGCCGGTTCATCATCAACAGCACGCTGGGGATCGGCGGCCTGTTGGACGTCGCCAGGCAATTCAGGCTGTCCCCGCAGCAGACAGGGTTTGGAGCCACATTGTCGACCTGGGGCGTACCGCCCGGCCCTTATCTGGTCGTCCCGCTCCTGGGTCCGTCGACGTTGCGCGACGGCGCGGGTCTCCTCGGAGACTACGGCATAACGTACGGCGTGAACGTCGCGAACCTCTACCGGGGCACCAAGACCTGGGCGCTGGGAACCGTTTCAGCGATCGATCAACGCGCGAACATCGATTTCCGCTACTACGGCAGCGGCTCCCCGTTCGAGTACGAGACCATCCGATTTCTCTACGTGCACCGTGATTTGATCCAGGACGAGGCGCTGCGCAAGGTACGGCGCCACAAGCTGCCCGACACCGTGAAACCTGCCGGCAAATGAGTTGCAAACGGACCGCGAGAGGCACGCCCCCATGAGCCTCTCGAGCATTCTGGCGACA
>DASZVD010000434.1:0-4090 GCA_035547375.1 Steroidobacteraceae bacterium
CCCGCGCGCGGCCGTGATCATCGTCCGGCGGATGTCGTCTATCGAGTGGATCAGGCCGACACCGCGCACGACCGCGGCCTGCGGCCCGATGTTGACGGTCTGGCCCCCGACATTGACGTTGCTGTTGTTGAGCGCCTGCAGAACCTGGCTCAGCGACAGCCCGTATTGGAGCAAGCGGTGCTGGTCGACGCTCACCTCATAGGTCTTCGTCTTACCTCCCCAGCCGGTGACGTCGATGACACCCGGCACCGCCTTGAAGCGCCGCTCGAGAACCCAGTCCTCCAGGGTCTTCAGGTCCATGGAGGAATAGCCCCGCGGGCCTACCACCCGGTAGCGGTAGATCTCGCCGATGGGACTGGTGGGGGAGATCTGCGGGGCGGCGCCGTTCGCGAGCGGCGGCAGCTGCGAGAGCCGGTTGATGACCCACTGCTCCGCCTGCTCGTAGGTGAAATCGTAAGTGAACTGGACCTTGACGTCGGACAGGCCGAACAACGAGATCGTGCGTACCGCGGTGACGTGCGGGATGCCGGCCATCTGGATCTCGATCGGAATGGTGATGTAGCGCTCGATTTCCTCGGCGGACTGACCGGTGCTCTGCGTGACGATGTCGACCAACGGTGGAACCGGGTCCGGATACGCTTCGATGTTGAGTTGCGCAAAGAGAACGCCCCCGCCGATGAGCAGCAAGGGCAGCAGCACCGCGAGGAACAGCCGCTGCTTGAGCGCGAATGCACTGATGGCATTCATTTCGGGGCCGCGCCCTCGCGCCAGCTCAACCCGGCCGCGCCGCGCGGTCGATGAACAGGCTCCCGCGGGTCACCACCCGCTCGCCCGCCTTCAGGCCTTCGAGAATCTCGACCATGCCTGCGCTGGTGCGTCCCGTGCGCACGGAGCGCAGAGCCAGCGTGTCGTGCGGGCCGATGACCCAGACCCGCGCCTGATCGCCTTCGCGAACGATCGCGTCCTCCGGAACCGCGGGCGCCTGCGACTCGCCGCTCGTAATGATGCTGAAGCTGGCGAACATCTGCGGCTTGAGCTTCCCATCGGGATTGGCGAGGGTCGCGCGCACCGGAACTCGCCGCGTCACCGGGTCCACCTGGGCCCCCACCGCGGTCAGCTTGGCTTCGAACACCTGGCCCGGGAGAGCCAGGACCCGCACTTCCACGGTCTGGCCGCGCTCGATGAACGGCGCGTCCGTCTCGGGAACGTCGGCTACCAGCCAGACCGTGGACAGGTCGCCAATCGCAAAGACGGGGTTCGAGGCTCCCGCCTGGATGTACTGTCCCGGCCCCACCTGCCGATCAGTCACGACACCACCGATGGGTGCGACCACAGCGGTGTCGGCGTCCGTTTTCTTCGCGCTCTGAATGGCGGCAATCTCTTCGTTCGTCTTCCCGAGAATGCGGAGGCGATTTGCCGCCGAGGTCGCTGCGTTCTCGGCGGCCGCGAGATCAACCTGCGCCTGCTGCCAGTCCTGCAACGAGCCGCCTTTGCTGTCGTAGGCGGCATGCTTGCGCTCTTCGTTGATGCGCGCCAGCTTCAGGGTGGCCGATGCATTCAGCAGATCGCTCTGCGCCTGGACGAATTCGGTCGCCTCCATCTGCAGCAGCGGCGCCCCTTTCCTGACGTACTCGCCGGGACTTGCGAGAACGCGCGTCACTCGACCCGAGTAAGGGGAGAAAACCTGCGTCGTGGTGTCGCCATTGAGGGCGATCTGACCGTCCGTCACTTCCTCGGTCCGGAAGCTCCGCATCTGCACGGTGTTGATTTCGAGCGTGGCGAGCTGCGCGCTGGTGAGGCGCACCTCGTTTGCGGAGCCGGCGGCGCTCTGCGGCGGCGGCTCGGTCGCGCGGGCGCGCAAGACGCCCCAGCCGATCAGGAAGGCCCCTGTGACCAGGACTACCAGCAGGACGACCCTAAGCTGTTTCCCCGGCGGCAAGGCCCGTCGCAATAAGGAAAGCTCAGCCTGCTGCATGCTCCGATCAACCGAGTTGGACAAACTCCTAGTGTAGTGGCCTCGCTTTCCGGAAACCTTTCGCCCTCCTTTCATGAAGCCGTCTTGTGAAGCCCTGCCGCGCGCGAGCGGCGGACTTTGCCGCGGCACACTCGAGGCGACCGGTCGAATGTCAGGGCAGCGGGAGGAGATGTAATTCCCTGTAAGGCGATTGCCATGTCCCCGCAGCTCTCAAACGGGGCCCGGCCGCCCCCAGCGGCATCTTTCTGCGCTCGTTTTCCTTACACAGACCCCACCATGCGCAGCAAGCGATCGCGGAAATCCGCCGGCCGAGCAGGCTCGATGGGGGACGCCCTCGTTACGGCGATCATTAGTCAGACAAGCTCCCAGTGTCCTGATTTCTGACTCAGGACACTAGCGCTTGAGCGCGCGCGCCAACGCCTCCGCCATCACTCCGTTGGAGTGTGTCTCGGGCTCACGCGGTCGCGGAACCGCCCCGGGTCGCCGCTCTGGCTCGCGGCCACGGTGTTGAGCATCCCGGCCGCGCGGCGGCGGTGCGCCTCGCTGTTGCACGTCGGGTCGCCCCCGGGGCGGTGCCTCGTCGAGCTTCATCGTGAGCGCAATACGGCGGCGCTGCAGATCGACTTCCAACACCTTGACCTTCACGACATCACCGGCCTTCACCAGCTCCCGTGGGTCCTTGATGAACTTGTGCGACATCATGGAGATGTGCACCAGGCCATCCTGGTGGACGCCGATGTCGACGAACGCGCCGAAGTTGGTCACGTTGGTCACCACGCCCTCGAGCAGCATGCCCGTCTTGAGATCCTTCAGGTCCTCGACACCGTCCTGGAAAGCCGCGGTCTTGAACTCCGGGCGCGGGTCGCGGCCCGGCTTCTCCAGCTCACGCAGAATGTCCTGGACCGTCGGCAGGCCGAAGCGCTCATCGGTGTAGCGCTTGGCGTCGATCCGGCGCAGCGCTCTCGCGTCGCCGGTAACGGCCGTGATCGGCTGTCCGAGATCCGCCAGAATGCGCTCGACGACCGGGTAGGCCTCCGGGTGCACCGCGGAGCTGTCCAGCGGGTTCGCGCCGCCCATGATGCGCAGGAAGCCCGCCGCCTGCTCGAAGGTCTTCGCACCCAGCCGGGGCACTTTCTTCAGCGCCTCGCGGCTCGTAAACGCGCCGTTCTCGTCCCGATGACGAACGATGGCTTCCGCCAGCGAGGCCGAGAGACCCGAGATGCGCGCCAGCAATGCGGGGGATGCGGTGTTGACATCCACACCCACCGCGTTCACGCAATCCTCCACGACGGCGTCCAGCGAGCGAGCGAGCTTCGTCTGGCTGACATCGTGTTGGTATTGGCCGACACCGATGGACTTCGGATCGATCTTCACCAGCTCCGCGAGGGGATCTTGCAGACGACGGGCAATGGAAACCGCGCCGCGCAGCGTGACATCGAGGCCGGGCAGCTCGCGCGAGGCCAGCTCGGAGGCGGAATACACCGACGCGCCGGCTTCCGAGACGACGATGCGAGTGAGCTTCAGCTCCGGGTGGCGCTTCATCAAATCGGCCGCCAGCTTGTCGGTCTCGCGAGAAGCCGTACCGTTGCCGATACTGACGAGATCGACGCCGTGCTTCTTCGCGATCTCGGCCAGGATGTGGAGCGAGCCGTCCCAGTCGTTCCGCGGGGCGTGCGGATAGATCGTCGCCGTCTCGACCACCTTGCCGGTCCGATCGACCACGGCGACCTTCACTCCGGTTCGCAATCCCGGGTCCAGACCCATGGTGGCGCGCGGTCCCGCCGGGGCGGCGAGCAAAAGATCGTGCAGGTTCTGCGCGAACACGCGGATCGCCTCTTCCTCGGAGGTCTCGCGAAGCGCCGAGAAGAGCTCGCCTTCGAGCTGCCAGGCGAGCTTAACCTGCCAGGTCCAACGCGCGGTCTGCATCAACCACGCATCAGCCGGACGCCCCTGGTCGGCGATGTGAAAGTGCGCCGCAATCTTGCGCTCGCAGGCATTGATGGGTGCCGCCGCGGGCGCCGCGCCCGCCGGCTGCTCGACCAGCTCTTCCGGTAACTTCAAGGCCAGTTGCAGGATTTCCTCCTTGCGGCCCCGGAACAAGGCCAGGCCCCGGTG
>DASZVD010000435.1:0-16571 GCA_035547375.1 Steroidobacteraceae bacterium
AGAGGTCCGCGCGAGTCTGCATGATCCCGATGACGTTCTTCTGCGTGCCGTCGCGGCGAATGGCCTCGTAGGTCTTGAGCGCAGCGGCATTCATCGCCCGGTATGCGGAGCAGCAATACAAGACGATGTCCACGCCCACCGAGCCCAACTCATCGCGCGTGTAGAGCGGTGTGTGGCCGAACTCGGTGATGTTCGCGAGGATCGGCACTTTCACCGCGTCTTTGAAGCGCCGATACATGGACAGCTCGGTCATCGCCTCGGGAAAGATCATGTCCGCGCCGGCTTCCACGCAGGCGCAGGCCCGCTCGATGGCCCGGTCCAGGCCCTCCACGGCCAGTGAGTCGGTGCGCGCCATGATCACGAAGCCCGGATCCGTGCGCGCATCGACCGCGGCTTTGATGCGATCGACCATCTCCTCCTGGCTCACGATCTCCTTGCCGGGCCGATGGCCGCAACGCTTGGCGGCGACCTGGTCTTCGATGTGCAGGCCGGCTGCGCCCGCCTTGATGAAGGAGCGTACGGTGCGCGCAATGTTGAACGCGCCGCCCCAGCCGGTGTCCGCATCCACGAGGAGGGGCAACGTGCTGGCTTCGGTAATCCTGCGGATGTCGATGAGCACATCGTCCATCGTGGAAATGCCGAGGTCAGGCATTCCCAGCGAGTTCGCGGCAACGCCGCCCCCGGACAGATACAGGGCACGGAAGCCGGTGGCTTCGGCCATGCGAGCCGCATAGGCGGTGATGGCGCCTACGACTTGAAGGGGCTGCTCGGCCGCGACCGCCGCTCGCAGGCGTTCGCCGGCTGATGTGGAAGTGTGTGTCATGGCGTCGATGGTAATGAGGGTGGGGTGGGTGATGAAAATATATTGATAATCGTATCTCTATATGCGAATAGTATAGAGATGGAATTGCGTCATCTACGGTACTTTCTGGCCGTCGCGGAGGAGTTGAATTTTACCCGCGCCGCCCGCCGCCTCAATATTGCCCAGCCGCCGCTGACCCAACAGATCAAGGCGCTGGAAGCCGAGCTGGGCGTGACCCTGATCGACCGCTCGGCCTATCACATCAGCCTGACCCGCGCGGGGCAGGCGTTTGCGGCGGAGGTCACACGGATATTGGGCGAGGTGCGCAACGCCGTTCTCATCGCCAAGCGGGCTGCGCGCGGTGCTGTCGGACAGCTGCGCGTAGGCTTCACCGAATCAGCTTCGTTCAATCCGCTGGTGACGTCCACGTTCCGCAGCTTCCGCTCGGTGTTTCCGGATATCGAGGTATCCCTGGAAGAGCGCCAGTCCACCCAGCTCGTCCTCGCATTGCGCGAGGGACGCATCGACGTCGCGTTCGTGCGGCCGCCTTTGAAGACGGGCGACGGACTCAGTCTCCAGCTCCTTCAGGAGGAAGAGATGGTGGCCGCCGTGCCGAGCGGCCATGCTCTGGCAAAGCGCAAGAGCATCGATCTTCGCGAGCTCGCGAATGAGGCGTTCATCCTCTATCCGCGCGCAGTGCGCCCCGGGCTTGCGGATGCCGTCGTCGCGGCGTGTGAGAAGGCCGGCTTCAGCCCGAGAGTCGAGCAATACGCGCCGCAGTTGGCTGCGACGATCAATCTCGTTGCCGCCTCGCTCGGCGTTTCCGTGGTACCGCTGAGCATGCAGGGGCTGCAGCCGGGCGCGCTCGCTTACATCCCTTTGCGGGGCCGGCCGGTTCGAGCGCAGCTCAGCCTCGCCCATCGCACCGACGAGGCCTCGCCCGCCGTTCTCCAATTCATCGAGTTGACGCGCGAGGCGGCGCGTGGCGCACCGTGACCCGCCGAGTATCACCGCACGCTCGCCGCCGGAAATGCCCGCTCGGCGATCCTAAGTCCGACACACTCCTAGAGCCACTTGAAGGCGTGCGCCATCACGTACAGGATCGCCGCGCCCAGACCTGCATAGAGCCCGATTGCCCACACCTTTGCCGCCGCCAAAGTGTCCTTGATTGCAGAGATGTCCCGGCCTAGCGAGTCGAAGCGCTTGTCGACCGTCTCGAAGCGTGCATCCACCTTCTCGAAGCGCTTGTCGATCTTTTCCTCGAACGCCACGAACCGCCGCTCGACGCGCTCACTGAGCGATTCGATGCGCCCGTTCATGGCACGCAGCTCCGCCTTGATATCCGTCACGTCGGACTGCAGGTGGCGGACGTCAGCCCGCAACTCTCCGATGGACTCCTTATCGTACCGGTTCTCCGGCATATCAGTCTTCTCCCACGACTCGAGCTCCGCAAGCACCGCGTTCATATCTCACCATGGATCCCTGTGAAGCCGTACATAACTTCAGACAGTGTAGATCATATTCATCAATGACGGGAGCCCGGACTTTTGCCGGACTTCCATCAATAATCGCCATGGAAAGATCTGGCTTCGGTTGTGTCCGGCGTCCAGTGGCTGCGTAAGGGCGTGACGTATGGGTATCACGTCTCTGTCGCACGCCTGCCTACACGCATTTTTTACGCGGTACGTCGCATCACCATTGACTCCCCGGATCCTCTGCGGTATCTGAGGCGCACCGCTTCCGCAAGGAGTCGAGTCCATGGCCTACCTCGTGCTCGGGCTGATCCTCTTCCTTGGGGCTCATTCGATATCGATCATCGCTCCGGGTTGGCGCGACCGTGTCGCGGCACGCGCCGGCGATGCCTGGAGGGGGATCTATTCGCTCGTATCGATCGCCGGATTCGTTCTCATTATCTGGGGATACGGTATCGCGCGGCAGAATACGCTGCTGCTGTATACGCCGCCGACATGGGCCCGGTATTTCACCGCGGTCCTGATGCTTCCCGTTTTCCCGCTGTTGTTCGCACCATATCTCCCGGGCCGCATCAAGCGCACGCTGCAGCATCCCATGCTCATCGGTGTCATGCTCTGGTCGGTCGCCCATCTCATTGCGACCGGAACGGCGGCCGACGTCGTCCTATTTGGCAGCACTCTCGTGTGGGCCGTCGCAGATCGCATCTCCTACAGGTGGCGTACGCAGCGGCCGATCCTCACGGCACCGCCCACGAAGCTCAATGATGTCGTTGCTGTAGTGGTCGGCCTCCTGCTCTACGTCATTTTCGTTCATTGGCTGCACCTTCGGTGGATCGGGGTTCAACCGTTGCCGCTGTAGCTGATGAAGGCTCCTTCACCGCCAGGTACACACTGCTCCACAACTGGGCCGCGTTCGACTCGTCGGCATCCGTGCCGCTGGCCCCGAACGGCGCGCGGCGGTAGCGGCCTTCCTCGAAGCGCCAACTCCACAATTCCGAGCTCTGCATCGACTGCGTGTTCCGTATTGCCTTCCACAGCATTTTCTGGGCGCGAAGCAGATGCTGCTTCACGGGCTGTGGGAGATCTGAACGCCTGAGTTGCCGTTCCAGGCCGCTGGCAAACAGGGCCTGTTGCCACGACCAGACCACGGTGCCGTGATAGGCGTGGTTGGTAAAACGCGCTTGGGTCGCGCCGTCGGCGAAGACGGGATTGGCAACGAGCATGCCGGCGTCAGTCAACAATCCGAGCGGGAAGGGTCGGATCACGGTCTGCACATCGTGATCGAGAGTTGCCGGCGCCGGCGCTGCGAACAGCAACTCAACGGTTTCGTCCGAATTGACGATGGGCACGGGCTTTCCGCGGGCGTTGAGCGAAATCGCATGGAAGCTGACGGGATCCTTTCCCAGCGAAGACAGCGCGTCCGTAGCGGGTACACCGATCTGTCGTGCGTACGCTTCGATGGCGATGCGGGCGCTGGTGTTGTCGATCGTCACGTTGAACATTTGGGGTGCGCGCTGGCGCCAGATTTGCGCAGTACCCTCGGACCGACCCAGGAGCGCGCGATCGCCTGCTGTGAGAAAGGGATCCAATAACCCGCTCTGAAGAAGCCGCGCCGCGGCGCTGAGCGCCGCCGGCACAAGGACGGCGTTGACGTCGTAGGGGTACCGCCCGCCACCTATGCCGTCCTTGCTATCGCGCCATTGCCCGGCGGACCTGCCCGGCTCGAGCGAAATCAGATTCTCGTAACGGGGGCTCGCAGCAAACTTCACCGCGCTCGCGGCGACCCGCCGTAAATTACGCAGCAACGCTTGGCCGGCGGAGGTCTTGGTGTCGTGGGTCCCGACGTCGTTGCCCAGGAAGTCGGCGGCACGTCTTTTCCCTTCAGGGTCGTCGAGGAGATAGGTGGCGATGACGGGCGCCAGCAAATAGTTTCCGTCAATCATGCTGTAGTCGAAAATCGGCGCGTCGCTGAGCGTGCCGTCCTCCTTCTTGTGACGGAGTACGGCGAATTCTCCGATGGCTTCCTCGTGCGCGACCTCGCCATCAGAGGCGATCCGCGCAAGCACCGAGCGCAGTCCCGCCTCGGTCGCCACAGGCGCGAGGACCGGCATCAACAGACGGACTGACAGCAACGTATCGCGGCCGAAATACGTATCGAAGCGCCAGGAGCCCGCCAGAAACTTCTCGTGGTAGCTGAGGAAGGTCAGGGTGTCGGCGGCCCGCTTGTCCGCGGCTTCGCGGCCGTTCAACAGCGCGGCGCCCGAGAGAGGGGTCAAGGGCGGGTCGCCACTCAGGGCGGTCACTCGGAGCTTGATCCGTCCACCCGCGCCCGCGGAAATCCAGCCGCCCGGTTGCACCTTGCCGTCGATGACCGCCACCGTGAGGCGATAGCCCGCCGCGCCATCGAGCCGGTTGCGTGACCAGATGATCGTATGAGAGGACAGCACAGGCTGAGCGGTTACCTCCGCCGGCACGGTTCCCGAGGACTCATAATCCCGCAGAATGCGCACGCTCGAGAGAATCGCCTGCCTGGGCACCAGGCTTGGGGTGGCGAGCGAGGTCTCGAAGGAGATCCCATACAGGGGGCGTCCCGCCGCATCCCGGGAGGAACTCGCCACGGGCGCCGAGTCAACAACCCACCGCGCGCCGGCTGCTTGCCGCTCAAACCACAAGGCGATGCCGCTGTCGCCCGCGGGAAACGCCACCAGCAGGCGCGGCATCTGGCCTGAGCGGAGTACGAGGTGTGCCGCGGTCCCGCCCTCGCGGAGAAAGTAGTTGAGGTTGCGTCCCTCCTCCACGTCGAAATGGAAGGGAGTCTCCCGCGCAACGCCCGGGCTGGGCGAGATGACGAGCAGCGGGAGTAAAGCCGTCGCGCCGCGTAAAGTGCGAGTGCGCCGTCCCATACGCCCAAAGGATACTCGCGCGGCCTCCGTTGTGGACCCTTTACTTCGGCGCGTCTGCGCTCGTGGGCACCACCGGCAGCCAGACCGCGCTGCTTTCGTTACCTGACCGCAGCACGCTGATGGTCGCTTTCCTGTAGTCCCCGGGCTGCGCCGTCAGCGGGTTTTCGACGTAGTGCTGCGGATTGCGGTCATAGAGCGGAAACAGGGTGGATTGGATCTGCACCATGATCCGATGGCCCGGCAGGAACGTGTAGTTCTGGTTCGGCAGGGTGAATCGGTATCGCTGCGCCTTGTTGGCTGGGACGGGCGCGGGATGCTCGAAGCTCTCGCGGTAGCGGCCGCGGAAGATGTCCATGCCGATGGGCAGTTGGTAACCACCCAGGTCGGGCTGCTCCGGGTACTGGGCCGGATACACATCGATCAGCTTCACGACGATATCGATGTCGGTGCCCGTGGTTGCCGCGATGATCTCGGCGATCGGGGCGCCCTGGATTTTCACCGGGGCGCTGAGCGGCGGCGTCTGATAGGTGAGCACGTCCGGCCGCCCGTCCACGAATCGCTGATCGTGCACCAGCCAGGTATCCCAGGCTGCGTCGTCGGAGGCACGTACGGGACGAGGCAAATAGGGCACCGGCTTGGCCGGATCGGAGAGATAAGCGTCGCTCTCGCGGGAGCCGGTGGGCTTCTCGAACCCCAACCCGAAACCTGCCTGCAGGTATAGCGGTTTCATGGGGTGCGCACAGCCGTGCTCGCAGGCTACCGGCCAGTCATTGAAACCCTCCCACCGTGCCTCGGTGGGGCTGTAAACCGTCACACGGGGCAGGTTTGCCGGTGGGCCGTCCTGCAGATACTGGTTGAAGAAGGCCATGACTTTGTCACGGCGGAACTGGCGGGCCGTATCACCGGGCCAGCGAAACACCCCGATGTTCCAGCCGAAGTGGTTCGCCTGGCTGTGGTACCAGGGGCCGAGCAACAGCCAGTTGTTTGCCTCGTGGCCGGCCGACTTCAGCGCCAGCCACGCGTGGTTGGCACCCCACATATCCTCCTGGTCCCACAGACCTTGCTCCCACAGCGTGGGCACGCTCGAGGGGTGGGCCGCGAGCTGCCTGTCCAGCGCCTGCGCCTGCCAGAAAGCGTCGTAGGCGGGATGCGCCAGCATCTTTCGCCACCAGCCGAGCTGGTCGAGCCCGTTGACGGTGGCATAGCTGGCGGGCGAGCCGGCCGCGAGGAAGGTTTCGTAGTCGTCGTATGCCGTCCGCGGCACTCCCGAGCCCTCGCCCTTCTGTTCGGTCTGCTTGGCGAAGTAGTCGAAGTTCCCCTGGCGCAGGGCGCCATAGTGATACCAGTCGTCCCCCATCCAGCCATCGACCATGGGGCTCTCGGGAACCGCCGCCTTCAGTGCAGGGTGAGGCCCGAGCAGCGCCATCACGACTGTCCAGCCCTCGTAGGAGGAGCCGAACATCCCGACCCGGCCGTTCGACTCCGGAACGTTCTTCACGAGCCAGTCGATCGTGTCCCAGGCATCCGTGGTGTCGTCGGTGGAGCTGGAGTTGAAAGGCCCGCGCGGGTGGCGGGTCATCTCATACACGCCCTCCGAGCCGTACTTGCCGCGGATGTCCTGGAAAACACGGATGAATCCCGCCGCCGCGAAGTCCCAATCCGTTTCAGGCAGCAACGCGAGGATCGAGGGATTGTTGTTCTTGACCCGCTTGTGGGCGTCATAGGGCGTACGCGTGAGGACGATCGGCGCGTTGTGGGCGCCCTTGGGGATCACTATGACGGTATAGAGCTTCACCCCGTCGCGCATGGGGATCATCTCTTCGCGCTTGATGTAGTCGTCCCGCGCCGTGGGTATCACGAATTTCTCGGGAATGTCGCCCTGGGGCGCCGCGCCCGCGGCAGCAGGTGGCGTTGCACCCTGGGTCGCAGCGACGGCTGCAGCGAGCGCCATGAGCGCGATGACGGCAGATCTTCTTGACATCGTTGGACGAGGCTCCCCGGATGGTATTGGAGCGAAAAAGCCGCTGATGCTCGAGGATTATAGGATCGCCGTCAGCTGTTGGCTACGCGCCCTGTTGGTTTGGGGCAGGCGCCGTCGCGTGCTTCGTTACGCTTGCGGTGCCGACGTCTCCAGGGGCCGCCGCGCAAGCCGGATCCGCGCGGGGTCCGAAAGTCAGCGCCTGCGCCGTTTTCGAGCCGGTCGGCTAAGCTATGCCGATCGACCGGTTTCGTGCAGAGACGGAAATGGGACTGATCCTGGCTCTCGCAGTGCCGCTCTTGCTCTTGTACCTGGCGGGGCAATGGCTACGCCGGAGGCGATCGACCGAAGCCGCCGCGACCTCGGGGTCGGAATGGACCAGCCTTGCGCTGGCGGGCATCGGGGACGGCGTGATCGTCGCCGACCTGGAAGGCCGAGTCAGATTCATCAACGAGGCTGGCGGAAGCCTGCTGGGCTGCGCACCGGGCGCCGTGCAAGGCGCGCCCTTCGACTCGGTCTTCAAGGTCATCCACGCCTCGAGCCGGCAGCCCGTGGCGAATCTCCTCGACTCGGTGTCGGATCCGCAATCAGGGGTTGGCGTTGTCAGGGATCTGGCATTGCTCCGTGGCGATGGTCGTGAGCTCGCCGTAGAGCTGACGCTCGCTCCCACCGGGTCCAGGCACGGGACGGTTCGCGGCGTGGTGGTCACGTTTCGCGATTGCACCGAGAGAAAGCGGGTCGAGGAAGAGGCCGGCCGGCTGTTGCAAGCGGCGCAGGCGGAGAAGGAGTGGTTCTCCCAGGTTCTGTGCAGTATCACCGAAGAGGTTTATTTTACGGACACTCAGAGGCGCTACACGTTTGCAAACGCGGCGGCCATGCGGGAGTTCGGCCATACGAGCGTCAAGGGGATCGAGGTCGAGAAGATAATCGCCAACCTGGTCGTGCTACGCGCGGACGGTACTCCACGGCCGATCGAGGAGGCTCCGCCGTTACGAGCGTTGACCGGCGAGGTCGTTCGTGACGAGGAGCAAATCACGAGAATTCCACGCACCGGCGAGCTGCGCCACCGACAGGTCAGCTCGGCACCGGTGCGCGACAGAGACGGCCGGATCATCGGATCGGTCTCGGTCGTGCGGGATATCACTGAGCATAAGCGTGCGGAGGCTGCATTGCGCGATGCAGACCACCGCAAGAACGTCTTCCTGGCGACGCTTTCGCACGAGCTGCGCAGTCCTCTCGCGCCCATCCTGGCCGCGGCACGGCAGCTCGAGTCCCCTGAGGTGACCTTGGCGGACCTGCGAGCCTGCGGCTCGATCATCTCCCGTCAGGTCACCCATATGGCCGCGCTGCTCGAGGATCTGCTCGACGTCGCGCGCTTCACACGCGGCGAGCTGACTCTGAAGAAGCAACGCGTTCCCTTGCAGCAACTGCTCGATGCGGCCCTGGAGACCGGCCGGCCATTGATCGATGCCAAGTCCCAGCGGCTGCACCTCGATGTTCCCGCTCTGCCGCTGCTGCTGGAAGTCGATCCGGTTCGTCTGACCCAGGTGGTGAGCAATCTGTTGGCGAACGCGGCCAAATACACCAACCCCGGCGGCGCCATCACGCTGGGGGCGCGTCTGGAGCCCGACACGTTGCTCATTTTCGTTCGCGATACGGGCATCGGGTTGGTCGCCGAAAGCGTCCCCGACATATTCGAGCTCTTCGTGCAACTCGAGCCGGGCCAGGCGCGCTCGCAGGGAGGCCTCGGGGTTGGCCTGGCCTTGGTCAAGGGCCTCGTTGAGCTTCACGGAGGGCGAATCGAGGTGCGCAGCGCCGGGCGCGATCAGGGTAGTACGTTCGAGGTGACCTTGCCGCGCTCTGTCGTGATAGCGGAAGCCGGCGTCCCAACCGCCGCGCCGGCGGCGGTCGCCGAACGTCAGGAGAAATCCCTGCGTGTGTTGATCGCAGACGACGCTCCCGACGGGGCTGCGGCTCTGGCGATGATCCTGGAGAGGCGCGGTCACGAGGTTCACGTCGCCCACGACGGGAGGGAAGCTCTGCGGCTGGCCGAGCAAGTCAGGCCCGATATCGCCTTCCTCGATATCGGTATGCCGGGGCTGAGCGGTTATGAGGTGGCCGCCGGCATTCGCCGTGAGGCGTGGGGGCGGCGGATGATGCTCATTGCGGTGACGGGGTGGGGGCAGGAGGACGATAAACGTAGTGCGCGGGCCGCCGGCTTCAATCATCATTTCACCAAGCCGCTGGATCCGCGGCGGCTGAGGTCGATCTTCTCGTCGGCGCAAGTAGAGTGACGCATGAGCAAGGCCATCAAGATACTGTTGGGGGTTGGGACCGTGCTGGTCCTCATCGTCGTCGTCTGGATCTGGAGCCGCCCCGAGCGCGGCTCCACGGGCCGGGTCGATACGAATTTCCGCTGGCTGGGCCCGAACGATCGAATTGCCGTGGACGGCTTCGATGACCCCAAGGTTCGCGGCGTGGCGTGCCACATCAGCCGAGCCGTGACCGGCGGCATCAAAGGCGCGCTCGGCGTCGCCGAGGACACGAGCGATGCGAGTATCACCTGTCGTCAGGTGGGGCCGATCAAATTCGCCGGCGAGCTCAAGGACGTGGAGTCGGTGTTCGACGAAAGACGCAGCCTCCTGTTCAAACGGCTGCACGTCGTCCGTTTCTACGATCGCGAGCGCAATGTGCTCGTTTACGTTTCTTACAGCGATCGCGTGATCGCGGGCAGCCCCAAGAACGCGATCAGCTCGGTGCCCATCATGGGATGGGTCGCGCCTTGAGAAGAGGCGCTCGCCGGTGTCCCGCGCGCAGGAGGGTTGCCTTCACTCGACGATGGACGATTGAATCGCAGTGGCAGCCTGCAATACCTGGGTGATGGGTGTCAGCGCCGCGATCTCGAGCAGGCGCTTCTTCTGCTCGTCCGAGAGCGACTTGGTAAAGGACAGGCGGCGATCGATGTGGTCGCGTCCCGTTGAATCGCGCGTCCATCGCAGACCGACAGTGATCTTCCCGAGCGTCCAGTCGTTGTTGACAGCGTGTTTGCGCAGAGCGATCGCCGTACAGGCGCCGAGGCTCGCGAGCAGGAGCTCGCGGGGTGCGAGGCCGGAGTCGCCGCCGCCGGCGGTCACAGCCTCATCCGCGGTCAGGTGGTGATGCCCGGAGACGATCTGCTGTACGTGCTGATGCTCGTTGATTACGGTGACATAGGCCATGCGAGTCTCCGGTCCACACGGTTGCGGGTCGAGCCGCTGGGGATTGTACGCCGGCGCGGAAACCGTGGACGGCAAGGCCGGCCTGCGCGAATTGATTTCACATTAAAATCATAAGGTTGCGATCCCGGATGACGTCGCTCGGCAGGGGCGCGCGGCGCCAGGGCTGCGCGAGCTGGGCCGCCCATGGCTGCGTTCAGCCGCCGCGTTTTTTGACGGCGGCCGCTACTTGCTCCTGCCGCTGCGCCGACATCAGCTGCAGGAGTTGCGGGAGTTTCCTTGTCGTGAAGGGCTCGAGGTGCAGCAAGGGCAGCGGATCGATCGCATCGGCGACATGGACGTTATATCGCTTTGCGAGTTTGCGGCCGGCGTCCGACAGCGCAAGGGTCTCGATCCTGCGCAGATGACGCAGCGTCACGGGGCGCGCGGCCTTCTTTGGGGAGGTCTCTCGCGTGGCGATATCGCTGAGGAATTCACGAGCCATCGCGATTGCCAGTTGTAGTTGAGCGATGCCGTGCTCATCCTGTTTCTCCGCGAGTCCGTATACGTTCTCGAGTCGCCCCTGAAGCACATCCATCGGATGCATGACCCGAAATTTGCCGGCTGGACTTTCGGCGACGATTGCGTGCTTCGTGATGTTGTCAGTGCTGATGTCCCCATAGACGCGGGAGAGCACGTCTATATTGACATAGTCCCCTCCAGGCAGATCTTTCTCAATCTGTCCTTCAAGCAGGGTCAGGTCTCTCTGGCGTCGGAATGTCGCCTTTGCACCGAGGCCGCGCGCTAGGCGTTCGACATCCGCACGGGTGCCAAGGAAATCGACGTCCTTCGTGACCGCTGTCGCAGGGGCGGGTATGCGGTAGTAGGTTGCCCAAAAGGCGAGCGCCTGTCCGCCGACCAGAATCATCTCCGTACCGGCAAGCTCGAGGATACGGGCGAGCAGCTCCTGGTCCGCGTAGGCCTCGTTGGGATGAGCCAAGTGGCTACTTCTCCTCCAGCTCCGGGAAGCGGACCTTGGTTTTTTGGGCGAGCGAGGCAGGGAAGAGATACATGCTCTGCGGATCGGCCAGTCCCAGCTTCAGCAGGGTTCGCTCGCGTGCCCGCAGATCACCTTTCATGATCCGTTGTATTTGTGCGGTGGTGATGCCCGCGGCTTCGATCGCTCGTCCGAGCGCTGCCCAATATTCAATCTGCTGCGCGAGGGAGCGATGGGCGCTCGTGCTGGCGGAGTCCGCCAATTTGTACAGGTCGTCGGATACACGAATGGATTTTCCCATCTGGGCATGGTATCGCAAAAGATGGCATTGTGCGACTACACCGCCGCTACAGCGATACTCGCTGCCCGGCTCCTGATTCGAGCTGACGCTGGCCCTCGGTGGCGTGATGGTGCATGCTACGCTTCCCGCTAAGAAATCGATTACATGAGGCCGGCATGCAACGTAGGGATTTCCTGAAGCGCTCGGCGGCGACTCTCGCGGCCGCCGGAGCCGTCTGTTCCATGTCGGACGCTGGCGCGGAGGTGGGGCGGCATCGGCCTCTCGGCCTTCAGCTCTACACGGTGATGCCCATGCTGGAGAAGGATTTCTCCGGGACGCTCGCCGCGGTGGCGAAGATGGGTTATCGCGAAGTGGAGACCATAGGCTCATTCGGCAGAGACCCGTCTCACGTGCGTGAGCTGTTCCACGAGCACGGTCTCGTCTCGCCGTCACAGCACATGGTGCCTGGAGATCTGTACAAGGTTTTCCAGCGTCTCACGCAGGGTGAGATGAGCGCGGCGGACGCCAGCAGGCACTGGCGCGAGGTGATGTCATTCCAGAGGGTGGAGCCGATTATGGAGGAGTGCATCCCCCTGGCACACGCGCTCGGACAGAAGTACATCGTCTGGCAGATCCTCTGGGAGGAGCAGATGCGCACGCGTGCTGACCTCGAGCAGTTCTGCAAGGCGCTCAATACCGCAGGCCGGATGTGCAGGCAGGAGGGCCTGGTTCTCAACTACCACAATCATGCCGCGGAGTTCTCACCCCACGACGGCGTGGTGCCCTACGACTTCGTTCTGGCCAACACCGATCCGGAGCTCGTGAAGTTGGAGCTGGACCTGTTCTGGGCCGTGAAAGCCGGAGCGGATCCGCGGGTCTACTTCAAGAACCACCCCGGACGATACCGCCAGTGTCATCTGAAGGACGGCACGTCCGCGGGGCAGATCACCACGGTGGGCGAAGGAATGATGCGCTTCCAGGAGCTGATACCAGCGGCCCGGAAGGCCGGTATAGAGCATTACTACGTGGAGCAGGATGGCGCGCCGGAACCCATGAAGGCCAGCGCCCAGGCCTTTGATTTCCTCAGTCGCTGGTTCTGAGGCTTCTGCACGCGCCGGCCGCCACGACGGGCGGCCGGCGTGGAATGTCGCGTCCCTGACGACATTCCGCCGTTTGGATGCGCTCTAGAAGTGGACCGTGGCGCGCACGCCGTAGGTCCGCGGATCGGCAAACTGGTAGTTATAATCTCCCCAGAGGCCGTTTTCTTCTGCGTTGATGATGATTAGCCGGTTCTCGAGGTTCTTGCCGAAGGCCTCGATGCTCCACTTCCCGTCCGCGGGCGAGTACGTGAGCATCGCGTCCGTGCGCGAATAGGCCGACTGACGGTCGTCCGCGTAGTTGTAGACGGTGAGGTTGGACGAGGTCTCGAAGTGAGTTTGAACGCGCGCTGTCAGTCCAGCGCCATTCGGCATCTGGAAGCGGTGCTGGTAGCCGACATTCAGGGATAGGCGCGGCGACTGTGGGGGCGCGTTGCCGGCAAGGTCCAGGTTGGCGTTGCCATTGGCGAGCTCGAACTCCTTGAACTGCGCGTGCAGGTAGCCGACGTAAGCATCAACTTTGTCTGCATCCGTCAACAGGTACGCCGTGTCGAATTCGACGCCGAAGATCTGGGACTTGCCGGCGTTGTCGATGATCGTCCTGCCGTTCACGAACTGGCTGATCTGCTGGTCCGTATAATCGTAGAAGAATGCGGCGGTGTTCAGCTGCAGCGTGTTGCCGAGGAAGCGGCTCTTGGAGCCGATTTCGTATGCGGTGATCGATTCCGGCGCGTAGGGTGCAACGTCAGTGAAGCCGCCGGCCTTGTAGCCGGTGTCGATTTTTGCATAGAGCATGCTGCCCGGGGTCACCTGCCAGTCGACGCCGCCGTGATACGTGGTCTTCGATGACTTCGCCGACGCATCCTCGTCTTCTATCCCCGTGCCGTAATTGAGGCTGCCTGTGCGGCGCTTGTAGTCGGACGTATAGCGGATACCGGCCTCGATCTTCACGGTGTCCGTCAATGAGTAGGAGCCCTGGCCGAAGCCCGCCTTCGACGTCGCGTTGAGGTCCGGATAGCTGAAGATGTAAAGATTCGTCGGCGGCGTCGGGACGTTGTAGTCCTGGAAGTAGGTCAGCAGATCGTTCGTTTCCTGGAAGTAGAAGGCGCCGATCTGCCACGTGTAGCGCTCGTTCTCCTTCGAGGAGATGCGGAATTCGTGATTCCAGGTGCGCGGTTGCTCATTGGCCTGGAAGTAGTAGGCCTCGGGCGGCGCCACGCCGTCGAGATTGAGGAGGCTGTGGTACTGCAGCTGACGCAAGCCCCCGAAGTAGGTGAACTTGGCGAAGGTGGTGTCGTAGTCGAATTTCCACTGCACACTCTTGGACGTCGTGTCCATGTAACCCGACGGCTCACTCATGGGCCACGCAGTCGGGTCCGACGGCATGGGAGGACGTGAGTGCAGGATGTTGCCGCTGGTGTCGTACTGCAGTGGATATCCGTAAACCGCCGGGCCGACACCCCCGAGCTTGACGAGCTGGGCCGTGAAGAGTGCCGTGAGATTGTCCGTTGGCTCCATCATGAGGTGCACGCGGGCGGCCTTCGCGTCCTCATCATCACCGGCCCGCGCTGGAGCATTGTCCCGGTAGCCATCGTGCTCACGGCTGAAGAACGCCGTGCGGAGCTGGATCCAATCATTGAGAGGAATGTTCAGGGCGCCTTCCGCGGTGACGGCATTGTAGTTGCCGTAGGAGACGGAACCGTATCCTTCCAGTTCCTTGGTCGGCTTCGCCGTGATGATGTTGATTGCGCCACCGGTGGCATTGCGGCCGTACAGCGTGCCCTGGGGGCCGCGCAGCACCTCGACGCGCTCCAGGTCGAACATCGAGTCGGACATGCCGATCGCCCGCTGGTAGTAGAACCCATCGACACTGACGGCGACGGCGGGATCGCCGATCTCGGTGGTGTCGCGGCTCGAAACGCCGCGGATCGTGACGATGGAGGCCGCGTCGCTCTTGGAGAAGCTCACGCTGGGGGCCATCGAGGTCACGTCTTCCAGGTTGGCAGCTCCGTTGCTGGCAATGGCCTCCGAAGACAGCACGCTCATCGCGATCGGCGTCTTCTGGGCCGAAGTATCACGTTTTTCCGCCGTGACAATGACTTCCTGCAGCCCTCCTTGGTCCGCCGTCGGCGCGGCGGCCTGATCGGTTTGCGCGATCACGGGACTTGCGCCGATGCAGGCCGAGACGAGGACGAGGCGTGCGGCCGGGGTCCCTAGGAAGCAACGGTGTCTGGAGCTGGAAGCCATGTTTCCCCCTTGAAGGTTACTGATAACGGGTCGGCTCAATCGATGTGGCGTATGCGCACCATCCGTCGACGGCTTTTTGCCGGGGTGCCGGAAGCGCTCGATGCGCTGTGCGGATACACACTCTCGAAGTTGATGTAATGGTTTACATTTAAAATATATACAGGACACGCCCGTGGCATGCAAGAGTGGCGTTGCCGCGACGGGACTCCCGGGGCTCCGGGAAGTGTTTTAGGAGGGTATTTGCGTTGTGCGCAAGGTGCGCGACAGCGCTGGCAACGAACGGTGAGACGGGTGCGG
This sequence comes from Steroidobacteraceae bacterium, assembly GCA_035547375.1. Classification (GTDB taxonomy): domain Bacteria; phylum Pseudomonadota; class Gammaproteobacteria; order Steroidobacterales; family Steroidobacteraceae; genus 13-2-20CM-66-19. Next base: position 15,268 of record DASZVD010000435.1, read on the forward strand.
TGACACGCAGGCCGGACGCGGAGATTCCTCGTGCCGCGTGCTCAGACCGAGACTAAATTGCAGAATATTCCCTATTTTTACTAATGTAAACAATTACATCGACGAGCATCGCTGGCGCCGAGCGGCGCCCATCGGGGCGGCGCAACCCTCCCGGGTGCAGCTACCTTAAGCTCGCGTCAGCGATTTTCCCGGGCCGCGGCCAGGACCTCCAGGACCGCGGCTGCAACGACTTCCGGGCGCTCGAGATAAATGTAATGAGTGGCGCCCGGCACGGTGCGATTCACCCCGCGGCTGGACAGCGCGGCGATCTCGTCGTGCATTCTCGACCATTCCGCCTGCAGCTGCGGCATTTGCGCCTGGGCTGCCGGCGGGAGGGGAACCGGCGGCGGCTCGCCTGCCGTCAGGACGATCAGCGGCGTGGACCCGAGGCTTCGCCAGGCGCCCTCGAGCTCCTGGGAGTCCCTTTCCGTGAAAGCGTTTTCGAGCAAGGACAGGAGGTTCCTCTGCGCCGCGACGTTGTGTTCGCGTTGACTCAGGACCGTGCGCAAGCTCGCCGGATAGCCGGGGTCCGGTGGCCGAAGGCATCCGGCGTCGTTGGGCTTCTGCTCCATCAGGCCGATACAGGCCTTCAGGTCCGCGGTCTGCTCCTGTTGTAATGCGTCGATGGCCGCGTAGGTCGCCGGCGCCGCCTTGCGGAGGCGTTGGTTTTGATGAGGGGCGGAGGGATCGATCAGGACGATTCCGCTCACCCGGCCAGGGTGCCGGAAGGCGAGCATCAATGTCTCGTAGCTGCCCAGGGAGTGCCCGACCAATACATAGGGTGGCCGGAGCTTCGCTCCCGCCAGAACGGCCTCGAGGTCGTCGCTCGTGTGCGCGATGTCCTGCGGCGCCGGACTCGGATCGCTGAATCCGAACCCGGCCCGATCCCACGCGCAGACTCGGGTGGCCGCGGCGAGTTGTGTTTGAAGCGAGCGCCAGGTGAGGCTTTGCTCGCCGGCGCCGGCTGTCAGAATCACCGTGGGCGAGCCCGATCCGCTGCAACGGATATTCAGGTTTCGACCCGTGGCCACGCGCACGAGCGTGGCGGGCCTCGCGTAAGCTTCGAGCGGAATCGCGGAATCGGGCTTCCCCGCCGGTGTCGCGTCAGCCGGCAACACGGCGAGCCAAAGCACGACGGCCCCTGTGAGGAGGCTGGCCGCCCGGCTCAGTGCCGTGCCTCCCGGGCTCTCGGTCATTGTCAAAATGGCGCTTCCTGCCGTGATGGGGCCGTTGAACGGGTAGACACGCGAGCGGGCCGAAAACCT
>DASZVD010000436.1:0-2217 GCA_035547375.1 Steroidobacteraceae bacterium
GGATGGTCTCGGGATGCGCGCATCTCGGCGCCGTTGATCAAGAACCTGCGCGGACAGCCCGGCGTCACCGTCGGCGATAACTTGCCGTATGCCCTCGAAGTGGGGGCTGACTTCACTACACCCGAACATGCGATGGCTCGCGGCCTCGCGCACGTGCAAATCGAGTTTCGTCAGGATCTGGTCGCAGGCCCTGATGAGGCGACGCGGTGGGCCGACCTGCTGCATGACGCATTGCTGGCGGTCGAATCCAAAGCAAGCTGGCACCGTCGCGAGTATTACCTCGAACCGGCCGACAACATTCGCGGAGCCGACGCATGGCTGTAGATCCGCGCTCGGGCGGAGGCCACCCCGCCGACCGCAGTTCCGGGGCGAAGCCTGCCGCGGGGCTTGCTGAACGAATGAGCGCCATAGCGGACCTGCTGACCCCCGCCGAGCGGCGGATCGCGCAGGTTCTCTCGGCGACCAACATGCTGGCGGGGCTCGAGACCGTGCAGAAACTCGCGGAACGTGCGAATGTCAGTGGCCCGAGTATTCTGCGCTTCACCACCAAGCTCGGTTTCGAGGGATTCGCGGATTTCCAGGCCGCGGTCAGCGAGGATATCCAGAGCCGCTTCACCTCGCCGCTCGATCAGTACGCCCGGGCTACCGCCCAACAGCGGGGCGGCCTCGTGGAACACGCACTCGAGACATTTCACGCGGGGCTGGAGCGGACCTTACGGCGGCTTGACCACTCCCTCCTCGAGCGAGTCGCCAGACTGCTGTCCGACCCGCGACGTCCCGTATATTGCGTCGGCGGGCGCTTCACTCAGCATCTTGCTGAAATGCTCTGGGGTCACCTGTATCAGCTCCGTCCCGACGCGCACATCTTGCGGGCCGGTGTCGTGGGCGTTCAAGATCAACTCGTCGAGCTCGGCCGACGTGCCGTACTGGTGGCTTTCGACGTCCGCCGCTATCAAACCGACACGATCGAGCTGGCTGAGCGCGCCAAGGCGCGCCGCGCGCACATAATCCTGATCACTGACACGCTGTTGTCACCGATCTCGCGCATCGCCAAGGACGTTCTGACTTGCGATCTCGACGCGCCGTCCCCGTATGACTCCCTGGTTCCCTGCATGGCGCTGGTCGAGACCCTCATCGCGGCCGTTACCGAGCACGCCGGCGAGCGCGGTCGATTGCGCATTGCCGAAATCGAAAGCCTGCGCTCGCCACGCGAGTCCGAATAGATACCCGGCACATTTCCGGCGAGGAGTTGCTTCATGAGTACTGGTGACCTCGCGATGCTCGCCTGGTGCGACATCGCTGCCATCCTGCGTACACGCCCCGTCCCCCTCGATCAGCTGCCCGCGAAGCGGCAACACGGTGTTGGTTTTGCCTCGGCCGGCTTCGCCATCACACCGTTCGACGGCATCGTCGCCAACCCCTGGGGTCCCTTGTCCGAAGTGCGGCAGGTCCCGGTTGAAGGCGCCTCGGTGACGGTCCCGGCCGGTCACGACGTGCCCGCGATGCACCTACACCTGACACGCAGTCTGGAGGCGGACGGGGCACCCGCCGATTGCTGCGCGCGAGGCTTTTGCGAGGCGGCACTCACGGCACTGGAGCGCGAGACCGGCTGGACGTTGTGGTCGGCATTCGAGCACGAGTTTACGGTCCTGGAGGCGCCGTTCCGCTTTGGCGCGGTGTACTCTGTGGAAAGCGTGCGCAATGCGGCTGTGTTTGCACACGACCTGGCGGCCGCGTTGCGGCCATTGGAGCTGGAATGCTTCGAACCGGAGTTCGGCAAGGGTCAGTTCGAAGTCAGCTGTGCACCCGTCGGCGGCGTATCGGGCGCCGATCGCGCCATTCTCACGCGCGAGGTAGTTCGGGAGATCGCGCGCAGACATCGCATCCGGTTGACGTTTGCGCCCAAATCCGCCCCCGATGCAGTCGGCAACGGCATGCATATCCATTTCAGTTTCCGGGATCGGCAAGGACGCCCGACGCTCTACGACAGGAGTCGCCCGGCAACCTTGACACCCCAAGCGGCCAGCTTCGTTGCAGGTGTCATCCGACACATGCGCGCGCTGACGGTGATCACCGCGCCAACTCCCGTCTCGTACCTGCGTCTCGGCCCGGGGCACTGGAGCTGCGGCTATGCAGCTTTTGGGGTGCAGAATCGTGAGGCAGCCCTGCGCGTCTGCCCTTCTCCCGACCCGTCTCCCGAGGCCGCTACGCGCGCCA
>DASZVD010000437.1:0-8898 GCA_035547375.1 Steroidobacteraceae bacterium
AACTCGCCCGACTGCAACGCCGCCCCCGACAGGCAATCCCATGGCAATGGGACGCTCACCCGGCCGCACCACGAGCCCGCGACCGCTCGCTGTCGGATCGAAGCCGTGCGAGCGGGCGTACACAACAGCTTCCGCACGGGAAATCCGGCCTTCGTCGTGGAAATCCACGGCGACGCGAGCCGCGGCTCTTCCAGTCAACAGCGCGGGGCGACATTGGAGAACATATAACCTGCCCTGCTCGAGGGTGAACTCGATCTCGTGGACCTTCCCAGTGGCTTCCTCGAGGCGTTTGCCGAGCGCCGCCAACTCCCGGAACGGCTCCGGCTGGCGCTCGCGCCACTGCGCGATGCTCCCGGCCGTTTCACGACCGGACACGATTTCCTCCCCCTGGCCGCCGAACAGGAACTCCCCGCACAGACCGTCGGCGCCGCTCGTGGGATTGCGAGTGAACACCACACCCGAGCCCGATTGGGCGTCACGATTGCCGAACACCATCTGTTGGATGGTGACTGCGGTCCCGATCGAGTCGTCGATCTTGCGCATGCGCCGGTAGAGTTTGGCCCGGCTGCTCTGCCAGGAGGCGAAAACCGCGCCCGCCGCGGCGAGCAACTCGTCCATGGCCGATGCCGGCCAGGATTTCCCCTGTTCTTCGGCCAAGGCCTGCAGAGCTTGCTCGAGGGGACCGGCCATGGCCGGCGCGCCGAGACCCGCGAACCGGCCTCGCAGCCCCTCGAGCACGGGCTGCCCCAAATCCAGCACGAGCTCGGCGAACTGCCACAGAAACCGCACGCGCGCATCGTACAAATAGGCCTCGGTACCCGGCGGAAGCCGTCCCAGGCCGACGTTGAGAACCGTATCCATCATTCCGGGCATCGAGACCGGCGCTCCGGAGCGCACCGAGACGATGAGACCTTGCGGCCCCGCCCCGAACTGGCGGCCCGTGGTCGATTCCAACATCCCCACGGCCTCGGCCAGCCGGTCCCGCAGCCACTGTGGCTCGCGGTGGCGAGTCCAGTCGCGATAGGCCTGAGTCGTGAGCACGCAGGCCGGCGGAACCGCCGCCCCCATGTCGAGCAGGCTCTGCAGGCTCCAGGCCTTGCCGCCGATCAGCGCGCGCTCCGCGCCGCCGGCTGCTTCGATCTTCACGACGTGCGCAGGTGAGCTCATTCGGGCTCACGCTCCCGCTGCAAAAGGCGCAGCAGATCCTCGTGGAACTGGAACCAGATGGTGTGATACGAATCGCAGCGCACGGCGACAAAGAACTCCGTCTCCCCGTCCAGCACCTTCTCGTGCGCCAGTGCCAGCCGCTGGCTGAATTCCACGAAGCGCGGCAAAACCGGGGCGAACTCGGCGATCAGAGCGACGGCCTTGGCGTGGAGAGCGGACAGCTCTTCGACCGCCTGAAGGCGCTTGTCCCAGTCGTCCCGGGATACCGCTTCCTGCCAGAGGCTCGCCAGGCGTTTCACCTCCCGATCGAGCGGCTGGAAGCGACCGAGGAACCGACTCTTATCCTCCTCCCGCAGGTGGCGCCGATCGGCCGCATACCAGCTCTCGAGGGTCTCGATTCCGGCATCGGTGGGAGCAATCACGGGGTCCGTCTCGACGAGGCCCCCCACCTGCAGCACAGCGATGGATGAAGCGAAATCTCCCTGGAATCCAACCAGCTCCTGCGCGTCGCGCACCGCTCCCGCAAAAGTGACGAGTCGCAGCAGCCGCAGAGCACCGGGTGACAGCTCCTGTGCATCCATCTCAACCGGGCCTGTCTATCTCGATCGTCCCGTCGCGCCGCATCCGCATGCGGGTGCCGTTCTGCAAGGCACCGGGATCCAGCGACCCGGCACCGACTATGCAGGGCACGTTGTAGTCGCGTGCGACAACCACTATGTGCGAGTTCGGGCCACCAATCGTCGACACTATGGCCTTGGCGCGCCGGATGATGGTCGAGACCGCCGAGCCGCCGGCCACGTTCGTGACAATGATGCTCGGCTCGCCCTCCGACTCACGCATCCACTCGACGATGGCCTTCAGTCCGATCACTACACGAACCGGACCTTCGACATCGCCCGGCTGACTGGCAAACAACCCCGAGCCGATCTCAATCCACGCCACGATCGCAACCCCCTCGCTGCATGATGCGCCCTATTCTGACAGGGTGAACGGTGTGAATATTCTCGTGGTCCGTTGGGCCAGCCGTTCGCCCAGCCTGCGGAAGAACGGCAGCTGCTCGGTAGTGCGCGCCGCGATGGCTTCCAGGCGCCCGCCCATGATGCGGGCGCCGCGCGCCAGGATCAGCTCCTGCTCGCGCTCCAGCTCGCTTCTGCCGAAACCGGCCGCCGCGAGAATCCTGAGCAGGATGGTCTGCTCCTGGAATATTCCGGCCTCGAAACGCTGGCGGTAGTCCCAGGAGGCCACCTGCAGGAACATATATTCCTGGATTTCGTCGCACAGACGCCGCAGCGAATGCGCCTCGCTGGCGGAAATGACCTGCAATCCCTCGTCGTGGTAGGGATCGGCACCCCGCGTCAACAAGGTGGCGGCCACCAGGTGCCCCGGCCCCATGGGCTCGATATACAGCGTCCCGAATCGGTCCGCCTTCACGTTCACATCGCGCAGCACGAGAACGATGGCCAGGTTTGCGGTGGGGAAAGGGCGCCGCGGTAGAGTCCAACGCGTCCGGCCCGATATCGGGAAGTTGGGAAACAACGGCCAGCGCAGATCGGAGCATTCGAAGATCACCAGCTGATGGCCCCGCTCCGGCAGAGGGTATGGGCCATGGACCATCAAGGCCTCGCGGGTTTCCGCCTCCATCAGAAAGGAGAGCGCGCGAACCGCGGCCATCAGGCCCAGCACGTCACGAGCACCCTTTTCATCGACACCGCACGCCTTCGCCGCAATCTCCCCGGCTTCCTCGGTCGATAGAATGCGATAGTCCGACCCGAGCGCCTGGGTGTCGCTGGGGTAGGCTCTGCCGTCCCGCCGATAATGCCTCGTCGCATCGCAAGCGAAGCGCAGACAGCCCGCCGACTGCTCGTCGGTCAATCCACTCTCGCCGTCATCGAAGACGACACCGGGCTTCTGACCGGGAACGTCCGGCTCCAGCAGCAGCATCTCCCGGCCCCATAGTGCCGCGAACGCGATACCGGAGAAGTGCAACGCAGTGGCTCGAGACAACACCTGGCGTGCCTGCCCGCCGAAAGCGGCGGCGTCCAATCCCCTTTGCGCGACCTTCGCGAAGATTTCGGGAAACAGGATGGCCAGGACCGGAAACGAGGCGGTGAAATACTGCGGCTCGGGATAGAGATCCGACTTCTCTTCACCCACCGGGCGGATCTGCGAGAGGAACATGTAGAGCTGCTCTTCCTCCACACGCAGAAGCTCGGCTGACGAGATCGGTTTCGAAGGCATTGAAGACAATGACCGTTACGGGTTGATCAAGGTTGAGAGCGGGAGGACGTCACTGCACCATCCTAAAGAACGGCTCGATGCCAACGCCGGCTCCCAGGTGGTCCACCACGCGGTGCCATCAGCGTCGGCGGCCGAACGGATACAGGGTGGAATAAATCGGAGGCGCTGCGGACACGAAGTGCGCTTCCTGTTGGCCAACCCAGCAGTTCAGATCGATCATTCCCCTGCCCTGCACGCCATCGCGACGCGTGAACCGCTGGAATGTGAGGAACATCAGGCTGCGCGTGCCGGAAAGATCGCTGCTCAACTGCGACCCGTCACTGTCCGCCGCGCCAAACCCGACATGATTCAGCAGCGCGAAATTCTCGATCTCCACGCGCCGGCCGATATCATCGATCAACAGGTAGGAGCCGCTGGAAGGCGGACCGCGCTCGCCGGCGTATTTCACGGTCACTTCACAGCGGGCGAGCCCGCGGGTCGTGCCTTCGCGATGAATGTAACCGAACAGGCGGAAAACCCCCTCGGCGTCGCGCAGGACGAAGGCATGGACGGCTACATCGTCGGGAAATTGCGCCGTCATGAACACAGAGTACTTGAGAGGACCATAGTTTCGGGCACCCCAGGCACGGTCGCGCTCCCCGTAGCCGTTGAAGGCGATCCGGCGGCCTGCGACGTGGCCGCTGACCTTGACCGTGCCGGCAGCCTGGAAATGCTTCGAATTCGTGAGGTCCTCCCAGTCCCAGTCACAGACATCCGACATCTGAGTCCAGTTTACTTCGATCTTCGCCTCCGGCTGCTCGAAACGCACGTCCCAGCGACGCCAGCTCTCGACACACACGAACTCCTGCGAACCGATCTTGCGCGCCGGATCGGCGGACGGCGCAATCGGGACATGCGGATCCACCGACCGGATGAGATTGCTGGCTCCGTCGCAGAGAACAAAGACCGCCTCGCCGTGACCGGCATTGGGCCGGGCACCCTGCCAGGCAACCCCGCACAGGTCGCTGTGCGGGTCGCAGAAGTTGCAGTAGTAGCTTTCCCGCCAGTCGTGCTCCGGCCCTCGTTCGTGCGCATTCGCATCATCGCTTTCGAGCAACATCGTGATTCGACTCCCGGGGTGATTGGCGGACGGGGTGGGGCTCGCACCGCAGCGGCATGGCGCCCCACCGCCTCTGATTATGCCCCCGCAGCCTGCCGCTGCTGCCCGTTCTAAAGAATGGTGTTCGAGACTGTATCGTAGCCCGGCTCGAGGGACCGTCCTTTAGTACGGGCCGCTCCGAAAGCACCTGTGCTCGAATGTCGTCCATCGCCAACGCAATCGACGACCGTGCCGACCACCCCGCACCGACAGAGGCCGTATGCCACGGATTGAGACGAAGATCAGCGTGGGCGGCGAGGAATTCACCGCCAACAGGACCGCGATGCTGCAGGCGCTCGAGCAGGTACGCGCACTCGAGCTGCGTACCCGCGAAGCGTCCCTGAAGTCAAAAGCACGCTTCGAAGCGCGAGGCCAGCTCCTGCCGCGGGAACGGCTCGCGCTCCTGCTGGATCCCGGCACCGCGTTCCTGGAGTTGGCGACGCTCGCAGGCTTCCGAATGGACAACCCCAATGAGCTCGAGAGTGTGCCCGGCGGAGGAGTCGTTGCAGGAATCGGCTCCGTCTGTGGCACCCGATGCATGATTTCCGCGAGCGACAGCGGCATCGACGCCGGCGCGTTGCAGCCGGGGGGTCTCGACAAGCAACTGCGCATTCAGGAGCTTGCGCTGGAGAACAAACTGCCGCTCGTGCAGCTCGTGGAGAGTGCCGGAGCCAATCTGCTGAGCTATCGGGTCGATGACTTCGTGCGCGGCGGCAACCTGTTTCGCAACCTGGCGCGGATGTCCGCCGCCGGTCTGCCGGTGATCACCGTTACGCACGGGTCTTCGACAGCCGGGGGTGCTTATCAGACAGGCTTATCCGATTACATCGTCCTGGTGCGCGGACGGTCGCGAGCGTTCCTGGCGGGCCCGCCACTATTGCTGGCCGCGACCGGGGAAGTCGCCAGCGAGGAAGAACTCGGCGGAGCCGAGATGCACACGGCGATATCAGGGTTGGGCGACTATCTTGCCGAAAACGACCGGGATGCCATCCGCATAGTGCGCGACATCGTGGCCAGTCTCGGCTGGAACCGCCGTCTCACCTCCGAGGCACCCGGAATGGCCCGGCCGCCGCGCTACCCTGCGGAAGAGCTGCTTGGCATCATGCCCCGGGATTACAAGCGGCCGGTGGACATGCGGGAGATAGTGGCCCGCATCGTTGACGACTCCGACTTCCTCGAGTTCTCCGAGCGTTACGGATCCGCAACGGTCTGCGGTCACGCACAGCTCGACGGGCAGCCGCTGGGCATTGTCACCAACAATGGCCCGATCGATTCCGCCGGCGCGACGAAAGCGACGCACTTCATCCAGGCGTGCTGCCAGGCGCAGATCCCACTCGTCTATCTGCAAAATACGACGGGATACATGGTCGGCAAAGCGCACGAGCAGTCGGGAATCATCAAACACGGCTCGAAGATGATCCAGGCCGTCACCAACGCTTCGGTTCCGCAGATCACGCTTTACTGCGGAGCTTCATTCGGCGCAGGCAATTACGGTATGTGCGGGCGCGGGTTCCATCCGCGCTTCTGCTTCTCGTGGCCGAATGCCCGTACCGCCGTCATGGGCGCTGAGCAGGCCGCGCGCACGATGAGTGTCGTTGCGAAGGCCGCAATGCAGCGTAAGGGCGGCGCGATCGATACGACACGCCTCGATGAGTTGGAGCGCCAGATCATCGCAAACTTCGACGGACAGATGGACGTATTCACGACCAGCGCGAGAGGTCTCGACGACGGTGTGATCGACCCCAGAGACTCCCGCGCGGTTCTGTCGATGGTCTTGGCTGTATGCCGGGACGCCGCCCACAGGTCCCTTCAGCCCATGCAATTCAGCGTGGCTCGGCCTTGAGCCGTTTCCAGGGACCGCAGTGAGATGTCGCTCATGAGGAACCGCTCTCCGTTCCGGAAAATCCTTGTAGCCAACCGCGGCGAGATTGCCCTTCGCATCATGCGCACCGCGCGGGCGCTCGGGTATCGCACAGTCGCAGTGTATTCGAGCGCGGATGCCGTCTCGCGCCACGCGCAACAGGCAGACGAGGCAGTAGCCATCGGCGACGCCCAGCCCTCCCAGTCCTACCTGAACATTTCCAGGATCATCGCTGCGGCCAGGGTGAGCGGCGCGGATGCCGTGCATCCAGGCTATGGATTCCTGGCCGAGAACGCGGATTTCGCGGCGGCGTGTCAGGATGCCGGGCTGGTCTTCATCGGGCCCTCGGCGCAGGCCATCCGGGCGATGGGTCTGAAGGCGGAGGCCAAAAGACTGATGCTGGCCGCCGGCGTTCGTTGCATTCCCGGCTACGACGGCGCCGCCCAGGACGAACAGACTCTCCTGAAGGAAGCGACGCGGATCGGCTTTCCCGTGATGATCAAAGCATCCGCGGGGGGTGGAGGCCGCGGCATCCGGCTGGTTGAAAGCGCCGGCGCCTTCGCTGCTGCGCTGCGAAGCGCCCGGTCGGAAGCGCAGGGTGCATTTGGCGACGCGACCGTCATCCTGGAGCGGGCCATCGTTGGCCCGCGCCACATCGAAGTCCAGGTATTCGCCGACCGCTTCGGAAACGTGATTCACCTCGGGGAGCGCGACTGCTCGGTGCAGCGGCGCCATCAGAAGCTCATCGAGGAAACTCCCTCCCCCGCGGTCGCCCCGGAACTGCGGGTGCGGATGGGCGCCTCGGCGGTCGCTGCAGCCAAAGCCATCGCCTACGAAGGTGCGGGAACCGTCGAATACCTGCTCGATGGCTGCGGCGATTTCTATTTCATGGAAATGAACACCCGCCTGCAGGTGGAGCATCCCGTCACGGAAATGACGACGGGCCTGGATCTCGTCGAGCTGCAGCTCCGTATCGCCGCCGGCGAGCCGCTTCCGTTGTCGCAGGAGCAAGTCCGCTTCTCGGGTCACTCCATCGAAGTGCGCCTGTGCGCGGAAGATGCGGCGCAGTCATTCATGCCTCAAAGCGGTACCCTGCAGCTGTGGGCTCCTCCCGACACCCTTCGGGTCGAGCACGCGCTGGACTCGGGCAGCGTCATTCCACCTCACTATGACTCCATGATCGCCAAGCTCATCAGCTTCGGCGCGGACCGGGACGAGGCGCGCCGCAAGCTGATTGCGGGGCTCGAGGATCTCGTCGCGCTGGGAGTGACGACGAATCAGCGCTTTCTGATCGATTGCCTCGAGCACCCTGTATTTGCAGGAGGCAGCGCGACAACCGCGTTCATCGACGAGTCATTGACCGAGCTGTTGGCCGACAAGCGCCATTCACGCAGCAACGTCGCCGCGTTGGCCGCGGTTCTCGCCTATGACCCGACGCCTGGAACCGGAAATGGTCTGTTGCCACGATGGCCGGTCCGTCGCCTGATCGATGTGGATGGAGCGGTCGAGCAGGTGGAGGTGCTGCCGCAAGACAACTCCGCGTTCGAGGTCAACGTGGGCACGCGTCGGATGACTCTCACCATTCTCGGACGAGTTGGCGCCCGGATCCGGTTTTCCTGCGACGGGCTCGATGAGTCCGCAGTGGGCTGTCGGGTCGAGGCGGCTCTCTTAATCCATTACCGGGGCCGTGCGCACCGCACCAAGGACTGCACTCTCTCGATCAGCTCGAATACGGAAACCGCACACGACGGAAAGATCAAGGCATCCATGAATGGCCGCGTCGTCGCCGTGCACGCGGCGGTCGGTGATGTGCTCGCAGTGGGGCAACCCATATTCACTATCGAGGCCATGAAGATGGAACATACCCATACTGCACCGGTTGCCGGGCGATTGGCGTCCCTCGCCGCACAGCTCGATCAGCAGGTGACGGCCATGCGCGTCGTCGCAGAGATCACGCCCGACCCGCCCGAAGCGGTCACGAACGTCGCATTGGAGCCAAGAGAACCGGTATGAGCGACCCATCACCGGTGTTACGCGAAAAGCGCGGTGGTGCTCTATGGATCACCATCAACCGGGCAGACCGGCGCAACGCCATCAACGCCGATGTCCTTGCCGGCATCGCGCAGGGCTACCGTGAAGCGCAGATGGATGCGGCGATTCGTGTCATCGTACTCACGGGTGCAGGAGACAAGGCATTCTGCGCCGGCGCGGATCTCAACCCCGGGCAGAGTCTGACATTCGACTACTCGCAGCCCACCACCGCCTACGCGGACCTGCTCCGCCTCGCCCGAGCATGCCCTATTCCGACCGTTGCCCGGGTCAACGGAGCATGCGTGGCCGGCGGGATGGGGCTGCTGTGTATGGCGGACATCGCGATCGCCTCGGACCGCGCCACTTTCAGTCTGCCGGAGGTGCGAATCGGTCTGTTTCCTGCACAAGTCGTCGCACTGTTGAAGGAGCTGATCCCCTCGCGTGTGCTCCACGAATGGTGTTT
>DASZVD010000438.1:0-8942 GCA_035547375.1 Steroidobacteraceae bacterium
AGGGGATCTGGCGGATCCCGGCTCTCTCGCTCGTGCGGTGAGCGATTGCGACGCGCTTTTCCACGTCGCGGCGGATTATCGCCTGGGAGCCTTCGATCCCGAGCAGCTCTACAGGACCAACGTCGAAGGCACGCGCAATATATTGAGCGCCGCTCGAGGAGCTGGCGTTCGCCGTGTCGTGTACACCAGCAGCGTGGCCACGATCGGCATTCCGGCCGATGGCAGTCCCGGCACGGAAGACACGCCGTCGGCGCTCGAGGACATGATCGGGCACTACAAACGCTCGAAGTTTCTGGCAGAAGAGGTGGCGCGAGAAGAGGCGGCTCGCGGCGGCATGGCTGTCGTGATCGTCAATCCCTCGACCCCCATCGGCCCCGGCGACGTGAAGCCCACCCCAACGGGCCAGCTCGTGCTCGATGCCGCGGCCGGCCGCATGCCCGCCTATGTCGACACCGGCTTGAACGTGGTGCACGTCGATGATGTGGCAGCGGGTCACCTTCTGGCGTTTCATCGCGGCCGGGCAGGGGAGCGCTACATCCTCGGGGGCCAGGATATGTCGCTGCGCGAGATCCTCATCGAGATCGCCCGCTTGGTGGGCCGACGTCCTCCCAGGATCCGGTTGCCAAGCTCGGTGGTGATGCCGATAGCCTATGCGGCGGAGGCCGTAGCACGCCTGACCGGGCGCTCGACGCGGGTGACTGTCGAAGGTGTCCGTATGGCGCGCAAGCGCATGTTCTTCTCGAGCACCAAGGCAGTGCGGGAGCTCGGGTATCAGTGGCGGGCCCCCACCGACGCGTTCGCCGACGCGATCGATTGGTTTCACGCCCAGGGATTGCTGCGCCACGGCTCATTTCATTTTGATGAACGTAAAAAAGGGTAACATCGCGTTTTTGGCATCGCCCACCATGCCTGAGCCTCAACCTTTGCCCTGTCACGGCGCGACGACCGGAGCGGTGGCCGCTTCCCCGGGGACGGCGACGGCGGGACCCGTCCACTCCGGGACGATAGGAACCGTCTACGCCGGGACGGCGGGAACCGTCTACCCCGGGACGGTGGGAACCGCCCCGGTGCCCTGGGACGCCCGGCTGGCCCGCAGGTTGATCACCCCGCTCAAAGATAGCTGGGTGACGCCGAACTACCTGACCACTGTACGGTTGTGCGTGGGACTGGCGGCGGCCGGGGCGTTCCTGCCGGGGACGTACGGCTGGTCGAATCTGGCGGCGCTGCTGCTGATTCTCTCGAACTTCCTGGACCATACCGACGGCGAGCTCGCCCGAATCAGCGGCAAGTCGAGCCGCCTCGGGCATCTCTACGACCTGGTGAGCGACGCCGTGGTCACCGTTTTGCTGTTCGTCGCCATGGGCGCCGGCATGGGGGCGCGGCGCGCGCTGGTCCTCGGCGTGCCGCCGGTTCTGTTGGGCGCGGTGGCGGGCGTGGCCATTGCCCTGATCTTCTGGCTGCGGTTGCGCATCGAGGATCTGGGCGGCAAGGCTGCGAGCCGGCAGGCCTCGATGGGCGGGTTCGAGACCGAGGACGTGCTCTATCTGCTGCCGCTGGTCACGCTCTGTAACGGCGTCGCGGCGTTCACGGTGGCGGCCTCCATTGGTGCGCCGCTGTTCGCCATCTGGGTCATTTACGACTATCGCCGTCTCGTGCGCCGACTACGGCCCGCCCGGGCGGAGCAGTCTACGGTGGGGGCTGCCTGAGTAGCGTCGCCGCGCGCCTGGGGGACCTGCCTGTTCCGCCCCTGCGTCGCCAGTTCGTGGAGCAGGGCGCTTTCCTGTACCTGAGCGACTTCCTGCCGCCGGAGGCGACTCGGCAGCTGGTGGCGGCCGTCAGCGCCGTGCGGGGCTCGGTGAATCGCAATTACCTGCCCGGCCACAAGCAAGGCGGCAGTGTCAGCCGCCATACGCTGGATGAGTTGGCGCCGTTCGTTCCTGACCTGTATCGCTCGCCGGCACTCATCGCGTGGTTGAGCGAGCTCACGGGGGAGAAGCTTCTGGTTTGCCCGCCCGGTGATCCACACGCCTACGCCTTGTACTTCTACACTCGTCCGGGTGATCACATCGGCTGGCACTATGACACGTCGTACTACGCCGGCCGTCGCTATACGCTTCTGCTGGGCGTGATCGACGAGTCGTCATGCCGTCTGGATTACGAGCTCCATACGCGCGAGGAAGGCGCGGCGGTCGTACCGGGCTCGGTGCGGATTCCGCCGGGGGGACTGGTGTTTTTCGACGGCGACAAGCTTCGCCATCGCATCACGCCGCTGGGGGAAAACGAGCAGCGGGTGTCGCTGACTTTCGAGTACGTCACCGATCCGAAGATGCACGTCGGCTGGCGCGTCATTTCGAACCTGAAGGACGCCTTCGGTTACTTCGGGTTCCGCCAGGTGTTTCGGCGCCGCCGCGCGGCCAAGGGTCTCGAACCGGCGCCCGGAGCGAAGCCACCATGACCCGCGCGGCGACGTGGCTGCTCACCGCGGGCGCGCTGTTGTTCATTGGCGTCCTGGCCTCGCAGGGACTGCCAGCGGTGTTGTCGACTCTGGCCGCCGCCGGCTGGGGCCTGCTGCTGGTCGCGTTGTTCCATCTGTTGCCCCTTGTGCTCGATGCCGCCGCGATTCGTGTGTTGTTCGCCGCCGATGCGCCCGCGACGGCCCTGCGCGATGCCGTCCTCACGCGCTGGGTGGGAGAGTCGGCCAACAGCTTCCTGCCCGCCGGCCAGATCGGGGGACCGGTGCTCATGGCGCGGCATCTCGCGCACCGCGGCATGCCGATGCAGGATGCCGCCGCCGTCATCACAGTCAGCACGACCCTGCAGACGGTGGCGCAGATCCTCTTCGCCTTACTCGGAGCGACATTGCTGGGAGCGCAGGCCGGCCACATGTCCGAGCACACCCTGCGCACGTCATCGCTCGTCGCCAGTGGTTTCCTGGCTGTGCAGATCGGCGGGTTCTACCTCCTGCAGCGGCGGGGATTCTTCAGCAAGCTGATTCGCGCCGCCACCCGCTTTGCCGGGCACCGCGACTGGTCTCATTGGGTGAGCCGGGCCGAGGCCATCGACCTCGCCATCCAGGGCATCTATGCCCGCGGCGGCGGTGTGGCGGCGAGCTTTCTATTGAGCCTGGCGGGCTGGGTGGTCGGCACGGGCGAGGTGTACCTCATCCTCGACCTGATCGGCCACCGGGTCAGCTGGCTGGATGCGCTCTTGCTCGAGAGCCTCGGGCAGGCCATCCGCGGGGCCGCCTTCGCGGTGCCCGGCGCCCTCGGCGTACAGGAGGGGGGCTACCTCCTGCTGGCGCCTCTTGCCGGGCTGGCGCCCGATGCCGCGCTCGCCTTGTCCCTGGCCAAGCGCGCGCGGGAGATTCTGCTGGGCCTGCCCGGTCTGTTATACCTTCACCTGGTGGAGCGGGCCGGCGCGGCGGCGACGCGGCCCGTGCCGCCGTAACCTCTTACAGGAGCTCAATGCGCGCCATCATCCTTGCAGCCGGCCGCGGCATCCGTCTTCAACAGGCCGCGGACCAGCAGTTGCCGAAGTGCCTGCTGCAGTTCGCCGGCATGAGCCTGCTCGAGCGGCATCTGCGTCTGTTGCGCGAGGCTGGGGTCGATGAGGTGGTGTTGGCGCTCGGCTTTCGCCACGAGCTGGTCGAGGCGGAGCTCGAGAGGTTACAGTGGCGGCCGCGTCCCGAGATCGTCCTCAATCCGCGTTTCGAGCTCGGCAGCGTGTTGACGGTGCACACGGTCGCGGACGCCATGACCCGTGGCGGCGACGTTTTGTTGATGGACGCCGATGTGCTCTATCATGAGAGCATCATGACCGCTTTGGTTGCCGGCCGGAAACCGACCAACCGCGTACTGTTGGACCGTGACTTCGAGGCCGGCGATGAGCCGGTGAAGTTGTGCGTGCGCGCGGGTGTGCCCGTCGAGCTGCGCAAGCAGCTCGCGCCCGACCTGAAGTACGACGACATCGGCGAGTCCGTCGGGTTCTTCCGTTTCGACAATACCGCCGCACGCCGGCTGGCCGCCATCGTCTCGGACTATGTCGAGAGCGGCCGCGCCGGCATGCCGCACGAGGAGGCCGTTCGCGATCTCTTCCGCGAAGGCAGCCAGGTCGTCGAGGTGGCCGATGTCACGGGCGCACCCTGGATCGAGATCGATTTCCCGAACGATGTGGCGAGAGCAGCCCGGGAAGTGTTGCCGCAACTCAAGCCCGTAGCAGGATAAGCACAATGAACGCTTCACTCATTGCCTCACAAGCGCCGCGGAGCGCTGCGAACGAGAGCGCTGCCGCCACCCGCAGCGCCAAGCTGCGCCAGATGCTGCTGAGCGATCAGCTAGAGTTTCTGCTGGAGGCGCACAACGGCCTGTCGGCGCGCATCGTGCGCGAGGCCGGCTTCCGCGGCATTTGGGCCTCGGGCCTGTCGATCTCCGCGCAGCTCGGCGTACGCGACAACAACGAGGCGAGCTGGACCCAGGTGGTGGACGTCCTCGAGTTCATGGCAGACGCGAGCAACCTGCCCATCCTGCTCGACGGTGATACCGGTTACGGCAACTTCAACAATCTGCGCCGCCTGGTGCGCAAGCTCGAGCAACGCGGCATTGCCGGGGTGTGCATCGAGGACAAGCAGTTCCCGAAGACCAACAGCTTCCTGAACGGCGAGCGCCAGCCGCTGGCGGACATCCAGGAATTCGCCGGCAAGATCGCGGCCGGCAAGGACACGCAGACCGACCCGAATTTTTCGATCGTCGCGCGCGTCGAGGCGCTGATCGCGGGCTGGGGAATGGAAGAGGCGTTGAAGCGTGCCGAAGCTTATCGGCGCGCCGGCGCGGATGCCATCCTGATTCACAGCAAGCTGTCGAAACCCGACGAGATCGTGAGCTTCGCGCGTGAATGGGCGAACCGCTGTCCGCTGGTCATCGTGCCGACCAAGTACTACAGCACGCCTACCGATGTATTCCGCCGCGCCGGCATCAGCATGGTGATCTGGGCGAATCACATGGTGCGCTCGGCCACCAGTGCCATGCAAAGCGTCGCGAAGGAGATTTTCACGAGCCAGACCCTGGTGAACATCGAGGATCGCATCGTCTCGGTGGAGGAGATCTTCCGGCTGCAGGATGCCGATGAGTACTCGGCCGCGGAGCGGTTGTACCTGTCGGCGGCGAGCGCCTCGCGTTCCGCGGTGGTACTGGCGGCAAGCCGGGGAAAGGGTCTCGAGGCCGTCACGACTGATCGTCCGAAGGTGATGCTGCCGATCGCCGGCAAGCCCCTGCTGCGCTGGCTGATCGACGCCTTCAAGAAGGAGGGCGTCAACGACATCACGGTAGTCGGCGGTTATCGCGCGGATGCGATCGACGCCGCCGGCATCCGGCTCGTCGTCAACGAGCACTACGCGCAAACGGACGAGCTGGCTTCTCTGGCTCGTGCGATCGACAACCTCGAGACCGACACTGTGATCTCCTACGGCGATCTGCTGTTTCGCAGCTACGTGCTGCGCGATCTGCTGGAGAGCACTGCCGACTTCTCGGTCGTGGTCGACTCATCTGCGACCGATGCCAGCAATCGCACCGTGCGCGACTTCGCTTTCTGCTCGCGACCCGACGACCGCGGTCTGTTCGGCAGCCCGGTGTTGTTGAAACGGGTCGTGAGCCGCGCGGATGCCAAGGAGACGATCCCCGGCGACGAGGAGCTGCAGGGTCGTTGGATCGGCATGTTGAACGTGAGCCGCAAGGGGCTCGCACAATTGAAGAAGGTGTTTGCCGCCCTGCGTGCGCGGCCCGACTTCGATTCGTTGGACATGCCGGCATTGCTCAACGCCCTGATCGCCGACGGCGCCGCCATCGAGGTGCTGTACGTGCACGGCCATTGGCGCGGCGTGAACGACCTTGAGGATTTCCGGCGTGCGGTCGACTTCGCCCACGCGCAGACCCCGTTCGGTAGCGCGCCGGATGCTGCCCTCGCCGACAGCAAGCCGTGATCGAAGCCCGTGACTTCGTGGAAGCCGCGCGTCAGCGCGGCTTCGATTGGTACGCGGGCGTTCCGTGCTCGTATCTCACGCCCTTCATCAATTATGTATTGCAGGATCCGTCGCTGCATTACGTATCGATGGCGAACGAGGGGGACGCTGTCGCTCTCATCGCTGGGGTGGCCCTCGCCGGTGCTGCCGGTGGGGGATATGGACGCGGCATTGCGATGATGCAGAACTCGGGCCTGGGGAATGCGGTGAGTCCGCTGACCTCGCTCACGTGGACTTTCCGCCTGCCGCAGTTGTTGATCGTTACCTGGCGTGGGCAACCGGGCGTCCCGGATGAGCCACAGCACGCTTTGATGGGACCGGTGACGCCCCAAATGCTGGACACCATGGAGATCCGTTGGGAGTTGTTTCCGACGGAGCCGGCGGCGATCGGTCCGGCTCTGGATCGGGCCATCGCGCACATGGACTCGACCGGACGTCCCTATGCCTTGGTGATGCAGAAGGGCAGCGTCGCAACCTACCCGCTCGAGGCAGGCGCCGACGCCATCCAGGTTCGTTCCGTCCGCGCGGCACCGAGGAGCGACATGCGTCAAACACAGCCGCGGCCCTCGAGGCAGGACGTCCTGCGCGAGGTGATTGCCCACACACCGACCGCATCAACTGCCGTTCTGGCTTCGACCGGGTTCTGCGGGCGCGAGCTCTACGCGGTCGAGGACCGCCCCAACCAGCTGTACATGGTCGGCTCCATGGGCTGCGTGGTGCCGTTGGCATTGGGTCTGGCGCTGGCGCGGCCGGATCTGCAGGTTGTTGCGCTCGACGGCGATGGCGCCGCGCTGATGCGCTTGGGAGCCTTCGCCACGGTCGGAGCCTATGGGCCGCCGAATCTGCGCCACCTGCTGCTGGACAACGGAGCTCATGACTCCACGGGAGGCCAGGCGACCGTCTCGCCCAATGTCTCCTTCGCTGGGGTGGCGGCGGCCTGCGGTTATGCCGAAGCTTTGGAAACCGACTCCTTGGCGCTCGTGGCCGGATGGCTCGACCTGCCGCCCGCCGCCGGGACCCGCTTTGCGCGGGTGCTGACGCGGCCGGGAACCGCGGCCGATCTGCCGCGTCCCTCCATTACCCCAGTCGACGTCAAGACACGCTTGATGCAACACTTCGGGTCTCGTTCCGGAGCGTCCTGATGCTGTTGTTGAACCCCGGGCCTGTCACGTTGTCCGAGCGTGTCCGCCGCAGCTTGCTGCAGCCCGACCTGTGCCACCGCGAGAGCGAGTTCTTCGATCTGCAGGATGATCTGCGCGCGCACCTGCTGGGCGTCTATGGATTGGATCCTGCCGTATGGACCGCGGTCCTGATGACCGGCTCGGGCACGGCCGCGGTGGAGAGCATGGTGGCCTCCCTCGTGCCGGAAGGCGGCCGTTTGCTGGTCGTTGAGAACGGCGTGTACGGTGACCGCATTGCACAGATGTGTGCGCAATACCGCATTCCGCACGAGCGGGTGGTGGGCTCGTGGATGGAGGCTCCCAGCCCCGCTTCGATTGCCGCGAAGCTGGACTCGGGCACCGGGCCTTTTACCCACCTGGCGGTGGTCCATCACGAGACCACGACGGGACGGCTGAACGAGCTGAAACCGTTGGCCGAGCTGTGCCGGACACGGAACCTGCAATTGCTGGTCGACGGGGTGAGCAGCTTCGGCGCTGAATCTTTGGATTTTGCCGGCCCGCTCGCCGCGGTAGCGGCCACGGCCAACAAATGCCTGCACGGTGTGCCGGGGGTGTCGTTCGTGATCGCGAGTCGAGCTTCGGTCGCGCGGGCGGCCAGCCGGACTTACTACCTGGACCTGGGCCGGCTTGCGCGCCTCCAGGACCAGCGCAATACGCCGTTCACGCCGGCGGTGCATGCTTGTTACGGGCTCCTCGAAGCCTTACGGGAATTCGACGAGGAAGGGGGGTGGACGGCCCGTCACGCACGGTATTCGGCGTTGGCCGAACAAGTCCGCGCGGGGCTGGCCGCGCTTGGGATCGAGACGGTGCTGCCTCCCGCGGAGTCATCGGTGGTGTTGCGCTCGTATCGCCTGCCGGCGGGCCTGACTTATGACCGCCTCCACGATGAGCTGAAGGCAGGCGGGTTTGTCATTTATGCGGGGCAGGGTGATTTGTCGAAGACGCTGTTCCGCATCTCGACCATGGGTCAGCTGACCCGGACCGACATCGACCGACTACTGACGTGCTTCGCGAAACTGCGCTAAAACTCACCCGGGCGGGAGGGGTCGCTCTCTTATGCCTGTTCGCGGCGCAGGGGGCGCTCGCGGACGAGCCGGGCGACGTGCCGGCGCCGGATGCGGCCGGAACGCCGATTCCCAAGCCGTCGCCGGAACAGGTCGCCCACTGGTACGACCTGTCGCGCCTGCCTTTTCTGCCGGTGCCGGAAGTCGGCTCGGACCCGAATGGCGGGACGACGGTCGGCATTCTCCCCGTCTGGCTCCACAGCGACGAGAACCACGAGATCACGCGCATCGTAGCGCCGGATCTGACACACAACCCTTACTTCGGGTTGGGCGCCCACGCCCGCATGTATTCGTACCCGTCCGAGGATGAGCAGTGGTCCGTCGTTGCAGGCATCAAACAACGGGTAGAACGCGGTGTCGACGCCGAATATCAGCTGGGACGCCTGCGCGAGGGCAAGTTCACCTCGACGACCAATGTTGACTGGGACCGTGACGGTACGCCTCGCTTTTTCGGAGTCGGCAACAATTCGCTCTACAGCGCGCAAACGAATTACACGTCCCAGACGACGTTGATACAGGAGCAGCTGGGCTGGAATCTCACGCACAACTGGCAGCTCCTTTACACCATCCGCAAACGCATCGTGGATGTGTTGCCGGGCACGCTGTCCAGTGTTCCTTCCATCGAGACTCTTTTCCCCAACGTGCGCGGACGTGGCACGTCCAGCGAGCTGCTCAATCGTTACT
>DASZVD010000439.1:0-1943 GCA_035547375.1 Steroidobacteraceae bacterium
GCTGGAGCCCCTCGTGGAAGTGGCGACGCCAAAGGGGCGCACCGGCTATGGTTCGGTGACTCCCGCCGACGTGCCTGGCTTGTTCGCTGCCGGCTTTCTGAACGGCGGTCCGCACGCTCTGGCGCTTGGCCTCGTGGAAGAGATTCCCTGGTTCAAGAGCCAACAGCGCCTGACCTTCGCGCGTGTCGGCATCGTCGATCCGCGAAGCGTTGCCGATTATGTCGCGAACGACGGCTACCAGGGTTTGCGCCACGCACTGTCCATGACTCCGCAGGAGATCGTGCAGGCGATACTGGACTCGGGTCTGCGCGGTCGCGGCGGCGCGGCGTTCCCCACGGGCATAAAGTGGAAGACCGTTCTCGATCAGGCAGCCGAGCGGAAGTACGTCACCTGCAACGCCGACGAAGGCGACTCCGGCACGTTTTCCGACCGCATGTTGATGGAGGGCGATCCGCTGGCGTTGGTGGAAGGCATGACCATCGCTGGCGTCGCTGTCGGTGCGACGCAGGGCTACATCTACCTGCGCGCTGAATACCCGCACGCCTACAAGGCGTTGAATCGTGCGATCGCCGCCGCTTACGAGGCGCGCTATCTGGGTAGCGATGTGATGGGCAGCGGCAAGCGCTTCGATCTGGAAGTGCGCACGGGTGCCGGCGCCTATGTGTGTGGTGAAGAAACCTCGATGCTGGAGAGCCTCGAAGGCAAGCGCGGTGAGATCCGTGTGCGCCCGCCGCTTCCGGCCATCAAGGGGCTCTTCGGGCAGCCGACGATCGTCAACAACGTCATGACGCTCGCGACCGTGCCGGTGATCCTCCACAAGGGCGCGGAGTTCTATAAGAACTTCGGCATGGGCAAGTCACGCGGCACATTGCCTCTGCAGCTGGCCGGTAACATCAAACGAGGCGGGCTCGTGGAGCGCGCCTTCGGCGTGACGTTGCGCGAATTATTGTACGACTACGGCGGCGGCTCGGCGTCGGGTCGGCCGCTGCGCGCGGTGCAGGTGGGCGGCCCGTTGGGCGCGTATATCCCCGCATCGCAGTTCGATGTGGTCATCGACTACGAAGCGTTGGCCGGAATCGGTGCCCTGCTCGGTCACGGCGGCATCGTCGCATTCGACGAGACGGTCGACATGGCGCGTATGGCGCGTTACGCGATGGAGTTCTGCGCCGTGGAGTCCTGTGGGAAGTGCACGCCGTGCCGCATCGGCTCGACCCGTGGCATGGAAGTGATCGATCGGATCCTGGAAGGCATCGAGAGCGAGCAGAACGTGCGGCAGCTCGAGGAGTTGTGCGAAGTCATGTTGCAGGGGTCGTTGTGCGGCCTGGGCGGCATGACGCCGTTCCCCGTGACGAGCGCGCTCAAGCACTTCAGGGAAGACTTCAGCGCCCGGACGCAGCACTGAAGCAAGTTGGGTTCATCGGGGGCGCGCGCGCCCTCGGGTCTCGTGGAGACAGGACATGTTTGCAATCGACTATGAAGACCTGGGTACCCCGGAGCCGGCGCAGGGCGCGGGCCCGGTCACCGTCGAAATCGACGGCACCTCGATAACGGTTCCGGACGGGACGTCCGTCATGCGCGCAGCCGCTTTGGCCGGCGTGAAAGTGCCGAAGCTCTGCGCGACCGATACGTTGAAAGCGTTCGGCTCCTGCCGCCTGTGCCTCGTGGAAATCGAGGGCCGCAAGGGTTATCCCGCGTCCTGCACCACGACGGTGGCGCCCGGAATGAAGATCCGCACACAGTCGCAGAAGCTGACCAGCCTCCGCAAGGGCGTGTTGGATCTCTACATCTCCGACCACCCGCTGGAGTGCGTGAGCTGTCCCGCGAATGGCCACTGCGAGCTGCAAAGTGTCGCGCAAGAGGTCGGCATCGAGGAGACCTCGTACGGCCTCAAGGGCGAGATCGAGATGCACCGTCCCCTGCCGAAGGATGAGAGTACTCCGTAC
>DASZVD010000440.1:0-6162 GCA_035547375.1 Steroidobacteraceae bacterium
GGACAGCGGCGATGTAGGCGGCGAAGTAACGATCGACGAGCAGCCCCGTCATGATGCGCCCCAGCAACATGGCGCCGCCGAAAACGGACGCGGCCAGCAGCGCGGTATCGCGAGCGACGCCCGATGTTTGAAGCAGCGGCACGAGGTGCAGTGCCGCGGAATTGATCGCGCCTGCCAGGAGGAAGAACCCGACGACCAGGATCCAGAAACGCAATTGCCGCAGCGCCTCGGCGGGCGGCACGCCGTCCGCAGCCGCTGCGCCGGGGTGCTCTACAGCAGGCGCCCCGCGGTGCTCTGCAGCGGGCGCCGAGGCAGCAGGCTCCACTGATGGCGCGCTGGGTTTCACCGGTGCCGCGCCCACCGGCGGCGCCTCCACCACGAGCAGCGCAACGACCGGCAAGGCGATGAGCAGCACGCAGGCTCCAAGCCCGGCATAGGCGAACGACCAGCCGCCCCGCTGCAGCAATGCTTGCGTGAGAGTCGGCATGAGCATCACGCCGATACCCATGCCGGACTGTGCGATGCCGATCGCCAGGCCACGGTGTCGATCGAACCAGGTGCACACAGCACGCATGTAAGAAACGCTGTTGGCGCCGGCACCCAACGCGGCCAACGCCGCGAAGGCGAGATAGAGCTGCCACAGGGTCGAGGCGCGGCCTGCGGCGATCAATGCAAATCCGAACAGCGCGATCGACGGCAGCAGCACCGCGCGCACACCGAAGCGATCGAGCAGCCGGCCTACCGCGGGGATGGCGAAGATCAGCACGGCGGTAAAAACAGATGCCGCGAACGACACCTGCCCCCGGGTCCAGCCGGTCGCCGCCGTGATGGGCTCCATGAGGACGCCCAGCGTATAGAAGACGATGGTGCCCGGACTCAATGCGAGACCGAGCATCGATCCCAGTAACACCCGCTCACCGCCCGCCGCTCGCCTCATTGCACGCCCTGGTGCGCGCCGCAAGCGCAATTTGTATACCGCATACCATTGTAGATTGACAGGCGTCACGCCGCCCGTAAAGTGTGACTGCGCAGGCAAGCTGGCGGCGGCACGCGAACCTCTCTACAGTCGCGCCTGGGGCTTGGATCAGATGACTCGAGTGAGCACGCAAACGATGCCGCAATCCCTTTCGACGCCCGAGATCGCCGTCCCGGTCATGGAGTCGGCGCCGCCGGGTGACCAGTTGAGCGCCGGGGTGCTCGGCACGGCCGACATCGTCTTCATGGTCGTGGCGGCCGCGGCACCGATGGCGGTGGTCGTCGCGCTCATGCCGATGGCGTTCGGCTTTGGAAACGGCGCGGGGGTTGCCGGAGCATGGCTTGGCGCGCTGATTGCCATGCTGCTGTTCGCCGTTGGCTATGTCCGGATCATCCCCTTCGTCCGCAACGCGGGAGCGTTCTACGCGTACATCGCGGCCAGCATCGGTCGTATCTGGGGGCTCGGAGCCGCTTATGTGGCGGCCTTTTCCTATTTCACGCTCGCCTGCTCGACTCTTGGAGCCCTCGCCTTCTTCGGGGAACAGCTGTTCGAGACGCTGACCGGGCGTGCCCTGCACTGGTCGGTGTGGGCCTACCTGGCCACGGCGCTGGTGTCGTGGCTCTCCTACCGGCGCATCACTCTTGCTGCCAAGGTTCTCGGCGTGGCCCTGGTCGCGGAGATCAGCATCATCCTGCTGCTCGATCTGAAAATCGTTTACGACCAGGGACTGCACAGCTTCGACCTCACGGACTTCGCACCCCGGCGAGTCTTGGCGCCCGGTCTCGGAATCACGGCCATCTATGCATTCAACAGCATGATCGGCGTCGAAGGCACTGCCATCTACCAGGAGGAGGCCCGGGACCGGATGACCACGATTCCGCGCGCGACGTACCTGGCGCTGGGCCTCGTCGGTCTGTTCTACGTCTTTACCGCGTGGTGCCTGACCACATCCGCCGGCCCGGACAAGGTCGCGGCGCTGGCGCGCACCAATCCGGGAGCGTTCCTGTCCGATCGCAGCCTGGCGCATCTCGGCGCGCCGGGTGCCCTGGCTGTAGGCGTTCTCGTCATGACGAGTACTTTCGCCGCCGTCCTGGGGCTCTTCAACAACTCGGCGCGCTACCTTTACGCCCTGGCGCGGGACGGTGTGCTACCCGCCGCGCTGGCCAAAACCCATCCCCGTCATCAGTCACCACACGTCGCCGGACTCGTGCTGAGCGCGGCCCTGGTGCTCGTCATCGCCGGTGCCGTCGTCATGCGCCTGGATCCGCTGGTCAATCTGGCCACAGCATTGGCCGGAGTCGGGTCTGTCGGCCTCATGGCGTTGCTGGGGATCACCGCGCTCGCAATCCCCGTCTTTTTTGTCCGTAAGCAGATCGTCCGTGTGCCGAATGTCGTGGCGCCCGCCCTGGGCGGCCTCGTGATCCTGGCCGCGACCACCCTCGCCTTCCTCAACTATTCGGCGTTGACGGGCGTCGACTCGGCGATCATCAATCATTTGCCGTACGCGCTGTTCCTGATGTTCCTCCTGGGAGTGACGCAGGCCCTTTGGCTGCGTGCTCGTCACTACGACGCCTTCGTTCGCATCGGCTCGACCCGTGTGGACGAGACTTCGTAGCCTCATTGCCCTGCAGCGCCTGTTGACGTGGGCGCTGCCCGGGTTGACCGTCGCCTTCACCGTCACCTTCTTCGTGATGCTGGTTGGCGCCTCCCCGCTCCTGACTCGAGCGAGTATCGGCCAGTCCGTGAGCCGGGGCGTCCTGGCCGCGCTGGCGATACTGTCGAGCATGTTGGCCAGTGTATGGATCTACGGCCGTCTCACCTCCGCGGTTGAGAAGCGTGCCGCCAAGGATCAGGGATGACAGCCGGCTTCACCGCCATCGCGATTTTCTTTGCGTTCGTGCTCGCCACGCTGGTCATTACGGCCTGGGCGAGCCGGCGTGCCCGGACTGCCGCGCAGTTCTACGCCGCGGAGGGCACGGTGACGCCTTGGCAGAACGGCCTTGCGATCGCGGGGGACTACCTGTCGGCGGGCTCGTTCCTGGGCTCCATTTCCGTGTTCTACAGCTTTGGCGTCGATGGATTGTTGTATGCCGTCGGTGCGGCGGCGGGCTGGCCGGTCGTCACCTGTCTGATTGCTGAGCGGCTGCGCGCCCTGGGCCAATACACCTTTTCGGATGTGCTCGCGCGGCGGCTGGGGAGCCGCCCCGTGCGGACGCTCACTGCAGTGAGCACCGTGTTCATCTGCGGCAGCTACCTCATCTCACAAATGGTGGGTGCCGGCACCCTCGTGCAGGTTCTGTTCGGCATTCCGTACGATGCCGCGGTCGTCCTCGTGGGGGCGCTCATGACGACCTATGTCATCTTCGGCGGCATGGTGGCCACGACCTGGATTCAGATCGTGAAGGCGTCCATTCTCCTCGCCGCGGCGCTCCTGATGAGCGTCCTGCTCCTGCACCGGTTCGATTATTCCTTTGCCGCGGTAGCGGACGCAGCGGCGGCGACTCGCGCCGATCCCGTCAGCTTCCGCTATCCGCAGGGATTGCTCAGCGGCCCCATCGATGCAATCGGGCTGGCGCTCGCTTTCGCTTTTGGGCCGGGCGGCATGCCGCACGTGTTGATGCGGTTCTTCACCGTACGCGACTCGCGAAGCGCGCGCGACTCGCTGGTCTACGCGAGCAGCCTGGTCGTCATCTTCCAGATCCTGATGATCGTGCTGGGAATCGGTGCCGTGGCGCTCGTCAATCCGGGCGAGCACTTCCGTAATGAGCAAGGAGAGCTGATCGGCGGCGCAAACATGGCGGCCGTCTACGTCTCCTGGTACCTGGGCGGCAACCCATTGTTTGGCGTGGTCGCGGCCGTCACTTTTGCCACCATCCTGGCCGTCGTCTCGGGACTGACATTGGCTGCCGCATCCGCGGTATCGCACGACTTCTACCGACACGTACTGCGGCCCGAAGGCGCCACGGAGCGCGCGGAAGTGCGGGTCTCGCGCGTTGCCGCACTCCTGATCGGCTGCATCGCCATCGGCGCGGGCATCGTGTTCCGCAACCAGAATATCGGCTTTCTCGCGACTCTCCCGCTGGTGCTGGCGGCGAGCTGCAACTTCCCGATCCTGCTGTTGAGTATCTATTGGAAGCGACTCACCACCGCGGGAGCGGTAGCGGGCGGCCTGACGGGGCTCCTTCTCTCGACCGTGCTCATCGTGCTGGGCCCCAAGGTCTGGCAGGGTGCGCTGGGGCACGCGAAGGCGTTGTCTCCCTATGATTACCCGACGATCCTCTCTCTCGGCCTCGCGCTCACGGTCGCCTGGCTGGTGTCGCTCCGCGCCCGGCAGGTGACGGGGCTCGGGGGAGCCGCAGCCTCCCCCCAGCCGCTGGCCGAGTCTCAATCGCAATAAGCGTCCAGGGCCGTCAGTCCCTTGTCGAGCGCGCGCAGGCCGAAGTCGATGTCGGCTTTGGTGGCGACGAAAGCCGTGGCGAGTCGAATGCTGTTGGGCAGGAACGCGCCGACCGCCACGCCCTCCTCCATGCAGACATGCCCCACGACTGCGCTGGCCGGCATTTCCGGGGTCTTCGCGTAGATCGAATAACGGTCGACCGTGACGAAGGGCTCGCGGGTCTCCTTGTTCTTGACGAGCTCCATCGCCCACATGAGGCCGCGTCCGGAGACGAGCCCCAGGCAGGGATGACGCTTCTGCAGGTCTTCGAGTCCGGCGCCCAGATGCGCTCCCAACTCGCGCACGCGCTCGAGAATGTTCTCATCGACCATCGCTTGCAGGTTGGCCGCGGTGGCCGCCATGGCCAACGGGTGCGAGCCGAACGTGCTCATGGTGGAGAAGCGCCACTTGTCGAAGAACTCCGCCACCTTCTTGGACAGAATGACGCCGCCCGCCGGCAGAGCCGAGGACACCAGGCCCTTGGCAACCGTCATGATGTCGGGAGTGACGTCGTAGACCTTGTAACCGAACCATTCGCCGAGGCGGCCGAAGCCCGTCATCACCTCGTCGTCGAGCCAGAGCACCCCCAGCCGTTGGGTCATCTCGCGGATCTGCGGGAAATACTCCTTCGGCGGATGGATCATTCCCGCCCCCTGCGCCGGCTCCGTGAGGAAGCCGGCCACCGTCTCCGGACCCAACGTGCGGATGGTGTGCTCGGTCGCGCGCACGCACGCCAAGGTGCCCTTGCTGTCTTTGCAATTGGGGTATGTGTGGCCTATCGGGCAGCGATAGCATTGCGGCGCCGGCACATAGTGATAGTTCGGCGAGGGCGCATCCGGAACGTCCCGGATCACCGGATCGCCGCTTCCCGAGGCGAGGCTCGAGCGATAGCCCCGCACACCGTTCGCTCCGGAAAGCGTATTGGTCCAGCCGTGATAGTCGTAGCTGCGGGTGACGATGTTGCGCCGCCCCGTGTACAACTTGGCAAAAAGGACCATGTTCTCCACGGACTCCGTTCCGGTGGACAGAAAGCGGATGCGTGCGGCCCACTCGCCGACGCCCATGTCCTCCATGATCAGCTTCGCCGCACGCGAGCGGTATTCCGTCGTGAGCCCTTCCCACACATAACCGAATTTTTCCGTCGCCTCGCGGATGGCCTGCTGGATGCGCGGATGGCGGTGGCCCATGTTGACGCACACCAGCTGGTTGGCGAAATCGAAGATTTTCCGGCCGCCCGCGAGCGTGAAATAGCAGCCTTCGGCGCTCTCCACCGGGGTGGAGTGATACTCCTCCTTCGTCGCAAGGACGTGGAAGACGTACTTCTCGTCCCACTCCTTCACCTGCTGCCAGTCTGTGGTCCCCGTGGACCCTGCCTGGGTTGTCGTCTTGGCCACGCGATTCTCCGCCATGTGGATGACCCTCGATTGGCGCGGATCCTGGCACAGGGGCGGGCTGTACACGCATGGCGAAGTCAGCCACAATGTTTGCATTTCCGGCCATTACCCCCAACCGGCGGGTGAGGAAAACAGCCTCGTGCGAGCGCGCCGTGCCCTTTCGCCGGGTCGTTCCGAATCGACCGACCCCTCCACCATCCGCGCCTTCTTTCTGGCGCCGATGATCCGCGAGCTGGGCAACAGCGCAGTGCCCATCGACTCCTTCCTGCGCCGCTACGGCCTGTGCGCGGCGCAGCTCACGAGCCTCTACGAGCGAGTTCCCCTGCGGCACTTCGTCGCCCTGGCGGAGGACGCCG
>DASZVD010000441.1:0-6190 GCA_035547375.1 Steroidobacteraceae bacterium
TTACGAGAAGACCTCCATCACCGATCCGGGCGCGCTGGGCATCGTGGGACTCACGTCCGGCACCCGCATCCTCGGCACACCGGCCGTCACCGCCTCGGCCGGGGCGGTGTACAAGCGTCCCCTGTTCGGCCAGACCTCGGGCTTCCTGTCCGTCGATTACAGCTACACCGGCGACAGCGTGTCCTTGCTCAACGGCGGCGGCGGCTCGCTCGCCATCCGGCCGTCCTACTCGCTCGTGAACACTCGCTTCGGACTCAGCTGGGGCAACTCGGAACTGGCGCTGAACATCCGCAACCTGACGAACGCCAAGCCCAACCTGGGTGACATCGGGTACGTCGGCTATGCGCAATACGAGCAGAACGGCACCACGATCATTCCGCAGGTGGCCACTCTCCCGCCCGTCACATTCACGCTGGAGTTCAAACAGTCGTTGTAGTCGGGGAGCCTGTCTGACTAACGTTGTGCCTGCTGCGGCCCCCTGCCGCCGGCGACACTGTGAACGAATGCAAGGACGTCCTCCACCGCCGGCGAGCGCCAGTGCGCGACCGGAGCGAACGGTGCGACGGTATCCCCGTGGCCCTTGTGCTCGTAGAGGTGCAACTCGACCCGCAGGTGCTCCCGTAACATCAAGTCACGCAGCTCGATCGCCTCCTGCGGCAGCACCTCTTTGTCCTTCGTCCCGTGCAACAGGAGCGTGGGCGGCGCGTGAGAGTCGACGAACCGGATCGGCTGCCAGTCCGATTCCGTATAGGGGGCCGGAAAGGTGGCTCGCTCGGTACCCGGCTCGGGCTCCAACACGTAGGTCCCCGAGAGGCCGACCAGCCCCACGATGTCCCTGGGATCGGCCCCGAACCTGCGCAGGAACTCATGATTGAACGCCAGGAACGCCGCCGTATGACCGCCGGCGGAATGTCCCATGAGCACCAGATGACGCGGGTCGCCACCGAACGAGCGCACGTGCCGCTCGACCCACGCGACGGCCCGCGCGCCATCCTCGTCGAAAGCGGGGAAAGTCACCTGGGGGTACAGACGATAATCCGGCAGGACCGCGACGATTCCGTGCTCCGCCAAGGTCGTGCCGACGAAGCGGTAGTCGCCCTTGCTGCCCTTGACCCAGGAGCCTCCGTACCAGAAGACGACCACCGGCCGATCCGTCGCCTGCCGTGGTGAATACACATCGAGCTCGTGTCGCGGGCCCGCGGCGTACGGCAAGTCCCGGTGCACGTCGATGCGGTCGAACGTCGTGGGCGCATTCGCAATGAAAAATTGGGTGCTGCTGCACCCGCCCAGCAGCAATGTGAAACCCAGCAGAACTGCGTGACGCATGCCTTGAGCATAGCTCACTCACGGCACCCTGGACGCCAGGAGACCGTCGCCCCGCTACTGCAAGGTCAATTCTTCCGCTGCAATTGCGCGGTGGCGGCGCGCAGCTTGCCGGTAACCAAGGCAACCGATTGCCTCACCCCCTCGACCGCGACCGCCCGCGCCATCGCAAAATCCCCGACGGCGGCTTTCGCATCCGTCGCCATTGCGACACAACCCGCTGCGAACGCCGGCGGCGGAGGCAACGGCCGATGTTGAAACTGAGTCGCCCAGCCCCCTTCAGCCACCCAGAATGCCGTTTCCTCCGCGTACACCGCCGGTGACAGCCGCAAGCACTGCCGTCCCTCGTAAAGTCCCGCAAGCGCCCCCGCGGCCCCTTTCCGGTCCTCACTGCGCAGCGCCACGGCCACCTTATCCAGCACTGCCACCCGCTGCGCGTCTTCGTTCGTCCGCACGGCCTGCTCGAAGTCGCCGTTACTGATGTACAACCAGGGAACCAGTGTGTGACGCACAGACATCAGCAGACGCTGAGCGTCGTCACTTGGAGCGGCCTCTGCCGCAGCCGCCGCCCGCCGAAAATCAGCCAGCGCCGCCTGCAATCCACGGAAATCGACCTCGGGAACCCGGGCGGCATCAGCCGAAAACAGCGGTCCGACGTAATCTGCCACCGCGGTCAGCGCTATCGGCAGACGCGCCACCGTCGCCGCCCGCCATAGACTGACACCCAGAAGGCGCAGATCCATCTGCATGTTGCCGAAAAGGCGCGGGTCGAACGTATCCAGCTGCGTGTGATAGATCGGGAAGTACGCCGGATTGCCTGTGGACGTCGCCCGCCACAGGTGATTCATCGCAG
This sequence comes from Steroidobacteraceae bacterium, assembly GCA_035547375.1. Taxonomy (GTDB): domain Bacteria; phylum Pseudomonadota; class Gammaproteobacteria; order Steroidobacterales; family Steroidobacteraceae; genus 13-2-20CM-66-19. The sequence continues at coordinate 2,177 of DASZVD010000441.1, forward strand.
CGCCGCCCACGACCCCGTAGTTCCAGGCATCGATGGCGCTCGTCGTTGGAATCGTGATCGAGAGTTTCTTCTCGTAGCCGAGATCCGTTAACACCTGCCGCTGCTGCCCGGCGATGTCCGGGGTGGACATCAGCGTTCCGGCCGGCGCGGTCCAGCCGATGAGATCGAGATTGAACATCAAGGCGGCGCTGCGCAGGACTTCGGGGTGACGGGCCACGAAAGCGTGGGACCCGGCGAGCCAATCGCGCTCCGCGTCTTCCAGGCCGGCCTCCTCCGAGCCGGTAGTCATGAAGAGCATCGAGCGCCGCGGGTGCAACCCGGAGCCGGCGAACGCGCGTGCCAACTCGAGCACTGCCGCCGCCCCGCTGGTGTTGTCGCCGGCTCCCTGGAACCAACGATCGTAGTGTGCGCCCACCACGACCCATTCGTCCGCCAGGTCGGTGCCGCGGATCATGCCGATGACATTCTGGGAATGCCCGTCGGCGACATCCGCCCGGTTCTGCAAAGCGATCTCAACGGCACCGTGCGCCAGCTTCTGCGTCAATGCCTGCGCCGAACGCCGGCTGATCGCCACGGCCGGGATCTGATCGTGCGCCCACACGCTGTCCTGCCGCAGGGCATCGACCTGGCCGGCCGAGTTGGGATGATCATAGAACACGATCGCGGCGGCGCCCCGATAAGCGGCCTCCGAGATCTGCGCCTCCGGCCAGTCCCGCAGCTCACGATGGACGAGCACCACCTTGCCGCGCACGCCACCCAGCTTCTCGTAGTCGGCTGCATAGCCTTCGTGCGCATCGATCAGACCGGCTGTCAGCGTGTGCCCCGCGTCACCGTTGCCGCCGGCATAGTCAACGCCGTCGCGGCGCCCCCAGGTGCCGGCCGCCGTCTGCAGGCTGATGGCCGGAACTTCGCTGCCGTTGGCGGTCAGCCGGACAGGGCCATATCGATACGCGCGAACGGGGAATTCCTCCACCCGCACCGCGAGGCCCGTTGCGCGCAACTTGCGGGAGATCTCGTCCGCCAGGGCCTTCTCTTCGGGGCTGCCCGCCACGGCGGTGCCGGCGCCGAGCCCGGAAGGTGTCTTGACCACATCCTGCGAGAGGTAGCGTATGTCAGCCAACACTCGACCTGCGTCGAGGCGGTCGAGGATGCGCTGTTCCTCTTGGGTGATCGCTGCATGGGCGCATCCGGCCGCAAGCAGTAGAGGCACCAGATAGCTGCGCATCTCCCCCTCGCCTCAGCGCGCGAGGAAGTCGAGAGCCGTCAGAACGTGCGCCCGAACACCGACCGGCAACGCAGCCTCGTTGACGAAGAAATACGGCGAGTGATTCGGGGCTGCATCCTTCGCGGCAACCCCGTCCGCATCCACTCCGAGGAAATAGAAAAGTCCCGGGATCTTCTGTTGGTACGCCGAGAAATCTTCCGATGCCATGACGATCGGCGCCAGCTCGACATTCGCGTCCCCCGCGGCGCGCTTCAAGCTGGGAAGCGTGGCCTCGGTCAGTTTCGGGTCATTCCAGGTCACCGGATTCCCGTCGCGCAGGGTGACTTTGGCCGTGGCTCCGGCGCTCTCGGCGATCCGCTCGGCGGTGAGGTTGATCCGGCGCAGCACTTCGTTGCGATTGTCGGGATCGAACGTGCGGATGGTTCCGCCCAGCTCCGCGGTTTCCGGCTCGATGTTGGTCCGCACACCCGCCTGGAAGATGCCTACCGTGACGACCGTGGCGCCTTTCGTCATGTCGAGCTGACGCGCGACGATGCCGTTCAGGGCCTGCACGATCTGCGAGCCCACGGTAATGCTGTCGATGCCGCCCCAAGGGATGGCGCCGTGAGACTGTTTCCCCTGCACGACGATCCTGAAGACATCGTTGGCGGCCATCGCGCCGTTCGGCCGGTAATACAGTGTCCCCGCCTTGCCCGGCCAGACGTGAATGCCGAAGATCGCCTGCGGAGCCGGGTTGTCCAGGCCGCCTTCCTTGATGATGAGCGGCGCGCCGCCCTCCTCACCCTCGGGCGCGCCTTCCTCGGCCGGCTGGAAGATGAACACCACGGTTCCGGCGAACTTCTGCCGCATTCCGGCAAGAACCTTCGCCGCGCCCAGCAGCATCGCAATGTGCGCGTCGTGACCGCAGGCGTGCATGACCGGCACCGTGTGCCCCTGGTATTCGCCAGTCGCGTGCGACATGAACGGCAGGACCGTCTTCTCCTCCACGGGCAAGGCATCCATGTCGGAGCGGAGGGCAACGACCCGGCCCGGCCGAGCGCCGCGCAGCACACCGATGACGCCCGTGTGGGCGACACCGGTGCGAACCTCTATCCCGAACGAGCGGAGCTGATCCGCAATGAGCTGCGCCGTGCGCGTTTCCCGGTTCGCCAGCTCGGGATGCTCATGGATATCCCGGCGCCACGCGATGACCTGCGGCTCGACCGCCTTCACACGCTCGGCCACGTCGCTCGGGCTCACCGTCGCGGCCACAGCCCAACTACTGCTTGCCAGGGTCAGGGCCGCCACGGCCATCGAGACGAGCTTGCTCATTCAGTACCTGTAGGTCGCCGTGAGGCCAAAGGTTCGCGGCCTCGCGGTCTCCGCACGAGCCCCATCCGGCCCGGAGGCGGCCGCCTGGTAGAAATACAAATACTCGCGCTCGTTGAAGAGGTTGTTCACGTAGGCCGACACGTCCCACCCGTACCGGCGCACGCCGGCGCGCAGGTTGGTGATTTGAATCTCGGAGCCATTGTACGTATAGGGGTTGTAGCCGACCACACCTTCCGACCCGGTGCGATGATAGTTGCCCGTGTACTGGTAGCTGCCGAACAGGTAAGCCTTCATCGCCGAGGCGACCGTCCACGAGTACTCGCTCGAGAGCGAGCCCTGCCAGCCGGGGACTCCCAGGCTGTCGCCGTCCTTGGCCAGCACGGTCGGCTGGTTGGTGAGCGAATTCACTTCCCCGTAGACCGTCTTGCTGTACTCGGCGTTGTCGTAGCCCACGGCCACGCTCAGCAGCAGACTATCGATCGGGCTGGCCTGGATCTGCAGGTCGAAGCCCTTGCTCACCGCCTTGCCGAGATTGGCGTTGTAGCCGAAACCGCAATCGAGCAGCGGGATGTTGCCCTGGATGCCGGACCAGTCGATCCAGTAGACGCTGCCGCTCACCTCCATACGGCGGTCCAGGACGCGCTGCTTCGCGCCCAGCTCATAGCTCCACACGGTGTCGGAGCCATAGGTCGACGGCACCTTCGTCAGCCCGAGCGCCGCCAGGTCGGCCGCGCAGGTCGTCGGCACCTGCTCGTTGACGCCGCCGGTCCGGTAGCCCTTGGCCGCGGTCGCATACACCTGACCCTCGCCGACGGCATAGGACAGGTTGAAGCGGGGCGTGATCGGCGTTTCGCTCTGACTGCCGCTGTCGTCGAAAGAGGCGGCCCCGGCGAACGGCCCATTCTGGAAGTCGTTGTACGAGAAGCTGCTGCGCTCCACGCGCAGGCCGGCGGTGGCTTTGAGACGCTCCGTCAGCTTGTAGGAGACCTCGCCGAAAATCGCCTTCTGCTGCGTCTTGTAGGTCAGATTCTCCAGAAAGCTGATATGTCCCGGCAGCTGCTCCTGACCGTAGAACGACAGGACGTCATACCCTGGGAACAGCACCGGCAACAGGTCGCCGATGTTGTCGACTTCCGTCTGGTCGTAAGTCTGCTTGCCGTAGTAGAGAAAGAGTCCTGCAACCCAGCTGAGACGGCTCGGGGAATCGGCGGGTGAGCTGAAACGCAGCTCCTCGTCGAAATTGCGCTGCCGTGTGAGCGTATCGCTGCGTTCGTGGAAATTGACGCCGGGCACGAATGACTCGGCGCCACCCGTCAGCGCTCCGATCGACAGCGGCGCATAGTCTTCGATACGGTCGTCGCGACGATCGAAATACGAGCTGATGAGCTTTACACTGAAGGCGTCGAAGTCATAGTTGACGGACAGTGCCGGCAGCACGAACCGGTCGCTCTCGGGCTGATTGATGCCGTACCACGATT
>DASZVD010000442.1:0-5872 GCA_035547375.1 Steroidobacteraceae bacterium
TGAAGAGCTTGTTCGACTTCTCGCCCGCGAAGACTTCCATCCAGTGGATCTTGCGCTTGCCGGCGTAGGCCTTCTGTACCGCCGCGTCCAGGACGCGCACGCTCGCACGCCAGATGTCGGGGCCGGTGCCGTCGCCTTCGATGAAGGGAATGATCGGATTGTCGGGGACGATGAGCTTGCCATCGCGGATGGTGATCTTGGCGCCCTGGGCGGGCGGGGTGACCTTCAGGGGTGCAGCCGTGGACATGGACGGATTCTCCGAAATTGCGTCGTCCGTCGGGCGCAGGTTCAGCGCCGCCGGGGGGCGGCAATCGTAGCATAGGGGTGCTCCCCCCGCTGGTTCGCGGCTGGTACCCCTACCCATGCCCTGGCCCAGTGCGTCGCCGTCTGTGCTGTGAGAGACTTGCCCGCTTACCAAATGGGCAGCCTTGCGGGAGCGCGACTGATTTGGGCCCCCACGGTGGCTACCAACAACACCATCCGCCAAAGGGGTCCTGATGCCGCCGTTCCTGCGTCAATTCTTTGCCGTGCGGCCCGTAGATCCCGCGGACCGCTCCGGCGCCAAGCGCCTGAACCAGGTGCTCACGGCTTGGTCGCTGACCGCGATCGGCCTCGGCGCCACGATCGGCACCGGCATATTCGTGCTCACGGGCACCGTCGCGGCCCAGCATTCGGGGCCGGCGGTGACACTGTCGCTGCTCATTGCCGCCTTCGGCAGCGGGCTGGCCGCACTGTGTTACGCGGAGTTCGCCACGTTTCTGCCGGTCCCGGGAAGCGCCTATAGCTACACGTACGCGACGCTCGGGGAAGGGATTGCGTGGTTCATCGGCTGGAATCTGCTGCTCGAGTACGGGATCTCCGCCTCGGCGGTCGCCGTGAGCTGGTCCGGCTATGTCGTGAATCTGCTGGGCGACGCCAATATCCACCTGCCGGCGGCTCTCGTGAACGCACCGCTGGGACAGGACGCGCACGGGCATCTGATCGCGACGGGGGCTCTCTTCAACATGCCCGCGGTCCTCATCGTCGCCGCGATGAGCGCGGTTTGCTACATCGGAGTGTCGCATTCGGCGGGCGCCAACACGTTCATGGTGACGCTCAAAGTGGCGGTCATCGTGGTGTTCATGATCGCCGGCCTGAAATACGTCGATACGTCGAACTGGCATCCTTACCTGCCGCCCAACACCGGGGAGTACGGGCATTTCGGCTGGAGCGGTGTGTTGAAAGGCGCGGCCATCATTTTCTTCTCCTACGTCGGGTTCGATACCGCCTCGACCACCGCCCTGGAAGCGCGCAATCCGCAGCGCGATCTGCCGCGTGGCATCATCGGCGCGCTGGTCATCTCGTCGCTGCTGTACGTCGGCATGTCGGCCGTGATGACCGGCATGGTGCCGTTCGAGAAGCTGAACGTCGATCAGCCCGTCGCCGTGGCGCTGGATGCGCACCCACAGCTGTCCTGGCTGGCCGTCCTGGTGAAGATCGGCGTCATCGCCGGTATGACCTCCGTCATCCTGACCTCGCTTCTCGGTCAGCCGCGCATCCTGCTGGCCATGGCGGATGACGGCCTGTTGCCGCCCTCGGTGAGCAAGTGTCATCCGCGCTTCAAGACACCACATATCGCGACCGCGTGGACAGGTGTCGGCGCTGCTTTGATCGCCGCTGTCTTCCCGTTGGACGTTCTCGCCGATCTCATTTCGATCGGCATTCTGCTCGCCTTCGCCGTGGTTTGTGCCGGGGTGCTCGTGATGCGCGTGAAGCGTCCCGAGGTGCCCCGGCCGTTTCGAGTGCCGTGGGCACCCTTCACCTGTATCCTAGGGACCCTGGTGTGTCTCGGGATGACTCTGTCCTTGGGCACGCCGACGTGGATCAGGCTCGTGCTTTGGACCCTTATCGGCATGGCGATCTACGGCTTCTACGGCTACCACCACAGCCGGCTGAGGAAATGAGCCGGACGCTGCCCAGTACGCCCGCCGCTGACGGCTTCTGGATGCCGGCCGAGTTCGATCGGCATTCCGGCTGCTGGATGCTGTGGCCGGAGCGGCCGGATAATTGGCGTGACGCTGCGCGCCCGGCGCAACAGGCGTTTGCGGCCGTGGCCGCCGCCATCGCGCAGTTCGAGCCCGTGACCATCGGCGTGAGCGCCGGGGAGTTCGAGTTCGCACGAGCTCTGCTCGATCCGCGGATTCGCCTGGTGGAGATGTCACACGACGACAGTTGGATGCGCGATGTCGGCCCCACCTTCGTCGTGGACCGGCGTGGTGCCGTGCGGGGCGTCGATTGGCATTTCAACGCCTGGGGTGGCTTGCAGGGAGGCTTGTACTTTCCGTGGGACCAGGACGATCTGGTCGCACGCAAGGTACTGGAGATCGAGAATCGCGATCGCTATCGCGCGCCGGTCATCAATGAAGGTGGCGCCATCCACGTCGACGGGGAAGGCACGGTGCTCGTGACGGAAGAGTGCCTCCTCAACGTGAACCGCAATCCGCTGTTGAGTCGCGGGAAAGTGGAAGCCTACCTGCGGGATTACCTCGGGGTGTCTCACATCATCTGGCTCGGAAAGGGTGTCTTCAACGATGAGACGGATGGGCACATCGACAATCTGGCGTGTTTTGCGCGCCCGGGAGAGGTGTGCCTCACCTGGACCGATAACAAGCGCGATCCGCAGTACGCCATCTCGCTCGATGCCTGGGAGCGTCTCCATGACGAGCGCGACGCGCGCGGCCGGCGCCTGAAGGTCGTCAAGTTGCCCATGCCCGGTCCGTTGACCCTCGGCGCCAAAGAGGCGGGTGGGGTTGCCGCCCGCGAGGGCACCAAGCCGCGTGAGCCCGGCTCCCGGCTGGCGGCGAGTTATGTCAATTTCTACATTGCCAACGGCGGCATCGTCATGCCGTTGCTGGACTCACGCACGGACAAGGCGGCTGTCGCGAAGCTCAAACGAGTCTTTCCCGAGCGGCGGGTGGTCGGCGTGCCCGCGCGGGAGGTTCTGCTGGGGGGCGGCAACATTCACTGCATCACGCAGCAGGTTCCCATCGCGGGTGTCAAGAGACGCGCGTCTCATTAACCGACAATCGTCTGTTGGTTTCCCGTCAATCACTCTGGATTGTCGGTCGCGGGCGTCGTTGTCGGACGCCGACACAGTTTGATGCGATCAGCCGCGATATGGTGTGGCGGATATGCCCCAGTCCGCCCCACATGCCTCGAAAGGCGCAACGGTCGATGTGCTCCGTTATGCCCTGATCGGCCTGCTGGCCTCGTTCTCGTTGTCCTTCACGAGCGCGACCGCGGGCACCGCGGAGACGAATCCGATCCTTACCCATCCGGCCGCCGCCGCCTCCCAGCCGGCAGTCATCGGCTTCCTCGTGAAGTTGCGCGCGGCGGACGGGATATCGCGGATACAGGCGCAGTCCGAAACGGACGCCGTGCAGTCGCTCGCGAAGCGAGCCAATCTCACTTTCCATCACTCGCGGCGGATCACCGCGGGCCTGCACTTGCTGCAGGTCAGCCCTGGACGCAACGAGAACGTTGCAGAGCTCCTCGCCCGGCTGCGGGCCGATCCGGCCGTCGAGTCGGTCGACGTGGACGAGCGGCGCTATCCGCATGCCTTGCCGAATGATCCGCTTTACGTCAATCAGTGGTACGAGCAGAACGTTGAAGCCGCGGCGATCGACGCCGTGACGGCCTGGGACACCACGACGGGGCGCAGTGACATCGTCATCGCGGATCTCGACACCGGCGTGCGGTTCGATCACCCCGACCTCGGACCCGCCGGCGGCGCGCGACTCCTGGCCGGTTACGACTTCATTACCAATCCCGCCGTCGCCAACGACGGGGACGGCCGGGATGCCGATGCATCCGATCCGGGTGACTGGGTGACGACGGCGGACACCCAGACCAGTCAGTTCTCGGGGTGCACGGTAGCCAACAGCTCCTGGCACGGCACCCGGACGGCGGGCATTCTCGGCGCGCTGACCAACAACTCGGCCGGCATCGCGGGCATCACCTGGGGAACCCGGGTCCTGCCGGTGCGCGTGCTGGGCAAGTGCGGCGGCGCCGATTCGGACATTCTGGACGGCATGCGCTGGGCGGCCGGATTGCACGTGGACGGCGTCCCCGACAACGCGCATCCGGCGCAGATCATCAATATGAGCCTGGGAAGCACGGGGGCCTGCACCGGCGCCGAGCAGATCGTCATCAACGAAGTGCTCGCGCTCGGGGTCCTGGTGGTCGTCTCCGCCGGAAACGAGGGGGGCCCGGTCGATGCGCCCGCGAATTGTGTCGGTGTGGCGGCCGTGGCGGGCCTGCGCAATGTCGGCACGAAAGTGGGTTACAGCAGCCTCGGCCCCGAGATCGCTCTCAGCGCGCCCGCGGGTAACTGCGTTACCACGGGCTCGACGTGCCTCTATCCCATCGATACCACCACCAACAGTGGAACGACGACGCCGGTGGCCGGCACGTACACCGATCAGAACAATCCCAGCCTCGGGACCAGCTTCGCGGCTCCCATGGTGTCGGGCATCGCGGCGCTGATGGCGAGCGTCAACAGCAATCTCACGGGAGCGCAACTCATCGCTCGCCTGAAGGAGGGGGCGGTGCGGTTTCCGGTCTCGACGGATACGACCGTGCCGACCTGTCACGTGCCGGCGAGCGCCAGCGATCTGCAGACGTTGGAGTGCAATTGCACGACGCAGACCTGCGGTGCCGGCATGGCCAATGCGCCGGGAGCATTGCAGGCGGCGCTGCGCCCGATTGCGGCCATTGCCGTTCCGGGCAGTGTCAGTTCCGGGCAAAACGTCGTCCTCTCGGCGATCGGCAGTGCCGCCGCCTGCGGCCACACGATTTCCGGTTATATGTGGAGTGCCGTCGGCTCCGGTACGATTGCCATACAGGGTGCGAACAGCGCATCGGCTACGGTAGTCGCGCCCAGCTCGGGACCCATCACGATCCAAGTCACCGTAACGGACGACGCGGGCCTTACGGATACGGCACAAGTCGTGATCAGCACGACCGCTGCGACAACTTCCGCACCTGCATCAGCCGACAATGGAACTTGTCCGGCGCCTGCCACGCCCGTCGCGGTGTCGGTCAGCCCCGCGACCGCCACCGTGCAGGCCGGAGGCTCTCAGGTATTCAGAGCAACGGTGACCAACACGGCCAATACGGCGGTCTCCTGGCAGGTCAACGGGATAACCGGCGGAACCTCCGTGTATGGGACGATCACCTCCGACGGTGTATATACCGCCCCTGCAACGGTTTCGTCCACGCTCACGGCGACGATCACCGCCGTATCGGGAGCCGATTCGAGCCGCACCGGCTCATCGCAGGTCACGGTGAATGTGAGCACGAGCGGCGGCACGACTTCGGCCGCCGGCGTCACTGCGGGCGCATCCGGTGGCGGTGGTGGAGGCGGAGGCGCGATCGATGGACTCACGCTCCTGGTCGGTGGCCTGCTCCTCGGCCGACGGGGAACTTGTCGCCGTCTCGCGCATCTATACCGGCATCCACCGGTGTCCTGACTATTCGAGAGTGCGTTTGCGTTCAACTCAGCTGCGCCGGCGCTGGGCCGCCCGGCTCGTCGCCGCCTCATTGGCGGCCAGCGTGTCCGGCTCATTTGCGGCCGACGCCTACGCGGCCGAAGTGCCGTCTCCTTACACTGCCGGGTGCGATACCCGGGTCATCGTCGCCTTCACGGACGAGGCGATCCATCCGGATGATGTTTTCCTGGCGGATCTCGGGAAGGCGACCGGCGTGCGGTTGAGTCTGGTGAGGCTGCTCGGGCGGAACCAGTTCCTGTTCTGGGCGAGCGGCTCGCCGAACGATGCGGGTTGTCAGCCGGTCCTGGCGCGCTTGCGCCACGATCCGCGGATACGGTCGGCCG
>DASZVD010000443.1:0-5510 GCA_035547375.1 Steroidobacteraceae bacterium
GCTCCGACCATATCGAGATCCGGACCACGATGCACAATGGCGGGGACAGCGCCCTCCCGGACCTGCTTTCAGGGCTCACGCTATGGCCCAAGGGGGGCTTCTACTTCGCCGTTCCCGGTCTCGCAGGCGTAACTCACGGCAAGGCGGATGGTGCGCTCGCGGATCGTGCCGTCGCTTACGACGCCGACTGGACCATAGCCTTGCACGCGCCATACCTCGACCACGTCGGCGACGGATCGCGCGACCTGTTTCTCCTTCACACCCTCGCCCCCGGCGAGACTCGAGCCTTCGACGGCTGGCTGCAGGTAGGCTCCAGCGGCGACCTCGCCCCCGTCGTCCGTGCCGAGATCGACCGCAAACATCTTCCGGCTGGCGAAGTGCGCGGCGCGGTCGCGAGCCGTGATGGGAAACCTGTTGCGGAGCCCGTGGTCGTCGTCGAGAAACAAGGGAAGCCGTACGCCTGGAGCCAGGGTCACGCAGGCCGCTACGACCTGACACTCCCGGCCGGCGACTATGTCTTGTACGCCACCGCGAAGAATCATTCGCAGAGCAAGCGCACCTCGATTCACATCAAAGCCGGAGCGAGCGCCACCCGCAGCTTCCACGACCTCGAAGGCCCCGGCCGGGCGCAACTCACGGTCAAGGATGCGAGCGGTGTTCCGCTCGATGCGCGGATCGTCATCAAGAAAGGACAGCAACCGCTGGTCGAGTTCCTCGGACGCAAGACGTTCTTCACCGAGCTCGACTCCCCGGGCGTGGCCGACCTCGCGCTGGCGCCCGGCCCGTACGTCCTCGCGGTCTCCTCGGGCGGCGGCTTTTTCTCCCGGAGCCAGACCATCACCCTCGCGATCAAACCCAACACGACCTTACCCGCTCAGATCGTGCTCACTCGCCTGTTCGACCCGCGTCGCAACGGCTGGTTCGCGGCCGATCTGCACCACCACGCGGACCAGGCGGAGGCCGTCACACCGCCCGCCGATCTGGCGCGCTCCCAGCTGGCCGCCGGCCTCGACCTCCTTTTCGTGAGCGACCATGACACGACGGTGAATCACGCCGCCCTGCAGGCGATCGCCGCCCGTCGCGGCGTCCCCTTCATTCCGTCCCTGGAGTTGTCGCCTTCCTGGGGCCACTTCAACGCCTATCCGCTGACTCCCGGCCAGAAGCTCGCCATCGACACGAGCACCGCCACCGTAGATCAGATCTTCAAGGAAGCCCGGCGTCAGGGAGCCCTGGTCATCCAGGCAAATCACCCCTACATTCCCTACGGGTATTTTGCGAGCGTCGCTGCTGGAGTCGCCCCCGGAGGCTTCAATCCCGGTTTCGACCTCGTGGAAATCAACGCGACGGTCCCCGACGACGATGTGAAAGTGCTGCGCAAGGTGTGGGACTTCTGGAACTCAGGCCATCACTACTTTCTGACCGCCGGGACTGACACGCACGATGTCTGGAACGAGGAGTCAGGCCGGGTACGTGCCTTCGCTCATGTCGAAGGCAAGCTCACCGCACTATCGTATGCCGAGGCACTGCGGGACGGGCACGGCTACGTCAGCCACGGCCCCCTCCTTACGCCCGACACGATGTTCGGCACCACTGTGCACATCCAGCCAGGCCAGCCCGTCGCACTCGGCTTCGGGCTCCAATCCACCATGGGCCTGAAACAGGCGCAGCTCGTCTGCGGCGGAACCGTGCTCGAGACCAGGAGCTTTCCTGACGGCCCTCTCGCAACCCATACCGAGTTCGACGTACACCCGGGCACCGCAAGGTGGTGCTCTTTAGACGTGGAAGACCGTCGGGGGCGGCGAGCCTACAGCGATCCTGTTTGGATTGGCTGAAAGTCGCCTGCGGCCCGCATTCTCAAGGAAAAAAGCGGCGCCGGGCAAAATTGGGTTTCAGGATGGCACGGGCGCTTTAGCCACCGTCCTTGGCAACCTCATATCTTCTTCAGCAGGCGCGCGATGGCGGTTGGCGACGGCAACTGTCCTTGCAGATTCTTGGGGAGGGTTTTGGTGATGGCGTAGGTCGCCACGCCGATCGGCTTTTTTGCGTCGCGCAAGGCGTATTCGACGATGGTGCGCCTTTTCTCCTTGCACAGAATGATGCCAATGGACAGGTTTTCGTCCTCCTGCCGCACCTGGGTATCGAGCGCGGAGAGGTAAAACTGCATCTTGCCTACAAACTCGGGCTGGAACTTGCCGACCTTCAACTCGATGGCGATCAGAGAGCGCAAGCGGCGATGGAACAGCAGGAGGTCGATGAAGTATTCGTCACCATCCACCTCCAGCCGGTACTGACTGCCCAGAAAGGTGAATACGCCGCCCATTGCCCGCAGAAAGTCCTCGATGCGGGCGATCAGGGCGCGCTCCAACTCCCGCTCGCTGTGCTCTTCTCCAAGTTCGAGGAAGTCGAAGGCGTACTCGTCCTTCACCGCCAGCTTCGCTTGTGCACGCAGGGCGGGAGTCAGGGTCTTGTCGAAATTGGTCTGACCGAGAAGCGACTTTTCGTAGCTCTGGTTGTCGATCTGATGCACGAGCACGTTTTTCGACCAACCGAATTTGCGCGTCGCCCGTAGGTAGAATTCGCGTTCCAACGGTTCCTTGCAGCGTTCCAGAATCACGAGGTTATGGCTCCAGCCGATTTCTCGCACCAGTGGTGCGAGTTTTTGCTGATCGCTGTAAGCCTCGAAAAAACCCTTCATGCGCCAAAGGTTGGAGGCGGAAAATCCGGCTATGCCGGGATATTCCGCTTGAAGGTCTGCGGAAAGGGTCTCCACAACGCTCTTCCCCCATCCCTCGCTTTCCTGCCGCTCGTCAATCAGTCGCCCGATGTCCCAATACAGGCCGATCAGCTCCTTGTTGACCGCGCGTAGCGCCTCGTACTGAGCGGCCTGAATGCGCGCCTTCACGTCTGCCAGCAAGGCCGTGTAGGTCTTGGACTGCCCCATTTCTCGCACCGCCGGTGCGAGTTTTTTGCGGGTAGTCTTACGTTTCGCCATTGGCATCCTCCTGTCTCCCTGTGACGCCTTAGCCGCCAATCATCGCCTCATCAAGCCCAAACGTAAACGTAGAACTTGAGCGGCCGTTTTTCCGCGTCTCGGGCCGAGCCCATCGTCAGCACGTCGCCCACCTTGTTCGCAAAGCGAATCGTGACCAGCAATCCGTCGTTGTAATTGCAGGTGTTGCTGTCAGCGCCGCACGGGCATCTCGATGTAGCTGTCCCCGAACCAGCGGATCTTCACCGGCGTCTTGTCATCCTCCAGCGCTTCCTCGCTGACATCCCGTCCGCTGCCGTAGTTGATTTCCTGGTCGGGCCGCTTGTTGACTGCGATCACCAGGATCAACCGGCTCCCCGCCTGGATCTTGCGGCTGGTGAGCCGCTCGAGCCTGAAGGCCAGACTCTGCCGCTCACCCGCGCGCAGCAGGCGCCGCTGCACCCGATCGTGCGCGTAGCTCGCCCGGAACACGTACGGCTCGAACAGCGCGACGTAGTCGCCGCTCGGCAGCAACTCGTAACCCGCGACTCTCAGATCCACGTCCATTTTGTTCACGGTCAGGTCGAGCTTGCCGGACCAGGCACCCTGCAGCTCCAGAGGCTTGGATAACGGCTCGCTCGTGAACGTGACCGCGTTGCGCACCGGCACGGATCTGGCCATGACGTCCGAGCCGGGCCAAGGGCCATTGGCGTCGCTGCGGTCCGCCAGTTTCACGACCTGCTCGACGAACTGCTTCTCGGGCGGCTCCTCCGCCTTGTGACCGCGTGGCTTACCCTTGCCGGCCCTCGCGGTCTTGTTGGTCCTGGCGGTCCTGGCTCCGGTGCTCAGCGTCTTGCCCCGCAGATACCACTTGAGCACGCCATTTCCCATCGCCTCGAGCGACTCCGCGTGGCGCCACTCGTTCGCCCCCATGACCTGGTAGTTCACCCGCCCCTGCAGCAACGGGGGCACCGCCGCGCCTTTCAACACGTGATCGAACCACTGATAGCGCAGCTCGCGCAGATCTATGGCCGCCGCCTGATCGAGCGGGTAGCCGCGCAGCGTCGACAGAACGCCATGTTGAGTGACACCGTCGTCGTACGGACCGATCAACAGAGTGTGGTTCGCCTTGGGCGCATAGTGATGGTGCTCGCCGAAGTAGTACAGCGCCCCCGCCTCTCCCGCCGCGTAGTAGCCCGTGATCGTCAGCACGGGAATATCGACTTTGGCGAACTCGCGGCCGTACGGCACCAAGCTCTGCCAGAAGCGGTCATAGCTCGGATGGTTCAGCCAGCGCAGGAAGAGCTGATTGGGTTGGCCGTACAGCGAGCCCAGGTCGCGATACCGCTTCCCGCTCGCGTACCACTTTCTATCCAGGTCGCGCCAAGGCGTGTCGTCGTCGTAAGTCTTCTCGTCGATGACATTCGTGACGTAGAGTGACCAACGGTAGACGGAATTGCGGAATACGCCGCCATCATCCGGCACATCGATGCCGGGCACGGTGGGCGAAGTCGTTGCAATAGCCTTCAGCGCGGGCGGCAAGCGCTTCGCCGCGGCCCACTGCACGAAGCCGCTGTAGGCGCTTCCGTACATGCCCACACGGCCATCGCTCCACGGCTGACTGGCGATCCAACTGATCACGGCCCGGGCATCGTCGCCATCGTACTGGTACGGGAGGGCCTCACCGGTACTCTTTCCGCGGCCGCGTGCGTATGCGACCACGCCCACGTAACCGTGAGCGGCCGCTTCACGCGCATAACCCGGCGTGAGATACAGTGTGTATTCGAGCAACGCCGGCAAGGGCTTTGTCGAGGTTTTCGGACGCACGACCAACGCGGACAGCGTAGTGCCGTCGGGCGTCTTGATGAGCACGTCATCCTGCGTCTCGTAGCGCCGGCGCTCGTCCTCCGCAATCAATGGCCCGACCAGGGCGCCGAGGCTTCGATAGGCTTCGAGCGATACGTAGGCCTGCATGAGATCGATCGCATCCGCGAGTGCGATGTTGCCTTTCTGGCGCCGCTGATCGAACACACGCTGCACGGCATCCTGATACGAAGCCGGCGGTGTATTCAACCAACCCGTGAGAGTGAAAGCGTCCGCGTCGTTCAGCTTCGGCACCATATCCCGATAGACCTGCGCGAATGCCTGCGCAAAGGTCACACGGTCATTGGCTTCCACGGCCCGCGCGCGTGCGTACATATCGAGAATGAAGCCACGGCTCACCGGCCGGCCGCCGCTCTTGAGACGATCCCGCAACGACTGGCGCGACGCGTAGGCCGCCGCATAGTTGCCGGCAACCAGTTGCATCGCGGAGAGATTCGCCAGGTAGCGCTCGGGATTGCCTTCCTGATACACGGGGAGCATCCGGTCCGCGAGGTCGCGCATGATCCCCGGAGTCGCCGGATCGTTGACGGAGGCCGGCGGCCGGAAATCAAAATCCTGCGCAACCGCTCCCCGGCTCGCCAGCAGCAGCCAGCAGACCCACAACCAGGGACGCGCCAGCCTCATGCCCGCCCCTCTTTCTTCACCAGGTGCAGCGTGC
>DASZVD010000444.1:0-8770 GCA_035547375.1 Steroidobacteraceae bacterium
GACAGGCCCGCGACGTTCGACATCCACGCGGAAGCGAGCACCACCAGCAGCACGGTGAGTGTGAAGAGCTCGCGTAGACGGCTGTGGGAAATCTCGTGGAAGAGCGGCCGGAGCAGCCAGCGCCCGGCGGCGAGCACCGCCGCGATGGCCAACGTGCCGCCGAGAACCGCTAGCAGACTGCTGCTGAGTTGAAAGTGCTCATGGCCCGCGGCCAGCGCGGATGCAAGAGCCAGGAAGGGCACGAACGCCAGGTCCTGGAAGAGCAGCATGCTGAACGCCAGCCGGCCGTGCGTGCGGTTCAACTCGGAGCGCTCCGTCAGCTGCTGGAGCAGGATGGCGGTAGAGCTCATCGACACCGCGCCGCCGACCACGACGGCGGTGAGCCACTGCAGTCCCAAGCCCCTGGCAATGAGCGCGAATACCACCGCGGTGGCCCCGACCTGCGCGGCGCCGAGGCCGAAAACCTCGCGCTTCATCGCCAGCATGCGCGGCAGCGAGAATTCCAGGCCCAGGGTGAACAGCAGAAAGGCGACGCCGAGCTCGGCGAGCAGCCGGGTGGTGCCCGAATCCGAGAGGATGTTCATCGCGTGAGGCCCGAACACCACCCCGACGGCCAGATAGCCGAGGGTGGTCGGCAGACCGACACGACGCGCCAGCGTCACGAGCAGTACGGCGGCCGCAAGCAGAATGAGGACTTGGGTCAGCGGCGCGATCATCAGTGCGAGAGACTCTCAACCACGGCACGAGGTTTTATAGACTGCCGTGGGGAGCCCGCGCAACGTTGGATTTTTAATCCATGGGCGGCGGCCTGGGGGCCATGGGCGGTGGCCTTGGGGGTCCGCCGCCGGAGGGTGCCCGCCCGCTGATGCTACCGCCGCCGCCGACGCGGTTCCTCCGCATCGACGGCATCGGTCCGTAGCGGCTTACGGGCCCGTCTTAAACTCGAATGGGGTCAGGTCGCGGTGATACCCATCGATGCCCGGATCGATGCCCGCGGGGAGTCTCCGGGATGCGCGTGCGGGGGATGCATATGTGAGTACGCGTTTGAGAGACGCGTGATGGTTTCGTCCTCGTCGTCGTCCCCGGAGTACGAGACACCCTCGGGGAGTGGTTGACGCCCTTCCAGCATCTCCAAGAGGGTTTCTCGTGCACGTGCCACGCGGCTCTTGATCGTGCCGACGGCACATCCGCAGATTTCCGCGGCTTCTTCGTAGGAGAAGCCGCTGACGCTGACGAGGATGAGCGCGGCTCTCTGTCCCGGCGACAGAGAGGATAGGGCGAGATTGAGGTCGCGTAATTCGAGCTTACCGTCATGGTCGGGAGGCACGCTCGGCTCGGGAAGCAGATCGGTGTCGACACCGTGCGCTTCGAACTTACGCCGTCGCAGCTGCGAATAGTGCTCGTTGCGCACGATGGTGAAGAGCCAAGCCTTGAGATTCGTCCCTGGCTTGAAGCGCTCGATGTTGTTGATGGCGCGCATGAGCGCCTCCTGCACGAGGTCGTCCGCACGTACGCCGTCGCGGCACAGAGAGCGCGCGAAAGTATGCAGTTGGGGCACGAGGGCCACCATGTCGTCCGTCACCATTTGCTCCCCTTCGGGTTGCGCCCCGCCGAGCAGGGCTCGATTGAAGTACTGAACTCGATTGAAGTGCTGAATAAGTCGTCGGGCCTGATGGGCAAATTACTTGCTGCCGGGGCGCGCCAAAGTCGGCGGGATGGGGCCAAACCGCGGCGCAAGCTTCCCATGCTCCTGTCGGACGATTCCTACACTGGGACGTGGCAGTACCCGGACGGGCGGCTGGCTCCGGGCGGAGGCCGCGATAGAGGAAGACACGGAAGAGCAATTCCCGGGCAGTCGGATCGTTCCTACGCCCCCGGCCGGCCATCCCGCATGAGCGGGCGGGAAGGCGGCTGATACGGGCGGCTTCCCTGCAAGCTCATGATCGGCCCAGTGACGGGAACAACCGTGGGTCATTGGGGAGAGTGTCATGTCATTACGAAAGCTCGCTCTGGGTACGACAGGGGCCCTTTGGTGCGTGGTGGTGGGGGGCTGTGCGACGGAGGGTCCGAAACCGAACGATGAGCTGACGAAGGCCCATACGGTCGTGGAGCAGGCTGACAAAGGCAACGCGCAGCGTTATGCGGCCGCTGACTTGCAGCGTGCACACGATGAGTTGAGTGATGCGGATCGCGCGGTGGCGAACGGGAAGTACAACGACGCGCGCTACTATGCGCAGCGAGCCGAAGTCGATGCCGACGTGGCGATGGCTCGCAGCAGCAGTGGCGAGGCGCAGCGGGCGGCCCAAGAGGTCACGCAGTCCAATGCCACCTTGCAGCAGGAAGCCGATCGTAACGCGAACAACACGAACAACGCGAACAGCACGAACGGCAATTCCCCGAACTAACGCCATCATTCCAAGGAGTCAACCGTGAAAAAGCTCATTACCGTGACAGGCCTCGCCGCCGCTGTGCTGGCCGGATGCGCCACGGCCCCGCAACGGAACGATCAGCTCGAGCAGGCGCGGGTCGAGGTCCAGACCTTGACGGCCGACCCGCTCGCGCAGCAGGCCGCCGCCAGCGATCTCGATGCGGCACGTGCCAGCCTGAATCAGGCGGATACGGCGTTCCAAAAGAAGCGGCCGCCCGACGAAGTCAACCAGTTGGCTTATCTCGCCATGCGTCATGCGCAGGCGGGCGAGGCACGCATCTCGGAAGCGCGCTCCCGCCAGGAGATGGCCCGCGCGCAGGAAGACCGCACCCGCATTCAGTTGCAGGCACGCGAGCAGGAGGCGCGGAAGGCCAAGGCTGAGACTGAAGCGACCCAGGCCGAGCTGGCCAACGCGCGTCGGGAGATCACGGATCTTCAGGCCAAGCAGACCGATCGGGGCCTGGTGATGACCCTGAATGACGTGCTCTTCGACACGGGGCGTGCGACCCTCAAGCCTGGTGCCGATCGTGATATGGACCGTCTCGCGCGGGCTTTGAAGGACAACAGCAACACACGTGTGATTATCGAGGGCCACACCGACAGTGTGGGCGGCGATGAGTACAACCAAGCGTTGTCGGAGCGTCGTGCCGAGTCGGTGGCCATGGCATTGCGCGAGCGTGGCGTGCCGCCGGATCGTTACGAAGTGCGCGGGCTGGGTAAGGAGTTCCCGATCGCTTCCAATGCGACTGCCGAGGGAAGGCAGCAAAATCGCCGCGTCGAGGTCGTGTTCTCCGATGAATCGGGCCGTTTCGCGCAGGGCGAGAAGGCCAGCTCCAGCTCGCGTTGACGGCGACGGCGGGCGGCAGGGGCTTTGGGCAACAGCGGCTCTGGGCGACGGCGGCTCTGGGCGACAGCGGGCGGCCGAGCTCTGGGGCAGCGGGCAGCCCTCTCGGGCTGCTCGAGGCGCTCAATAAAGTCACGCGCGCCGGAAATCGACCGCGGGAAGCTGCATCGAGCGGCGATACTTGGTGACGGTACGGCGCGCGACCTTGACGCCTCGCTCCGACAGCAGCTCCGTCAATTGCACGTCCGACAGGGGATTGCGGCGGTCTTCGGCGGCAATGAATTCGCGCAGCAAGGCCCGGATCGCCGTTGCCGAGCAGGAGCCGCCGCTCGTCGTCGCGAGCTCGCGTGAGAAGAACCGCTTGAAGGCGACGACTCCGCGCGGTGTCGCCATGTACTTGTGGCTCGTCGCCCGGGACACGGTCGACTCGTGCAAGTTGAGCTCATCGGCGATCTCGCGGAGCGTGAGAGGCCTCATGGCCAGATCGCCGTACTCGAAGAAATTCTTCTGGCGCGCGACGACCGCTTCGGCGACGCGTTGGATGGTGAGGAAGCGTTGTTCGAGGTTGCGTACCAGCCAACGGGCTTCCTGCAGGTGTTGGGCGAGCAATGTCGTCTCGCCGTCGCGCGCCTGGCGGAAGTAGTCGGCGTACTGTTGGTTCACCCGGATTCGCGGATAGATCGCGGCGTTGACGGTCACGGTCCAACGCTTTCTTTCCTTGCGGACGATGACGTCCGGAACGATCGCACGCGGCTCGAAAGTGCCCACCTTCGAGCCGGGCCGTGGATCCAGGCTGCGGATGAGTTCCATGGCCGCGCGCAACTCGTCCGCGGAGCAATGCAGCGCTTCCAGCAGCCTCGTATGATCGCGCGCTGCGAGCAGTGCGAGCTTGTTCTGCACGATCTCGAGCGCGAGCGCGCGTCCGGGCGTCCCGTGGTCCAAGGATTGCAACTGCAATGACAAGCACTCGCCGAGGTCGCGTGCCGCGATGCCGGCGGGCTCCAGCGTCTGCACGATGCGCAGCGCCGTCTCCAGCTCACCGGGTTCGGCGCCCGGAGCGTGCTTGGCGAAGTCTTCGAGCGGCTGGCGCAGGAAACCGTCTTCATCGAGCGCGTCGATGATGAGGTTCGCGAGCACATGGTCGCGCTCCGTGAGCCCGAGCAGCAACAGCTGCTCGCGCAGGCAGTCGTGCAGGCTCGATGGCGAGGCGGTCCATTCCGTCCAGTCGGGCGTGTCATCGCCGCCGCCGCTGGAGCCGGAGCTGGAGAAATCCAGATCCGCGTGACTGCTGTCCTCGGTCGCGCTGTCCTCCGCCGGAGCGGTGTCGAGCGCTTCCGCGCTCTCCTCCAGGAACGGATTCTGCGCAATGGCCTGGTGCAGTTCTTGCACACACTCCAGTGCCGACAGCTGCAGCAGCTTCACCGACTGCTGCAGCCTCGGTGTCAGGGTGAGCTGCTGCTTCAGACGCAGTCCCATCACGGCATTGGACATTCGAGGAGCCCTCAACTGGTCAGCATCCGAGATTCAAGCAACAGCTATGCCAACAGCGCGGGACGAGGCGCCGAGGCCGCCTGGCGTCCGAGCGCCGGCCCGGACCTCGGGAGAAGTTGCAACGGCGTGTAAGGAACGCCACTGCGCAGCTGTCGCCGCCGGAGGCTATCGCGAACGACATGACAACAATTCACGACGACGATCCCGGTTCCCGCGTGCGCGAGCTGGAGCGCTCGAGACCGGGGGCGGGGCTCGAGCGCGATGCCGTGATGCGGCGCAACGACGAGCTCGAGACCGTGTTGGCGGCGGGACGATTGGGCTATTGCCGCATCGAGGGAATGGACCGGGCGCTCACGGCCAATGCACAGTTCGCGGCGGAGTTTGGTTGGGCTCCCGATGAAACGGTGACCTGGGAGGGGCTGCAGGGACGCATTCACGGGTCCGATCGCAAGAAATTCCTGGCCGCCGTGGACGCGGCCTTCTCGGTTGGGACCGAGGTCGATCTCATCATCCGCACGCAGCTGCCGGGCCGGGAGCGGCAGTGGGTTACGCTCCGCGGTCGCACCGTCCACAGCGAATCCGGCGAACCCACGGATCTCGTCCTTACGTCGAGGAACGTGAGCTCCGCACGGCGCGCGGCAGCCGGCCGACTGCGGCAACAGGTCTCGCAGCTCGAGCAGGAGCGCAAGCTGCGTGAGGTCGCCGAGGCGGCCAATCGTGCCAAGGACGAGTTCCTGTCCGTCATTTCCCACGAGCTGCGCTCGCCGCTGAATGCGATCCTGGGCTGGAACCGGATTCTGTCGCTGAAGCGGGCGGACGACAGCGAAGTGGCCGCGATCGCGCCGCGCATCGAGCAAAGCGCCAAGGCGCAGCTGAAGATGGTCAACGATCTGCTCGATCTCGGCCGCCTGGGGACGGGGAAGCTGAATGTCGAGCGGCGCCCGATCCGCCTGGCCCACATCGTGAGCCTGGCCGTCGACCTGGCCCGGCCGGCCGCGGCCGCCAAGGCCATTGAGCTCGAGACCCATCTCGCTCCCGGCAGCGGGCCGCCGCGGCTGGGCGACCCGGACCGACTGCAGCAGGTGGTTTCCAATCTGTTGTCCAACGCGGTGAAGTTCACCCCCAGCGGCGGCAGAATCGAGGTCAGCCTGGCCGATGTCGAAGGACTCACGCAGCTGACCGTCGCCGATACGGGGCAGGGCATTGCTCCGGAGCTGCTCCCCCACATCTTCGACCGCTTTCGCCAGGGCGACAGCTCCAGCACTCGCCACTCGGGTGGCCTGGGACTGGGCCTCACCCTGGTACGGGAGATCGTTTCGTTGCACGGTGGAACAGTCACCGCGAGCAGTCCTGGCGTCGGCGCCGGAGCCACGTTCATCGTGCGGCTGCCGGCGGCGCCCGCTCCCACTGGGCAATGGGCGGGAAACGGCATTGAGCACATCAGCTCTCGCCGCAGCCTCGACGGGTTATCGATCCTGGTCGTCGACGACGAGATGGACGCTCGCACCGTGGTCGCCGAAACGCTGCGCCTGGAAGGCGCGCGCGTGACCGTCACCGACTCGGCCGGCTCGGCGTTCCAACAGCTGCAGGCTGCCGGGGCTCACTTCGATATCCTGGTGACGGACATCGGCATGCCGGATGAGGATGGTTACTCGCTGGTGAAGAAGCTGCGGATGCTGCAGGGAGGCCGGCACATTCTCGCGATCGCGGTGACGGGCTATGCGTCGAAGGGCGATGTCGCCGCCGCTATCGAAGCCGGCTTCGACCTGCACGTTCCCAAGCCTGTTGATTTCGACACTTTCGTGCCGATGGTCCGGCGGCTCGCAGCGCTGACGCGCCAATGACGACCAAATAAAAAAATAGCGGGCTGGTCGCACCACAGCCCGCCAAACGGGGGGTCTTCGGTTGCGCCACCGCTGATCGGCCGGCCGTGGCACGAATCTTTGGAAACAAGCCCGGAGCACGCAATCCACGTGCCCGCTGGGCCCTCGTGCTGCAACCCGCATGCCAGGTGATAGCTCATAGTCGGAAAAACCGCTCCACCAGGTGGTCGGACAGTGTGGGAGACGGAATTACAATAGCTTTCAATGTGTTGCGTGGGAGCCGCAGTATCGGAGTGCGTTCCCGCCGGCTTCCGGCGTGCTCGGCGGTGATATCCGGAGCGCGCGTACGTGGCGGCGACAACCTGCTTTCCTGTAATTCCGTACCGGTGGTGAAAAATGTGCCTATCCGCCGCGGCGCCCGCCGACGGCACGCCGGGGCACATCCCATGCTTGCGCTGCTCAGGGGGCGTTGAGCAGCGGGGCGCTTTGCATGAGTCATCGTTTCACCCTCGATGCACTGAAGGAGCTGATCGTTGCGCGCCGCGACGGTGAACAGGGGCTGCGGATCTGTATCGATCATGTCCGTGACACCGAGCTGCGTACGGTGCTCGTGGCGCATCAGCGTGACTGCTCGCTGGCGCTGCAGGAGCTGCAGTCGCTGATCCTGCAGCTCGGAGGAGATCCCAATCCGCGGCCGCCGGCCTCGGCCGTCGCGCAGCGCCGCTGGGCCGATCTGCGAGCAGCTCTTGCTTGTCACGACGATGGAGTTATTCTCGACGAGTGTGAGCGTGGCGAGAGCCGCGCGCTCGAGGTCTACCGGAATGCCCTGGACGATCCGTTGCCGGACCTCGTGCGGGCAGCCGTGCTGCGCCAGTTCGAGGACGTGATGACCAACCACGATCAGATCCGGGCTCTGCGCGAGCGGTCGCGACCGCGCATCGACCCCGGGGCGGGCAGCGGTGCGCAGGCAGGACAACACTAGAGCCGACCTGCCGCTCACGCGCTGGTCGGCGCATCCGGTTCTTTTCGGCCTCGGTGTGGGGGTGCTGATCGGGCCGGCTGGGTTGCACCTGCTCGAGCCGCACGTGGTGGAAGACAGCGCCCTGGTCGAATCGGTGAGTGAGCTCGTCCTGCTGGCGGCGTTGTTCTGTGCCGGCTTGCGGCTGCGGGTTCCCTTCGAATGGCATCTCTGGCGCGTGCCGTTGCGCCTCGCCACCCTGACCATGCTCGCCACCGCAACATTGGCCGCGGCCGCCGCGCACGTGTTGTTTGGAATGAGCCTCATCGAAGCCCTGTTGCTCGGTGCCGTGCTGGCGCCGACCGACTCGGTGCTCGCCTCCGACATCCATGCCCCCGCTGAAGTCGACCAGGACGCCGTGCCTTTCACGCTCGCCGCCGAAGGCGCGCTCACGAGCGCGTTGGCCGCTCCCTTGTTGTTGCTCGTGCTGGAGTTCCTGGGCTTCGGGGATTCGGGCTCGAGCACGCTGGGCATGCACCTGCTGACGGGCGCCTGGGCGGTGGCCGCGGGCGCGGTCGTGGGGTGGCTGGTCGGCGTGCTGATGCTGCGCTGGCTGGCCTTGCTCGATTCGGACCGCCAGGGCGACTTCCTGGAGGACATGATCGTCGTGGCAACGGCGGTACTCACTTATGTTGGGGCGCTCGCCCTGCGCGCCGACGGGTTGATCGCGGTGTTCGTGGCCGGGCTCGCCGTGTCGCACGGGGGGCGGCTGCGTCATTCGTTGCGCAAGCCCACCCCGAGCGCCCGGGTATTAAGATTTGCGGGACGCGTGGAGCGTTTTGCCGCCGTGCTCGTTATGGTGTTGCTGGGTGCGTTGCTGGACAGTGTCGATCTGCGGCTGCGCATGGCGGTGTTTGCACTTTTGTTTCTGGCGGGCCTGCGGCCGCTGGCGGTCCGGCTCGGCCTGGGGGGCTTGGGTGTCGCGGCGGCCCAGCGGCGCCCGCTGGAGTGGTTCGGCGCGCGCGGCGCGGCCTCGCTCTATTGTCTGGGACTGGCGATCAACCATGGTTTCGGCGGGCCGTTCGCGTACGAGTTGGCCGCCACCGCGCTGGTCGTCGTGGTGACTTCGATTGTGTTCAGCGCAGTATCGGCGTTCTCGTTGGGCAAGGCATCCCCTGGGCCGGGCGCGGTCGATTTATGATCACCGCCCGCCGGGCTCCCTAGCC
>DASZVD010000445.1:0-3520 GCA_035547375.1 Steroidobacteraceae bacterium
GGTTCTGCTCGAGGCCTATGGCGCATCGCGGCAGCTGCGGGATCGCTACTCACTCGTGGCCTTCGGCGGGCGGCCCTTCTCCGGCGAAGAGCGCCGCCGGATCGAGGAGCTCGGATTGAGTGCGCGCGTACGCCAGGTTGGCGGCAGCGATGCGCTGTTGAGAGCTCATTATCGTTCCGCCATGGCGTTCGTGTATCCCTCCCGTTATGAAGGATTTGGCATCCCGCCCCTCGAGGCCATGGCCAACGGGTGCCCGGTAGCGTGCAGCAACGCCGGCTCCATCGGCGAGGTGGTCGGGCCGGCCGGCGCCTATTTCGATCCCGACGACCGCGACGGCTTGCGCCTGATCCTCGAGCGCCTCGCAGGCGACCGCCAGTATGCCGACGAGTTGCGCGGCAAGGGTTTCGAGCAGATCAAGAAGTACTCGTGGGCAAGGTGTGCGGCGGAGACGCTGGAAACGTATGTTCGGTTGGCACGCTAGCCAGCCGTCGCGGCCAAACTAGCTCCAGCGCCACCAACAACGCAGTTGCACCCATGATGCCGACCAGCGCAATGGCCACGAGTGAGGTGTCCAGAAAGCCCGCGGGAGGCGCGAAGATCGCCGCGACGATGGCGCCAATCCGCAAGTAGCGGCTCCGTACACTGCGCGCGATAAACATACCAAGTGGTCGGACGCCGATGACGAGGAGCCCGGTGACCAACGCCAACGGCAATATTGCGCCGTAGTCCTCCGAGAAGAAGTAATCGAGTACCACCGGAAGCTGTGGATTGGGACCCGTCAGAACATCGTCGCGCATCACCTCCGAGGCGAGCATCGAGCCCAGGGGCTTCTCGTAGCCACGAATTCCCACGAGCGACGTGAGCGGATGTAGTACGTAGGCTGTGAAGGAAACGGGATAGTTCGCGTGAACCGAAGCCAGTCCTTCCCTTTGGTACGCGAAAATGTAGACGTCGCCCGACATCCACAATCGGTTGGTGAACAGCAGAAAGGCGGCTCCCGGGCTCGAGGTGCTGTAGGCCAGGATGCCCATGACCGTGACGCCCACGGCTATGGCCAACACGCTCCAGAAGATCGTGCGCAACCGGATACGTCGGCGCTGCAGATACAGTCGAAAGCCTACCCAGTAAACAACAGGCACCAGCACCGATTTCCCGGAGAAGGGGACGGACAGGGCGACCAACAGAACGAGCCACAGCCAGGCCCGCGGCGTCGGCACGCTTGGGGCGAGCAACAGCAGCAACGAGATCAGGAATAGGCCGTTCTGCAGCAGCAGGATCGGGCGGAACACCCTGCCGAAAGCGAGCCGAGCGTCGCCCTCGGCCCCGGTGGCCAGGCCCAGCGCCGCCACCGCCATGGTGACGAGCACCGTAACGATCAACACGGCAATCACCTGATCCTCGCGGATGTCGGCGAGCGAGTGGCGGACGATTTCCCGGAAGGAGCCACGGCCAAAGAAGGCCGCGGCCACCCGGCCTCCGACGAGGTAGGCCAGCAAGACGAGCGTGAACAGGCTCAGCTTATCCCAGGTCACCAAGTCGGTGACGCACAATACGACGAGCAAAGCGGCGCTGAATGGGATGGCGACGTTGACGATGACGAGGGGGTCGAGCGCGTTGTAGATCGTCCGCCGCAGAAAGAGGTAGCAGCACAGCGCCGTGAGTATCCAGGCGAGCGCCCCGTCAATCACCAGATCGATGACGTCTGGGGACGTCATTTGCGCGATTCCTCAGTGCTGCGTGCGGCCATGCGCAATTCCCGGGCGACCGCGCCGTAGCGCGTCAATACTTTGCCGAAGAACAGCGCGGTCTGCAGCAGCGGGTGTCGTTCCGTGAGCAGCTGGATTTGCCAGTTCTCCGCCAGGATCTGCAGCTTGTTGACACTGGTCAGGCCTCCCTCGGCGAAGCTTCCGGCGACGAAGTCCGCCGCCGCGAACCGGACCCTTCCCGAGCGCAGCAAGGTCTTGAGGAAGTAAACGTCCGCGAGAAGCGGGAATCGGCGCGAGTAGAGCCCAAAGCGCCGATGAAGGTCCGTGCGGATCAACATGCCGACGCTGTGGGAGCCGGAGAACACCCGGGCTGTGCCGATCCAGGCGCGGCGAGGGTGGAAGCCGCCGATGACCTTGCCGTTCCTGCGCACGTTCGCCAGGACTACATCGGCGCCTCCCGAGGCGCACTCCGCGTATTTCGCCAGCGCGTCCTCATCGAGCACGTCGTCGGCGCCCGCTACGACGTAATATTCCCCGCTAGCCCGTGCAATGGCTTTGTTCAGCGCGTGATATAGGCCGAAGTCGGGCTCGGATGAGAAGCTCAGCCAGGGACATCGGGCGGCAAACTCGGTCAGGCGCTCGAGGGTGCCATCGGTCGAGACGCCGTCGGCGACGATCCATTCGAAGTTCGTATAAGTCTGGCGACACAGCGACTCGTGCAACGCCGGCAGCAGCGTCGCGACATTGCGGGTCGCGGTAACGACGGAGATCAACGGTCGCGCCGGCGTGCTCAGACTTTTATCCAACAGACGTACACGAAGCCGATCAGGACGGACAGGACGAGGCTGCCGAACAGGGCGCCCAGCATCATGACCCAGACGGGCGGCGTCGACGGCCGCTCGGGTGCGCGGGCCGGATCGAGGATCTTGAAAGCATATTCCTCGTTGCCTCGCGCCAGCATCTCCTTGTTGATCTCCGTCTGGAGTATCGCGTAGATCGCCTGCTTGACGGCGACCACGTCGGTGCGCGCGGCCTGCTCGTTCAGATAACCGATGTTGCGCTCCGATTCGTCGATGGCTTTCTTGCGCAGGTATTCGTTCGTGATCGCGACCAGGTCATTGGCCCACTTGGCCGCCACCTTCGGATCGCGCCAGGCGATGGTCATCGTGACGATCCCGGTCTTGGAGTCGGTCAGGACCGTGCGCACCTTCTTCTTGAAGTACTCGTTGCCTTTCCACAAGGTCGGGACATATTGCGGATCCGTCGTGCGCCAGGTCTTCTTTTCGGCGTCCCAGGCCTTCGGGAAGAGCACCCGAAGCAGGTCGTTCTGCTCGATGTATTTCTCCGTGATGAGCTCCGATTGCAGGACCGCCAGTGATTCCGCGCGCTTCGTGTCGCCGCCGGGTGCCAGGCCGGCAAGCGAGGCCAGGCCGCCGAATTGCGAGATGAGCGAGCTCATGCCGTTTCCCGTTCCGGCCGCCTGCGGCGTGCTGACCGGAGAGATGACGATGGTCGCCTTGTACGACTTCGGGAGCACCAGGCCCAGGACCCCCGCCGCCAGGGTCGCCAGCAGGGCGAATACCCAGACCCGCCGTCGCCGGCGCTTGAGGACGGCGAACAGCTCCGGCAGGCGCAGCTCGGGTTGCTCGGTGGGTGGCACGTGTTGCATATCCATTCGTCATTCTACCTCTAGTGCGGCCAGCACCTGCCGGTTGATGCGCTTCCTGCCGGGGTCGATGAACCAGCCCCATTTGTTGAAGTAGCGGCAGTTGTTCTGGATGCCGATCCAGGTGCCGCGCGCGGAGGAGTTGCTG
>DASZVD010000446.1:0-6871 GCA_035547375.1 Steroidobacteraceae bacterium
AGAACTTCGACGAGCTCGGCCTCATCGTGCTGACGGTGGCTGCGGATGCGCCGGAACTTGATGGTCTCACCCGCAAGCGCGCCCGCGACGAACACGGCCTTGCCGCCACGGATGACCCCTTCGCCCGTGTGAGTAAAACCAGCCACCGTCGCTTGCTCGACGGCGCTCGAAACGACTTTGCGCGGGCTCAAGCCAGCGATTCCCAGGTGCGCAGGAACTCGGCGAAGTGCGGCTCCTTGCCGGCGCGCAACAAGGCCTTCACGCGCTCGACTTCCTCGGCGTAACGCTCGCGGGTGAACCGGCCGCGCAGCAACTCGAAGCGCAAGTAGACGAGATAGGTGTTGAGGACGTCGGTTTCACAGTATTGCCGGATCCCGAGAAGATTCCCGGCGCGGTAGGCGTCCCAGACCTGCGCGCCGGAAAATCCCAGCTTGCCGGGCAACCCCAACAGGCAGGCGGCGTTCTCCAGCGAGAGCCTTCCGCGCCCCTGAAAGCCCGACAACACATCCATGAGATCGGTGTGCCGCCAGTGATAGCGGCTGAGGTAATTGTTGTAACGGAAGGCCGTATCCGCGTCGCCGGTCTCCCAGTAACGCGGCGCCTGCACGCCGGCGCGCAGAGCGCGCAGCGTCAGCACCGGCAGGTCGAAGCCCGAGCCGTTCCACGAGACGAGATCCGGCGAGTACCGCTCGATGCCGTCGAAGAAGCGCTGGACCAGCTCGCCCTCCTCCGAGTCGGGATCGCCGAGGCTCCAGACCTTGAGCCCTTCGCGGCTGCGCAGCACGCACGAGATGGCGACGACACGATGTTGCTCATGAGGCAGGAAATCGCTGCCGGTGCTCTGGCGGCGCAGGGCGAACATCGCCTTGGCCACCGCCTCATCGGGCAGGCCCGCGAAGTCGTGGAGGCGCCGGCCGAGAGCGATATCCGGCACGGTTTCGATGTCGAACACCAGACAGTTCATGACGCGGCGGCCTTCAACAACACGGCCACGGCAACGACCAGACCCGCCTCGTCCGTGAGCGTCACATGACCCTCGCCGATGCCAAGCCCCCTCCGGACCCGCTCGCCACGCTCGGAATACACCACTTCAGGCTTGCCCCACGAGTTCTGGACGACGCCCACGTCGCGGATCCAGACGCCGTGCGCGAACCCCGTCCCCATCGCCTTGACGATCGCCTCCTTCGCCGCGAAGCGCATCGCGAGAAAGCGCGCCGGACGCTGCGTCCCGGCCAGCTGCGCCCGCTCACCAGGCAGCAGCAGATGCTTGATGAAGCGCTCGCCGAACTTCGCCAGCGTCACATCGACGCGTTTCGCCTCGAGCACATCGACCCCGATGCCAAAGATCATTCGCGGGCTGCCAGCATGAGCGCCCTCATCTCGCCGATAGCCACTTTCAAGCCGTCGAACACGGCGCGCGCAATGATGGCGTGGCCGATGTTGAGCTCGACGATCTCGCGGATGGCGGCGACCGGCTGCACGTTGTGATAGTGCAGGCCGTGGCCGGCGTGCACTTCGAGGCCGAGCTTCGCCGCCAGGGCGGCCCCGGAGCGCAGGCGCTCCAACTCCAACGCCTGGCGCGAACCGGCGGAATCGGCATACGCGCCCGTGTGCAGCTCGACGACCGGCGCGCCGGTGAGCGCTGCGGCCTCGATCTGCGGCGGATCGGGATCGATGAACAGCGCGACCCGGATCCCCTGCCCGCTCAGTACCGCGGTGGCCTCCTTCAAGCGCTGCACCTGACCGCGGACATCGAGGCCGCCCTCGGTGGTGATCTCCTGCCGCTTCTCCGGCACGAAGCAGCAATCGGCGGGGCGCACGACCCGCGCGATGTCGATCATCTCGTCGGTGACCGCCATTTCGAGGTTCATGTGGGTCTTGAGCAGATCGCGCGCGGTGCGCACATCCTGCACCTGGATATGACGGCGATCCTCACGCAGGTGGAGCGTGATGCTGTCCGCGCCGGCCATCTCGGCAGCGAGCGCGGCGTGCACGGGATCCGGGTAACGGCCGCGGCGCGCCTGGCGCAACGTGGCCACGTGATCGATGTTGATGCCCAAGGCAATCGGTCTGTAGGTCATGATGGTGTTTCGTGAGTGTTTCGTTCTTGTGCGGACTCCCGGCGCGCCACGGCCCGTGCCACCGCCCGCGTGGCGAGCGGCCGGCCCTCGAGGCATTGTGCCAGGGCGGCCTGCAGCAGCCGCTTCGAATCCTCCAGGGCGCGCTCGCCCGCGAGCCGCTCGTGCGCGAGCTCGATGAGGGACTCGCCCGCAAGCGCCCCCGCCGCCGCGGCAACGGTTGCGACCAGCCCCTGCTCCGGACGGAAATGATAGTACTCGCCGGG
This sequence comes from Steroidobacteraceae bacterium, assembly GCA_035547375.1. Lineage (GTDB taxonomy): Bacteria > Pseudomonadota > Gammaproteobacteria > Steroidobacterales > Steroidobacteraceae > 13-2-20CM-66-19. Next base: position 2,345 of record DASZVD010000446.1, read on the forward strand.
CTCGATGGGCTTGCCCGTCTGCGCCTCGGCGCCCAGGTCCAATCCATACCCCAGGGACTCGAGCAGCCGCTTCTCGAAGACCCGCAGTTCGGGCTCGAGCGGCACGCCCTGGCGCAATCGCTGCAGCGTCTCGTGATACGTGTCGAATACGACAGGCAACGGATCGTGGCGGGTCGTGAGCTTCAACAACAGCTCGTTCAGATAGAACGCCGCCATGAGACACCCGGGCGGCAGCAGTCCCGCCTGGGCGTTTCCCACTGCCTGGGCGCTCTCCGCGCCGGTGAGCTGCGCCGCCTCCCCCCGCCCCAGCCACGAGAGCAGCAGCAGCTGGAAGGGCTGGAGGATGGAGGCGAGCTTGGCCTTCGGCCCGCGCACGCCGCGCGCGAACAGCGACAGGCGGCCGTGGTCGCGCGTGATCACTTCGAGGATGCGGCTCGTATCGCGATACGGCCGGTGGTGCAGGATGTAGCCTGGGATGAGCTGGATACGGCGGGCATTGCGGCTCATTCGAGCCCCAGCTCCTGCAGCGCGCGGGCGTTGTCGGCCCAGTTCTCGCGCACCTTCACCCACAGCGTCAGGTGCAGCCGCCGGCCCAGGATCTCGTTCAGAGCCAGCCGCGCGGAGCGGCCGACCCGTTTCAGGCGCTCGCCCCTGGCGCCGATGACAATGGGCTTCTGCCCTTCGCGATCTACCCAGATGGCGGCGTCGACGACGAGTTGGCCGTCTTCCTCGGCAGCACGCTCGACTTCCACGGCAATGCCGTACGGCACTTCCTGGTTGAGCTCCAAAGTCAGCTTCTCGCGGATCATCTCGGCGATGCGGAAGTCGCGGCCGCGATCCGTCAGCTCGCCGTCGGGAAACATCGCGGGCGACTTCGGCAGATGTCTGGCAATCGTGCGCCGCAGCTCGGCGATGCCATCGGCCTTCAATGCCGAGATCGGCACGATCTCCAGAAACTCGTGCTTGCTCCCGACGGCGGCCAGATAAGGCAACAGCAGCTCCCGCGGATGTACCCGGTCGACCTTGTTCACGGCCAGGATGGCGGGTCGTCCAGAGCTCTTGATGCGCTCGAGAGCGAGATCATCCTCGGCCGTCCAACGGGTCGCCTCCACCACCTGTACGACGATGTCCGCGCCGTCCAAAGCGCTGGCAGCCGTGCGGTTCATCGCCTTGTTGAGCGCCCGGTTGGCATGGTGGTGCAGGCCTGGAGTGTCGACAAAAGCGATTTCCGCGTCCGGCAGCCGTGAGATGCCGACGATGCGGTGGCGGGTGGTCTGCGGCCGCGGGGTCACGATGCTGACCTTCTGCCCGACCAGGGCATTCAGCAAGGTCGATTTGCCGACGTTCGGGCGGCCGACGAGAGCGGCAAAACCGCTGTGGAAATCAGGGGGGGATGTTTCTACCAAGAAATACTGCCTTGCCGGCGGGACGCGTGCCCGGAGCGTACCAGGGCCTCAGATTGCCTTCTCAATCTGCAGGATAACGCGCTCCGCGGCCTCCTGCTCGGCGCGACGGCGGCTCGAGCCGGAGCCCTGGCTGTGCCGCCCAAGATCGGGAACGTCACAGGTCACGTGGAAGGTCTGTGCGTGCGGCTCCCCCTCGACGCGGTCCACCGTGTAGCGCGGTAACGAGTAGCCCCGCGACTGCAGATATTCCTGCAGGCGGGTTTTCGCGTCCTTGAGAGTCTCCGGAGCCGGCAGGGCGGCGATCCGGGCCTGGAACAAGGTCTGGATGACCCTGTCGGCCGTCTCCAGCCCGGCGTCGAGGAACAGCGCGCCGCAAACCGCCTCGAGGGCGTCCGCGAGAATGGACTGCCGGCGAAAGCCCCCGGTCTTGAGCTCTCCGGAGCCGAGCCGCAGCTCATCTCCCACGCCGAGCGCCGCGGCGACCTCCGCCAGGGGCTCCGCGCTCACCACCCGGGCCCGCAGGCGGCTCAGATCGCCCTCGGAGGCTTCGGGAAAGGCTTGATACAGGTGGCGGGCGATGGCCAGGTTGAGGACGGCATCGCCCAGGAACTCGAGCCGCTCGTTGTTGCGGCTGGAGGCGCTGCGGTGGGTCAGCGCGGCAACGAACAGGCCGAGGTCGCGCGGCTCGTGCCCGAGCCGCTCACGCACCCAACGTGCTGGCCAGTCGCCGTTCGTCGTCATCAATCGCCGGCCACGCCCCCCTTGAGGGTCACGATCTTGTCGAACGTGACCAGGATGAAGAGATTGGCGAACAGGGGCGCCTGGTCGTCATAGGCGGCTTCGACGGTCCAGCTCCCGTTCGTGCGCGTGATCTTCAGGTCCTTCACGTCGGGGTAGTCGACGCTCTCGATGTCGAAGTGCTTGCCGATGGCGCCGCGGATGGACTGCTGGGTCGCCGTGCTGCCGCTCACCTCGGAGGACACCTGCTCCAGGGTGTGCACCACCTTCATGTAATTGAGGTACACCGGGGCGAGGCGCACGCCGGCATAGAACACAATGGCCACCGGGATCAGCAGGATGAGCCAGCCGATCAGGGTCATGCCGCGTTGTCGCTTGCGCATCGCTGCCTCGCTACTTGATGGCGGAGCCGATACGGCTCCACATGGGACCGCCCGTGCGCTGCAGGTCCCAGTTGAACCAGATCCGGGTGGCCTTGCCGACGAGATTCTCCTCCGGCACGAAGCCCCACACGCGGCCGTCCTCGCTGTTGTCGCGATTGTCGCCCATCATGAAATAGTGGCCCGGCGGCACGACCTGGTCGAACAGGGGCCCGTCACCCAACAGCGGCTGTGCGTCGTCGCCGCCGCAGTTGTAGCCGCGGCTCTCCTTGCGGTTGCAGCCGGCCAGCGGGCCCGGGGTGGGATCGAGCGGCACCGGGCACAACATGGCGTGATGGGTGTGCGTCCCCAACTGCTCCTCGGCGAGTTGGAAGTTCACGTAGCACCCGTCATTGTAGGGGCTGACGATCTTGAAGGGCACGGCGACGCCATTGACGGTGATCCGGTCATTGCGTACCTGGATATGATCGCCCGGGAGGCCGACCAAGCGCTTGATGTAGTTCACGGAAGGATCGAGCGGATACCGGAAAACCACCACATCGCCGCGTTGCGGGCTGCCGATGTCGAGGAATTTGCGGTTCAGGACGGGAAGCCTCAGGCCGTAGGCGTACTTGTTGACGATGATGAAATCCCCGTCCAGCAGGGTCGGCATCATGGAATCGGACGGGATGCGGAAGGGCTCGAAAATGAACGACCGCAGCACCAGCACGACCAGGGCGACGGGGAAGAAGCTGCGGGCGTAGTCGACCGTGCCCGGCTCCCGGACCTGGGTGGGGTCCTTGCCCGCGGCCGCGGCGGCGGCGGCCCGGCGGCGCGCCAGCACGGCGGCGTCCACTCCCCACACCAGCCCGGTCAGGACGGTGATGCCGAACAGCACCGCGCTGAAATCCAGCCGCTCGGCCACCAGCAGGCGCAGCACCGCGGCCCCGATCAGGATCGGCAGCACATGGTAGGCGAGCGACACCAGGGCGGGATCGCGGGCCTCCTGCGGAGCGGCGGCGATCTGGCGGCGGGGCCGCAGGAACCAGTCGTCGATGACACACAGGAGACCGACGGGCAGCGCGAGCCAGGAAAGGAGTACGACGATCTGCATCAGCAGTTGCGACATGGTGAGGAGTTCCTGCGGGCTTATTCTTTGCGGCCGACTTGCAGCACGGCCAGAAACGCTTCCTGGGGTATCTCGACCTGTCCCACCTGCTTCATGCGCTTCTTGCCTTCCTTCTGCTTTTCCAGGAGCTTGCGCTTGCGGCTGACGTCGCCGCCATAGCACTTGGCGAGCACGTTCTTCCGCAAGGCCTTCACGGTGGCACGCGCGACGATCGCGCTGCCGATGGCGGCTTGCACCGCCACTTCGAACATCTGGCGGGGAATGAGTTCCTGCATCTTGTCCACGAGCTCGCGGCCGCGATGGTAGGCGTTGTCACGGTGGACGATGATGGACAGCGCATCGACCTTGTCGCCATTGATGAGGACGTCGAGCTTCTGCAGCGGCGCCGCCTGGAAATGGCTGAATTCGTAGTCGAAGGAGGCGTAGCCGCGGCTCACCGACTTCAGGCGGTCGAAGAAGTCGAGCACGACTTCCGCGAGCGGCAGCTCGTACTGCAACGACACCTGCGTGGCGACGTACAGCATCTTCTTCTGTTTGCCGCGCTTGTCGTTGCACAGCTTCAACACGGCGCCGACGTGATCCGGCGGCACGAGGATGTTGGCGATGATGATGGGCTCGCGCAGCTCCTCGATCTCGTTCGAAGGGGGCAACTTGGCCGGATTATCCACGTAGACGAGCGTGCCGTCGGTGCGCTCGACTTCGTATACCACCGTCGGCGCGCTGGTGACGAGCTCGAGGTTGTACTCGCGCTCGAGGCGCTCCTGCACGATGTCCATGTGCAGCAGGCCGGGGAAACCGATGCGGAAACCGAAGCCGAGCGCGGTGGACACCTCCGGCTCGTAGTGCAGCGCGGAGTCGTTCAGGCGCAGCTTCGCCAGCGCGTCGCGGAAGCTCT
>DASZVD010000447.1:0-3668 GCA_035547375.1 Steroidobacteraceae bacterium
AAAGCTGCTCGATCGCGACCCGGTCCTCCATCGAGTCCGCCGCCCGCGCGCCTGCGGCCAAAAACAACAGCCCCGATAACGCGGCGCAGACCGCCATCTTGCCCAGCAGCCGATCATTCATTCGCATCAACCTCATGATTCCTCCCGCACCTTGAACATCAATAGGAAGCCGCTCGACAGGAACACGATGCCGACGGCGACGCCGATCCGGTTGTCGTGGAACACGCTGGTGAGCGCGCCGATGGCCGCCGGCCCGAGAAAGGTGGTCGCCGTGCCGGACATGGCATACAGCCCGAAGAATTCGTTCAACATCGCCGGGGGCGTCAGTTTCGCCATCAAGGCCCGGCTGGTCGCCAGGCCGCCCGTGACGAAGAACGCGATGGCGACTTCAGCCACCATGAAGACCTGGTCGGGCACGGTCGCGAACATGCCGCTCGGGCGCGCGATGGGGTGAGGCAACCTGACAAAGAGCACCGTATCGGGCGTGACCGAGCAGATCACGACGTTGGCGAGCGCCGCGCCGGCGATGAACAGCATGGTGGCGCGCTTGGAGCCAATGCGCTGGTCGATCCGGCCCGCGGCAACGCCCGCGACGGCGGCGGCCACGCTGTTGATCAATCCCTGCGTGATGAGCATGTCCGGTGTCCAGTGCATGATGGTTGCGGCGAACACTCCGGTGAACAACATCATGACGACGAAGCCTTCGTTGAAGATCATGCGGGCCACGAGAAAGACGGCGACGTTCTTGTAGCTGCCCAGCTTCGCGACGGTCTGCCCGAGGGCCCGCAGTCCGTGCGCCACCGTGTCCCGGATGGAATTGGCCGAGGGCGGCGAGTCGGGTGTCAGCAGGAAGAGCGGAGCGCCGAGAACCACGAGGCAGACGGCCGCGAGAATCCCCACAGCGCGCTCCGGCTCGTGCAGGTGCGCGTCCAATCCGAACAGCGGCTGCGGATTCCAGCTCCAGGAGAACAGGAAAAACAGGAAGAGCAGGACGCCGACGCCGTTGCCCAGGGCGTAGCCGAGCCCGCTGAGAAAGCCGATGCGCTTGCCGGAGGCAATGTTGGGCAGCATGGCATTGCAGAAGATCCCGGAATATTCGTAGAAAAGCGTGCCGCCAACGACGGCGGCCATGATGCCATACAGGCCCGTCGACATCGCGGGCGTGGCGAACCATAACGCGCACATGCTGGGGACGCCAACGATCACGGTACCGAGCAGCCAGGGCTTGCGTCTGCCGGCGGCGTCAGCGATTGCCCCAAGCACGGGGGCGCCGAAGGCCACGAGCAGCGCCGCGACGGAGCTCGTGTAGCTCCACAACACCTGACCGCGTACGGGGTCGGGGACTACGACAGCGCTGAAGTAGGCGGAGAAGACGAAGATATTGACGAGGACGTTATAAGGACTGCGCGCGCCGTCAAAGAGAGCCCATGCGTACTGGGCCACGAGTCCCACGGGTTGGGCGCGCGCCGCGGACATCCCGTAGCTGCCGGTGCTCATCTGGATCCCCCTCTCGCGAACCGTGGAGTGTTGTCTGGAGGCGCGACACCGTCAGGTTCGATAAATCATTATCGCGGGATGTCGGGCGCGGAAGTCAAGTTCCGCCGCACGCTGGAACGTGTGCAGCGGCACCCAAAAAATCTTTTCCGCGGGAGTGGGGGCTTTTTCTGCTTGGGCGGTCTTATTCTCCTGCGGCAGCCGCTGTGCCCGCCGCGTGAGTTAACTCGTGCCAAAAAAGGGGGGGCCGATGAGTCGTTCACGCCTGTCTTCATTGCTTGCTACGTTCGCAGTGCTGGCTCCAGCCGCCACGCTGTCCGCGGCCGCCGAGGCGCAGACCGCCGGACCAACCGGCCCCATGGCGGCCAATTCGGGCGGCGAACAGCCCACCGGCATACCGGAGGTCGTGGTGACGGCGCAGTTTCGCGAGGAGGCGCTGCAGAGCACGCCACTCGCGATCTCCGCGGTGTCCGCGAGCTCCCTGTTGGAAAAAGGGATCATCGACGTGACCGGTCTGGGTCAGGTCGCTCCCGGAGTGAATATCGATACCAAGGGTGCGTATGGCGGCCAGACAGTGGCGGCCTACATCCGGGGTATCGGCGCAGGCGATTACAGCTATAACGTCGAGCCTGGCGTCGCATTCTATGTCGATGACGTCTACCTCGGGCCTTCGTACGGCTCTCTGATGAGCCTGATCGATCTCGATCACGTCGAAGTGCTGCGCGGCCCTCAGGGCGATCTTTCAGGCAAAAACGCCATCGGCGGTGCCGTTCGACTGGTGACGCAGAAGCCCAAAGGCGACAACTCGGGCTACGTTCAGGTCGAGACCGGCTCGTACGATCTGCTGCGAATTCGTGCGGCCTATGACCTGTCACTCGTTCCCGACCAGTTGTTCATGCGCGTGTCGGGCTACAGCTCACGGCACGAAGGCGACGTGCAGATACTGAATTTCGCGTGCGCGAATCCGACCGAGGTAGGGAACCAGTCGGCGCCGTACGCCGTGAAGAACGATGCGATCGGAAAAAACTGCAACCGCGGCACGCTCGGGAACGAGGATATCCACGCTGCCCGGCTGCAGTTCCGGTGGCTGCCCACCGATTCGCTCGAATTCAACCTGTCCGGCGACTATGTCGACAACGATAGCGGTGGCGCCGCCGACGTGCTCATCGGCATGAATCCGGCTGGATTTGCCAACTACAACACCACGACGGCGATTCCCCTGTACGGCGTGCCCTATGACACGCGCTTCCTGCCGCCGAATCACTTCACCACGTACGCGAATTTCGCCGACCCGCAGTATGGACTGAAGTTTCCTCCGGTCAATTCCCTGAAGACCGAGGCGGTCACGCTGAACAGCAAGTGGACGATCACGAAGGACATCAATCTGACGTCGATCACCGCGTGGCGCAGCTACATCGGCTACTGGTCCTACGACTCGGACAGCTCGCCGCTCGCTACCGACGGCGTGTATGACAACGAAGACCACAATCAGGTGAGCGAGGAGCTGCGTCTGACCGGAACCTCGTTCGCGGACCGGCTGAACTGGACGGTCGGAGCGTTCTACTTCCACTCGAAGGAGGAGGACAACGCGGACGTCGAGGCGGCCCTGTACAACCTGTTCATCTGGTATCCGAACCGCGCCTGGGATACGAACTACGCCGGTTTCCTGCACCTGGAGTACAAGCTGACGGATGCCCTGACCTTCATCGGCGGCGTGCGCGACTCGCACGAGAACAAGCGGTTCCTGTTCAACGAGCACGATATTCCCGGGACGCCGAGTAATGTCTTCCCCGGAGCCGGCCTGTACGACCTCGGCCGCACCGGATACAACCACGTCGACTATCGCGCGGGCCTCCAGTATCAGTTCACGCCGGACTTCATGGCTTACGCAGCGGTCTCCACCGGCTACCGTGCCGGCGGCTTCAACCCCCGGCCCGCTGCGGCCGACCAGGTCGTGCCTTACGGCCCTGAGAAGCTCACGAACTACGAGGTGGGTACCCGTAACGAGTTCTTCGATCACCGGGTGCGCTTCAACAACACCGCATACTTCGGCCACTATGACGACATCCAGCTCACCGCGCGCTCGATCGCTCCGGACGGATTCCCGGACCAGATCACGACCAACGCCGGCAAGGCCCGCATCTACGGCTTCGAGACCGAGGGCGAGGGGCGGC
>DASZVD010000448.1:0-4122 GCA_035547375.1 Steroidobacteraceae bacterium
ACGGCTTCCTCGACTCGAGCCTGCAGCGAGCACGAGCGGCACCGGGCCTGCGTCGCCAAGAGCGCGCTCGCCGAGCCTTCCTGCAAGACGGCCGTGAGCCGTTTGAACAACGGCGTCAGGGCAAAGCAGACGTTGTGATCAGTGGCGAGCCCGACATACAGCCGAGCGTGCGCCGCACACAATCCTTGCGCCGCGGCCAGTGCCTGTCCGGCTTCCGCAAAAGTCGCCAGCTCGTATTGATACTGGCAGAGGTCATTGAACACCTGCCGACTGACCTCGGCGCACAATCGGCACTCCGCGATGCGCACCACTTCGTCGGGCTCGAAGGGGCGCGTCGGTCGGGATGCTGTGCCGCCGGTGTGGCGGCGTGTTTCACCTGAGAAGTGCCGTTCCAGTGACTCGAGCCGCTCACGCAGCGGCCCGACGAGACTCACGGGCATCGTGCTGGCATCCATCAGCTGACGGACGCGCTCACACAGTCCGGCGATCAGAACGCGTGCTTTGTCTTCCAGCAGGAACCGGGTCAGCTCCGCTTCCAAGGCCGGCAGGCCGCTGCGCTCGAGACCGACCTCATCGCGCGTGAGCTTCGCCACCAAGGCGTCGCGGGCCGACAGGGGAAAGACTTGCGGAACCGGGCCGGTCCATCGTTCCTGGACGTGGCGTTGCACGTACTGCACGACCTGGTCCCGCGCTTCGCGGGTGACGGTATCCTGCTTGTTCAGCACGATGTAGAGCGGCACCCGCGCTTGCGCCACCCAAGCGACGATCGCGTCCTCCTCGGCACCGAGTGGCGCTTCGAACCCTGACACCAACATCACCGCATCGGCTTGCGGGAGGAACGCTTGCGTGGTCTTCGTGTTTGCCGCGATCGCCGATCCCAGACCGGGGCTGTCGACGAAGTGGAACCCCCGCCGCAACAGCTCCACCGGCAGCTCGATCCGCGCCAGGCTCACGCGGCGGCGATTACCCGGATTGCCATCCTCGGTCAGGTAGTCACGCAGCTTCTCGAGCGGGATGTCGTAAGGCATCCTGCCGCCGTCGGGCGTAATCCAGGCTTTCTCCTGACTCCCGTAGCTCACCGCGGTGATCACGGACGTCAATGGCAGGATGCCCGTCGGCAACCGGTCCACGCCCAACAGCGCGTTCATGAGCGAGCTCTTGCCGCGGCTGAACCGTCCCGCCACCAGAAGATTGAAGCGGTCTTCCGCCAGTCGTGCAAACAGCTCGGGTGCGCCCCGGCTCACCGCATCTGCGCCGCGCGGCGCCTTGGCCACCAGTGCCCGCAGCACCTCGGCCAGTGCGAACTTGGCGGACTCGTAGGTTTTCAGCTCCACGTGAGACCTCGGCGAAATCCGCGTCGATCAGCGATTCTCGTCATGTGCCTCGAACACCCGTTGCGCATAAGCATCCAACAGTCCTTCACAGCCGGTCAGCCGTCGCTGCGCCTCCGTCGCGAGACTCGCGCCGTAGAAATCGAGCTTGCGAATCTTCTCCAGCCACGATTGCAGCTTCTTCAGGTCCACGTCGTTCTCTTCCAGCTCGGCGTACGTGAAGTGAGCCGCCGCCGTTTCCTTGGCGATCTCGGCTTCGAAGTCATTGCACTTGTCGATGAGCTCTTCGTATTCCTCGTCGCGATCGGCTTTGAAGCGCGCGACCACCTTCTCTTCCTGCGCTCGATCCAACGCGACGGTCTCCAGCAGATAGCACTCGCCTTCCATCTCCTGGATCTCGTTCTCGATGATCTTCAGTCGCCGCACGTGGTCATCGGTTTTCGGCAGCAGGCAGACGCCACTTTGGGCGTAGATCGCGCCCATGCCTTTCAGCTTCCGCCACAAGGCGATGCGCCGCTTGGCCGGCTCCGCCGGGACCTTGTAGGTCAGCAGCAACCAATTCTGTCTTTCCATGCGTACAAGTGTAATGTTACGGTAGTTACATTTCCAGAGAAACGATATTAGACTACTTGAGCGCTGACGGTGCTTGGCGCCAGGAGACCGCTGCACATGGCTTCCAGTCCGGCTATCGAAGAGGCTTCCCGGCCTGCGCCTACGCGCAGCGCTTTTCGCTTTGTCCTCTTGATCGGCATCCTCAGTTTTTTCGCCGATTTCACGTATGAAGGCTCGCGCGGGATCCTGGGTCCGTATCTCGCCTCCTTGAGCGCCAGCGCGACGGTGATCGGCATCGTCCTGGGGCTGGGCGAGTTGCTGGGGTATGGCTTGCGCCTGGTGTCCGGACGCTGGGCAGACGCCACCGGCGCCTTTTGGCCGATCACGATCTTCGGCTACGTCGTGCAGATGGCCTCGGTGCCGGCGCTCGCCTTCACCCACCATTGGCTCTCTGCCGCCGTGCTCATCATCCTGGAGCGGGTGGGCAAGGCAATTCGCAATCCTCCGCGCGATGTCATGTTGGCCCACGCGGCCAAACGCGTCGGCGGCTACGGTTGGGTATTCGGACTCCATGAGGCGCTGGATCAATTCGGCGCCCTGTGTGGACCGCTCCTCGTGGCTGCGGTGTTGGCGCACGGCGGCCACTACCATGAGGCCTTTGCAACCCTCCTCATTCCGGCGGTCATCAATCTCACCCTCGTCCTCATCGCTCGCGCGCTCTATCCTCGCCCGCAAGACCTCGAGACACCCGACCGCTCGGTCCGCAGCACGGGGCTGCCCACCGTCTACTGGGTCTATCTCGCGGGTGCGGCGCTCGTGGCGGCCGGGTTCGCCGACTATCCGCTGATCGCGTACCACTTCACCCACGCCGGTGTCGTACCGGGAGAATGGGTCGCCATCTTCTACTCCGTCGCCATGGCAGTCAGTGGAACCGGATCGTTGCTGCTCGGCCGGCTCTTCGATCTTTACGGCTTTCGGGTCCTGATCGTGTTGACCTTGATCACGACGGCGTTCGCGCCGCTGGTGTTTCTGGGCAACTTCTGGATGGCCCTGCTGGGTGCGGCGGTCTGGGGACTCGGCATGGGCGTGCACGAATCCATCATTCCGGCCGCGGTCGCCCCCATGGTGCCCCAGGCGCGACGCGCTTCCGCGTTTGGCCTCTTCACGGCGGGCTACGGCGTATTCTGGTTCCTCGGCAGCGCCGCCATCGGCATTCTCTACGATCACTCGGTGAGCGCGACCGTTGTCTTTTGCGTGTTGATCCAGTTGGCGGCGGTGCCCGTGTTTGCCTGGGTCAGCCGCCGCCTGAGCACGCCCTGACTCACGAGGCACGGCTGCTGTCCTCGAGCCCCAATAACTGCCTCGTGTAATCGACGGCCGGATAGTGAAACGGGACCGGGCCATCCGCCGAGCCGGCCATGAATTGCCGCACCAGCGCTGAAGGATGGGCCCGGATCTCAGCCGGCGTGCCCGAGGCGGCCACTCGGCCGTCGAGCAGAATGAAGTGCCGGTGCGCCAACGCTTCCGCTTCTGGGATGTCGTGCGAGACCACGATGATGGTGATCCCCAAGGCCTCGTTCATAGCGCGCAGCAATCGGATCACCACCCCGATCGAAATGGGATCGAGTCCCGTGAACGGCTCGTCACAGAAGAGAATCGAAGGATCCAACACCAGCGCGCGGGCGAGCGCCACGCGACGCGCCATCCCGCCGGAGAGCTCGAACGGCATGAGGTTCGCGGCCCCCCGGAGCCCCACGGAGTGGAGCTTCGTGAGGACCAGAATGCGAAGTAATTCCTCGGGCAAGTTCGCGTGCGCCCGCGCGGGGAAGGCCACATTCTCGAACACGTCGAGGTCCGTGAAGAGCGCCCCCTGTTGAAACAGCACACCCATCCTCAATCGAAGCGCGTAGAGCGCGGCCGGCGGGAGCGTCGGCACATCCTGCCCTTCCACGCGAACGTGCCCTCGATCAGGCCGGACCTGACCGGTCATCAACCGCAACAGCGTGGTTTTTCCCGTTCCGCTCGGCCCCATGACCGAGGCGATGCACCCGCGCGGGATCATGAGGCTCAGACCCGAGAAGATCGCCCGACCCTCGAGGTGGTACTCCACATCGATCAGCTCGATACAGGGCTCGCTCGCTGCGGGCCGCCGCGCCGACGGCGCGGGCGCTACGTATTGCGGCGAAACCCTCATGGCTTGGCCCGCACGTTCTGGGTTTCATTGATGCGCAGGACCTTC
>DASZVD010000449.1:0-6826 GCA_035547375.1 Steroidobacteraceae bacterium
CGATGATTTTTCCGCCTGGCCCGGGCTCGATGCGGGGCTCGTGAAAGGCATGGAGGACCGGCTCATCGGTCGGGCCGATGTATTGCTGGCGACCTCGCAGAAGCTCTACGAGCGCCTGGCTCGAAGCGGGAAGCCCGTATACATGCTGACGCATGGCGTCGACATCGGGTTGTTTGGCCGGGACGTGCCAGCCGAGCATCCGTGCCTCGAAGGGTTGCCGCGGCCGCGAGCCGGCTACTTTGGGCTTTTCGATGAGCGCACCGACAAGGGCCTGCTGCGGGCTCTGGCGCAACGCATGCCGGATTTCTCCTTCGTGCTGACCGGGCGAGTCGAGACGCCCGTCGACGAGTTGCGCGCCTTGCCGAACGTGCGCTTTACTGGCCCACTGCCCTACGGCGATCTTCCTGCGCTCATCGCAGGTCTCGACGTACTGCTGCTTCCTTACACTCCCAACGAGTTTGCCGATACGCTTTCACCATTGAAACTGAAGGAATACCTGGCGACCGGCAGGCCTGTCGTGAGCACGCCGATCGCGGAAGCCCGGCGGATGGGGCAGTACGTGAGTCTCGCGCGCAGCGTCGATGATTGGGAGACTGCGCTGCGCAACGGGCTGACTGCGGATGTGCAGCAGCGCAAGCAGTCGCTTGCCGTTGCGCTCGGTGAGGAAACTTGGGCCGCCAAGGCGGCCCGGCTACGCGCCATTTGCCTGGAGGCGCTCGAGCGGCGCCGCGGCCATGCGTAATCTCTTCTTTTCCGTCGCCATTCTGGGTGCGCTCATCTGGGCCATGGCATCCGCGGAAGGGGCGATCATCGCCCTCAACTGGATCTGTTTCCAGCGCCCGCAGGACTTCTCCGACTGGTGGGCGGGCGCACCCATTTTCCAGATCGCCCTGGCGATCGCCATCGTCTCTAACGTGGTCCGCGGCAAGTTTCGTCCACGCGTCCCGGGCCTGCTCGTCGTCTATTACTGTTTGATCGTGTGGATCATCCTGAGCGCGGCCTTCGCCTTCGATACGGATCATGCTTGGGATTTCTGCAAGATGTATCTGCCTTCGATGATCGTCACGCCGTTCGTGATGTATTCCACGATCAATGACCTCGAGCTGCTCAAGCGTGTGATGTGGGTGGCCGCAGGCTCCCTCGGCCTGAACGCCTTCAAGGTGGCGGTGGCGCTGTCGCTTCACGGGGGATACCACATCACCGAGGCCGTGACGGGTTTCGTCGGCGACAATAACGGCTTCGGCCTGGTGTTGTGCCTGGTCGTGCCCATTCTCATCGGGCTGAAGGGCACGTTGCCGCCCAAGAAGTGGATGCACCGAGGGCTGACAGCGGTGATCGTGGGGGCGTCGCTCTGCATCATCTACACGGAATCTCGCGGTGCCTTGATAACGCTGTCGATCATCGTGCTGCTGAAGTCGATGATGAGCAAGCACGCCGTCCGCAACACGTGCATTGCCCTGGGCATCGCGGTGCTCGGCTATCTCATCGTGCCCTCGCAATTCTTCGAGCGCCTGTCCACCCTCAAGGATGTCTCGGCAGATGCCTCCGCCATGGGGCGCATCGAGAACTGGGGGCTCGCGTGGAACGAAGCCAAAGAGTTCCCATTCCTGGGGGTCGGGCCCGACAACCATCTGCTGTACAACCATGCGCGGGGCGCATCGGTCCACATCAGGGTAGCCCACAGCACCTACTTCGAGGTGCTCGGGGAAAACGGCTTCGTCGGGCTGGCCTGGTACTTGATGTTCCTGTTCACGGGGATCGGGGTTCTCATGTCAACATGGGCGCGCGCTGCGCGCGCCTGTGTCGAGCATCCCGAGCTCACCTGGACCCGTGATCTGGCATCCTGGATGACCTGCGCCGCCATAGGGTACGTGGTAGGCTCCGCGTTCCTGAACATGCTCTACTTCGAGTTTCCGTGGTATCTGTTTTTCTTTGGATCGATGCTGCGCCGGTTTCTGCCGGTCGCCCGGGCCGGCGCGATTTCGGCCCGGCGTACCGGGCCGGCAAAGCAGGTTGACCGCCCCGGCCGGCGCCTCCCCCGAGCCGGTGTACCGCCGGCCTCGAAGCCGCTCCGCTCTCCATGACTCAACATCACCGGGACCGATCACTCGATCTGCTGCGCGCGATGGCCATCGTGCTGGTGGTCACCGCCCATTCCGTGCTCGCTTATGGCGCTCCGCCCGGGCTCGCTCCGCTGCAACTCGGCGGCACCGGCGTGGACCTGTTCTTCGTGCTGAGCGGTTGGTTGCTGGGCGGGCAGCTGGTCCGCGAGCTGGATCAGACCGGCACCGTCAATCTGCAGCGCTTCTGGGTGCGGCGTTGGATGCGCACGCTGCCTGCGTATTACACGGTACTCGCCTTCACGCTGTTGCAACAGCGGATTGGCCATCCCGATCATCCGTTCCGCCCCGACTACCTGGTCTTCCTGCAGAATTACTTGGGACCGGAGCCGTTTTTCGCCGTGAGCTGGTCGCTGTGCGTCGAGGAGCACTTCTATCTGTTCATCGCGCCGGCGCTGTTGTTGTTGGTACGGATCGGGGTCTGGCGTTGGCTTCCCATCCTGATCTTGTTCGCCATGCCGTACGTCTGCCGTCACCTCGGCCTGTATGGCTCCATGGAGCAAACCCATGTCCATTGTGACGGGTGCATGCTGGGGGTTGCACTGGCCGCGTGCCGGTATAACGCACCGCGAGTGTGGCGCGCACTAACCCGGTACGTCCCGGTGCTCGCCGTGCTGGCAACGTTAGCTTACCTCGCCAACTACGTCGGCCGCTGGGTGCCGGAACTGGGTTGGCATGACTACTCGCCGGGCATCTATGCCTTGGTGTTCGGCACCTGGGTGGTGCTCGCCTGCCGCAGCGACTGGTGGCGACAAAATCTGTACGTGCCGGGCGCGCGCTATGTCGCCCTCCGCTCGTATTCGATTTATCTGCTGCACCCCGAGATATTGGCCCTATTGAAGCGCTTCGCCCCCCACATCCCGTTCCCGCTGTTCTATGTGAGCGCCTGGATCGGCAGTTGCCTTCTCGCGGAGGGTTTGTACCGTCTCGTGGAAAAGCCGATCATGGATGCTCGGGAGCGCCTTTCGGTCGCGACCGCCGATGCTTCCGCCCGCTAATGGCGAAACCCAACTCATGGGGAGTTGTATTGCGCGCATGAAGGGCGAGCCGCAGTAAGCGCTGCCGCAGCTCGCCCTTGCACCGGACCTACTGTACGGTGACGGAGGTCGGCGGGTCAGGGACCGTGGGGGTGGTGGTGGACGTGCTTGACGAACTCGTCGTTGCTTTCGGCACCTTGAACGCGTGGATGACCGGCGAGGAATTCGTGTCCGTGGACATCTGGGACACATAGATGGTACCTGTCGACGCATCGTACGCTGCACCGCCGATCAGGTTCATCCCCCCCGAGCCCTCGAAGGGCAGGGTGAAGCTCCAAATGGCGTAGGGTTGTATGGCATAGCGCTGCTTGCTGCCCTGTTTGACCGACACCAGGTCATTAGCGTCATAAGCCCAGACCTGATACTGGTACGGATAGGCGTGCGTGCCCTTGGAGCTGTCCGCGGGATCGTTGCAATCCGCGCCGGTTCCGTAGCAATAGGGGCCCGTGCCCTGGCGGCCGAAAAAGAGCACGCTCCGCGTGCCCGGCGGGAAGATCACGCCGGTGATTTTCGTCGTCAGATTGAACTGGGTGTTCTGCGTGGAGACGCCGGGTCCAAGCTGGTAGCCGTTCGGGTAGCCGACCACTTGTGTTCCGGCGACCGTGGCGCCCGTGCTCGCCGCCGCCAGGGCGGCGGGATCGAATACGGTCACGGACGGGCCCTGTGATTGGATGGAGGTGATGGCCTGGCAGCAGTTGCCGGTGAGGGCCGGGCCGCCGAGCAGGGTCTGCCACTCGCTGGGAATCAGCGTCATGTAGCCGTCGACGAAGTGCGGATCGCTGCCCACAACCATCGGGCCCTGCACCTGGCCAGTCGTCGACAGGGACAGCGGCCGCACGAAGTGGGAGTACTTCTGCGTGTCCGCGCCGTCGTAATAGGAGAAGGCCGAGACGTACAGTTTGCCGTTATAGACCAGGTGGCCGCCGATCTTCTGCGGGTTCGGGTCGCTCGGGTTGATCTGCTGCAGCTTGCCTTCGGTCGCGTCGGCGAAGTTCTGCAGGATCGTGGCGGTATTGAGGGAGTTGATGTCGCTGCTGTTCACCAGCGCGGGAATCTTGATCTCGGCCGACTGCTGATACCAGTCGTGGCCCACGATGTAGAGCGAATTGTTGGCCGGGTTGTAGCCCAACGCCGTGCCGCCGTAATTGAATGTGGCCGTGTCGCTGGACGTCTGTGGCACACGGAAGGCGCCCGCATAGACCAGGTCGGACTGCTGGAGCAACGGCTCCGAGGTTTGCGCGAGCGCGGCCGCGCTGAGTCCCAGCGAGGCCAGTCCGAAGAGCGCCCATGTCCGGGACTGGCGCAGTGGGGTGCGCTGGACGCGACGGAAGGTTGCGGTCATTGTCATCTCCGATGCGAAATGGGGTCGAAGCGAAAGGTTCGTTGCAGGTCTTCAGCTCGGGAGGTCTTGATCATTGTACGGTGACGTTGGTTGGCGGCATGGGCACCGTGCTGCCGGTGCTGCCGGTGCCGCCGCTGGAATATTGGTCGGCGCCGATGTCGATGCTGCCGCTCGGGCGCGTCTGCCCGTCGATGTCATCCGTGAGGCCGGCGATGGCCTTGCCGGCACCCACGACTCCGGCGACAGCGCTCGCCAGATGCAGGTTGCCGGTGGACGGGCTTACGAACATCGCAGCGGTCGCCGCAGTATAGTTGGTCGATACCGTGCCGCTCGCGCCGTCGCGCAGCTGCACGGGCAGGTTGAGCAGGTTGTTCTCGATCAGTACGCCCGTCGTCTGCGCGAAGCGGTACTCGATCGCCCACTGGAAGTTTTGCAGTAGGAACGCGGTATTGTTGTACACCTGGCTGTTGGGGCTGTCGGCGAGCGCGATGGCGACGTCCGCGAACGGCGCGCCGTTGTTGGCGTGGTAGATCATGTTGTTGCGGATGATCCCGCCGGTGTTCGCGCTGTCCTGCAGGCCGAAGCCGATGCCGCGATCACAGTTGATGATGTAGTTGTCCTCGACGGTGTTGTTCGCGGAGCCGTCCCAGAAGTGCACAGCGAACTCGGCTACCGCGGTGTTCGGACTGGCGATGTTCTCGAAGGTGTTGTTGCGAACCTCCCAGCCGGTGGAGGCGTGCGCGTCGATGCCGCCGATGTAGTACTCGGGTCCAATGCCCGCCGTGTACTCGAAGAGGCAGTTCTCGACGCGGCCGTTGTCGGAGGCGATTCCGGGTGTCGCGGAGTTGTAGCTCACCTTGAGCAACTGCTCGTAAGTGTCCCGGAGTACGCAATCGTGGATATAAGGGTTGTCGGCGTTGCTCTCGCCGGCGACCTGGATCGCGTGCCAGCCGCTGTGCTGCAGTGTCACGTGATGCAGCGTGAAGTTGCTGCCGGAAACGCGGATTACGTTGCCGACCACGGCGCTCGCCGACATTGCGTCGCCCTGGATGATCACGTTCTCACGGACGTTCGACTTGCCGGCGATGGTGATGTTGGGTGCGGTCACGTAGAGCGTGTCGCTCAGCGTGTACGTGCCGTCGTCGACCAGGATCGTGTAGTCGCCCCCGGCGTTGTTGGCGGAGGTGACTGCATTCTGCAGTTGTGTGACGGTGCTGACTTCGATCGTGGTCGTGGCGCTCGCCACCGAGGCGAGCAGTGCGAGTGCCGTCAGGCACAGTGTGCGCAAGGCGCTTCCGCTCGAATATTTTCTTCGCACGTACCGGCTCCTGTGATTCGGTGAGTTGAAACGACCGCTGTATCATTGTCGCCTCACAGAGACAGACGAGCTAACACACAGCGAGGAATTATTGTCGGGTGAGGCGGTGTTGGCAATATGTTTTGCGTGATTTGCGTGATGTGTTTCGCAGCAAAGGCGGCAGCCGCGTGACCCATGTCGTCGATGTGCGTCAGTTTTCATGTGGGCGCGCTGAATCGGCTGGGCTGCCGGTGTGCGAGCGGGCGCGTTCCGGGCTGGCTGCGACGCGCGCCCGTCGACAGATTTGACGCGCGGATTTCGCCGTCCCGGCACGAAGTCGTACACTAGCGACACTCCGGAATATGGAACGTGCATGACAGATTCTGCCGCGCCTCGGGTCACTGTAATCATTCCGACATTCAATGCCGCGCAGTACGTGGAGCATGCGGTCGAGTCCGCGCTTGCTTCGCGCGGGGTGCCTGTCGAGGTCATTGTCGTGGACGACGGCTCCGTGGACGACACTTGGCGGTTATTGGAAAGATTCGACCCCGCCAGGGTACGGCGGCTGCGGCAGGACCACGGTGGCCCGTATCGGGCGCGCAATCTCGCTGCGCGCGAAGCTCGGGGAGAGTGGCTCGCGTTCCTCGATGCGGACGACGACTGGGAGCCCGGGAAGCTCGCCAGCCAGCTGCGGCTGGCCGATGAGCGAACTAGTCTCGTCTACACCGATCGGCTGAATTTCGGGGATCTGGCGCGCCTCTCGGAGCGGCAGTCGGACGGCGTACGGCTCTGGGACGGGGATATTTTCGAGCCGCTGCTGCTCGGTAATTTCATTACGCTTTCCAGTGTGCTCATGCGCAAGAGCGCCTTCGAGAGGCTGGGTGGCTTCGAGGTCGAGCGTCGGGGGGTGCAGGACTGGGATCTATGGCTGCGCTATGCCGCCGATGGCGGGTGGGTCGGCCTGTGCCGCGAGCCGCTGACGCGTTATCGCCTGCACGCCGGGCAAATGAGCAACGACCTGGACCAGCGC
>DASZVD010000450.1:0-20172 GCA_035547375.1 Steroidobacteraceae bacterium
GGACGCTCATACGGCCTGGGCCAATCACAACATGCTCCAGGTCCTCGGCGTGACGGCGGCGGCCGTCGCGGCAATGCCGAAGCAGAATCGAGAGTACTTTCGAGTCGACGCCAAGGGAGAGCCCACCGGCTTCGCAACGGAGGCGGGTGCCTCGCAGCTGTTCAAGGCCCTGCCGGGTCGTGACGGCACTTACGATCCCGACTGGGGGCGCCGCGCCGTGCAGTACTACAATGAGCGGGGCGTCACGGCGGTGCTCGAGGCGAATGCCGGGCATCCGCCCGACGATGGCGAGACGGTGCTGCGTGTCTACAAGGAGCTGTCCGAACAGGGACGCCTCACGCTGCACGTCTCCGCCTTGCTGCAGGCGGAGACTTTCGGCGACCTGGGGAAAATTTACGAGCTGCGCCGGAAGTACTCCGGGCTGCGGAACTTTGCGATCGTCGGCGTGAAGATGTTCGCCGACGGCATCCTGGAATATCCCGCACAAACCGCCGCCGTCAATCATCCGTACAGCAACTCCGGGAAGCGGGGCGTGTTGAAGATCGCCCCGGAAGTCATGGACGCGATCGCCGTCGACGCCGATCGTCACGGCATGATCGTGCACGTCCACGCCATCGGCGACCGGGCCGTTCATGAGGCTTTGGATGCGATCGCCGCCGCCCGGCGCGCCAACCCCGGCAGCCATCTGCCGCACACGATTGCTCATCTGCAACTCATCGACCCCGCCGATATCCCCCGGTTCGGGCAGCTGCAGGCGGTTGCCTCGTTCCAGCTGCTGTGGGCGGCTGCCGACGCAGGCGAGGTCAAACTGGTCAAGCCTTACATCGATCCCGCCGGCTACGCGTTGCAATATCCGGCGCGCTCCGTGTCCGCCTCGGGTGGCACCGTGGCCGGCGGCAGCGACTGGCCGGTCACCTCGGGCAATCCCTGGGAGGCCATTGCACAGGCGATGACGCGCGAGGGGCCGTACGGGGTGTTGAATGGGAGCGAGCGGTTGACGCTTCCCGTGCTGCTGCGTGCTTACACCATCAATGCGGCCAAAGCCCTCTGCCTGGAGTCGCGTATCGGCTCCATCGAGGTGGGCAAGGAGGCGGATCTCGTGCTCCTGCCGCGCGATATCACCCAGCTGCAGCCGCGCGAGATCGCGGCGGTTCGCCCTGTTTGGACCCGGGTTCACGGAGCCCTCGTGACACCCGCCGCGAGAGATTCGAAGTCATGACCGAGAACAAGTTTGCAGCCCGATCGTCCGAGGACATCACCAAGCTGGTGCAGGACTATCCGCTCGCCTGGGTGGTATCAACGGCCGGAGGCGAGCCGCGCGGGAGCCTGCTGCCGTTGCGTCCTGTCTTTGTGGAGGGGCGGCTCGCGGGATTGACGGGGCATTTCGCGCGATCGAATCCGCATGTCGGGCTGCTGAGGCGGGATGGCCGGGCGCTGGTGTTGTTTCTCGGGTGCAATGGCTACATTTCGCCTTCCTGGATGGCGGATCGTACGCAGGCGCCGACCTGGAACTACGCCAGCAGCCAGTTCCTCGTCGACATCGAATTCTTCGATGACGCCGGCGAGGTCGAAGCGCATCTGCGTGACCTCGTCGGGGCGATGGAGGCGGGACGGCCCAACGCCTGGAGCGTGGATGAGATGGGCGAGCGGTATCGGTCTCTCGCCCGGCGGGTGATCGGCTTCACTGCGCGGATCCGCGCGGCCGAGCCGCGCTTCAAGCTCGGACAGGATGAGCGGGACGATGTGTTCGCCGACATCCTGGCGGGCCTCGGGCGCGAGCGGGCGGGAGTCCTCACTCAATGGATGAAGGCTTTCAACCCGGACCGCGGCCAGGGGTGACCCGGCACAGGGCGCTTGCTGCCCGCCGGCTCGGATCCAACCCGGTTTTCTCCCCCGGGTGCACCCAGGGCAATGAACGACACCTGCACATTCAAGGCGCGATTTTCCTGCCATAGCGGCCGTCTGTGCAGAGGACCTCACCGTCCTCGATCATCTTGTCGAGGTGCGCTTGCAGGGAGCGTGCGGCGATCGGATGGAGCATCGCCGCTACGTCATCGTAGACGTGCGGCAGGAGGGTTTCGAGAGTTGCGCCGCCGTGAGCTGGCAGGGCCAAGCGCACCTTCCCCTCGCGCGACAGGCGATGGCGGATGAGGCGTCTGGCGACTTCGTGGGGCTGGCCGATCAGGTAGCCATGGCCGGGCGCCAGAATATCGAGCGGCAGCTCGAGCAGGCGCGTGAGCGATTGCAGGTACGCGCGCATGTTGCCGTCGGGTGGCCAGATCACGACCGTCGACCCTTGCATGATATGGTCGCCGGTAAAGAGCATCCGTGTCTCTTCCAACAGGAAGCAGAAGTGATTGGAGGCATGGCCCGGAGTATGGATCGCACGCAGTGCGAGCCCGTCGAGGTCGACGGTGTCGCCGTCCATCAATACTCTGTCCAGCGACAGCTTCCCATCGTGCACGGTGTCCGGAGCAGACAGGCCGGCGAGTTGCGCGCCCGTCATCCGCTTGATCGTCGCGGCGGCCGAGGCGTGATCCAGGTGAGTGTGGGTGCACAGGATCCAACGAATGCGGCCCGCGCCGGCTGCGAGAATGGCTTGCACGTGGCGCGCGTCCTCCGGACCGGGGTCGATGAGCGCAAGCTGCCGCTTCCCGACCAGATACGTATTGGTGCCCGGGCCAGTCATGACGCCCGGATTCGGGGCAATGAGCCGGGTGACGCAGGGGTCGAGCTGCCGCGGCACGCCGGGAACGAGATCGTAGCCGTGCGCTGCGATTCCGTGCCGTCGCGTCCAGCGCAGCTCCGCATAGGGCGCCTCTTCGGGGCCGAAGCTCCGGTCTCCGGCGGAGCCGCTCGCGCTCAAGGGCAGGTCAGTTTCCAGGTCGGTCATGTTACGGTACGTCTCATCGAGGACTCTCCCGGAACGCAGTATGACATCCGGATATGACTACGCGAGCCTGCTCGCCGTTGCCATCGAAGAGGCCCGGATCGGGCTCGCCGAGGGCGGGATTCCCATCGGAGCCGCCTTGTTCGACGGCTCCGGCCGGCTGCTCGGACGGGGCCATAATCGCCGGGTACAGGAAGGCGATCCTTCGGCGCACGGTGAGACCGATGCGTTTCGCAAGGCGGGGCGGCAACGCAGCTACCGCGACACCATCATGGCCACGACGTTGGCGCCGTGCTGGTATTGCAGTGGCCTCGCCGTGCAGTTTCAGATCGGGACGGTCGTCGTCGGTGAGTCGCGCACCTTTCGGGGAGGAATCGACTGGTTGCGAGAGCGCGGCGTCGAGGTGATCGATCTCGATTCGCAGGAGTGTGTGCGGCTGCTCGGTGCTTTCATCGAAGCGCACCCTGAGGTCTGGCACGAGGATATTGGCGAGCCATGAAAATCGATTTCGTTTCGGACGTGTCCTGCCCCTGGTGTGTCATCGGCCTCAAAGGGCTGGAGGCGGCGCTCGCGAAGCTCCCGGATCTCGCGGTCGAGCTGCACTTCCAGCCGTTCGAGCTCAACCCGCAAATGCCGCTCGGGGGTGAGGATATCGCCGCGCACGTCGCGCGCAAGTACGGCGGTGAGCCGGCGGATTTCGCGCGCAATCAGGAGATGATCCGGGCTCGCGGCGCGGAGCTGGGATTTACTTTCAACATGGACAAGCGCACGCGGATCTACAACACATTCGATGCGCACCGCCTGCTGCACTGGGCGGAAATCGAGGGGCGCCAACACGAGCTGAAAAACGCTTTGTTTGTGGCGTATTTCACGCACGGACGCGATCCCGGAGACTACGCCGTGCTCGTTGATGCCGCGCGCGAGGCGGGCTTGGATCCCGCGCGAGCGCAACAGGTGTTGGCTTCGGGCGAATATGCCACGGAGGTCAGGGAGCGCGAAGAGCACTATCGGCGGCTGGGCATCAGCGCCGTTCCGTCCATCATCATCAACGACCGGCACCTGATCCAGGGCGGTCAGCCGCCGGAAGTCTTCGAGCAGGCGTTGCGGCAGTTGGCCGGCTCGGCGGGATGACAGCCTCACGCGGTGGAGTAACGGCAGCAATCACCGCGGCGTAAAGTTTCCGTAAGCGGCGCCCGTCGCGAGCCGCGCCGCGGGCGGGCCGAGCTTGTATCTTTTTGTGGGCAGTTGCATTCGGCGCTGCGCCAAGGCAGTCTCGCCACCCTTCGATGACGATCAAGAAATTCCACCGCCTCCTCGGGTTGTTTGCCGCAGTGTTCTGGATGGTCCAGGCACTCACCGGCGTCGCCCTGACTTTCCGCCAGGAAATCGACAACGCCTCGGTGCGAGGCCCGTCCGTCCCGCTGCAAACCGCGGGCCTGGGCGAGCGCATTCAGGCGATCGAGCAGGGCGGTGGCAAAGTCTCATCGCTGTGGGTGACCAACTTCGCGGCCGACCGCTTCGAGATCTTCTACACCGGCACGGCGGGTACTGATCGGGCGATGCGCGTCGATGCGGCGGGCCGCGCACTGCGTGACGGCCCCGAGCACGGGACACTTGCGAACGGCGGACTCATCAGGATGCTGACGCCACTGCACACATCGCTGCTCGCTGGCCCGGCGGGCAAGTGGATCATCGTCGTCAGCGGTTTGCTGTTGATAACGAACGTGGTGCTCGGCCTGAAGCTCGCGTGGCCGCGAGCAGGTCAGTGGAAGCAGGTGCTGACATTGCGTCCCACGCGCAACGCCGTCGCGCGGTTCTACGGCCTGCACCGCACGCTCGGGCTGTGGATCGCGATTCCGCTGTTGATTGTCGCGGCCGCAGGAGTCCTGCTGCAGTTCGATGATGACATCGAGGACGCCTTCGGGCTCGCCCATCCGCTGCCGGTCGATGCGCCCGTCGGCTCCGCGGTTTCTCCGGCGCGGGCGCTCGATATTGCGCTCGCGCGCTTCCCGGGCTCGACACTGACTGCGCTGACAATGCCGGCGGACGGCCATGCCTGGTATTGCGTGCGCGTGCACGCTCCGGGCGAGATATCGCGAGTGTTTGGAACGACGACAGTGTTCGTGAGCACCGCGGACGGCTCGATCTTGCGGGAAT
Source organism: Steroidobacteraceae bacterium (assembly GCA_035547375.1). Taxonomy (GTDB): domain Bacteria; phylum Pseudomonadota; class Gammaproteobacteria; order Steroidobacterales; family Steroidobacteraceae; genus 13-2-20CM-66-19. The sequence continues at coordinate 5,048 of DASZVD010000450.1, forward strand.
ATCCGGCGCAGGCCGCATCTGTGGGGCGTGCGCTCTACGACTCTATCTATCCCATCCACACCGGGGAGATCGGGGGGCTCGGCGGCCGGCTGCTGCTGCTGGCGACCGGCATCGCGCTGCTCGTGATCGGGGTGTTCGGCATCCGTCTCTGGCTGGTCCGCCGCAAGCCGCGCTGAGGCAGCGCCTCTTCCATTTTTTGGTTGGACCGGCGCATAGTGCAAACTATCGCGATATAACGGGTCCAGCTGGCTAATGATAGTGATTCTCATTATCATTAATGCCCTGGTGTCGACGAGAACCTCGGTGTCGACGGGAAACTGATGCTGCGTCCGTGGAAAATGCTGCTGGCGGAACGAATCGATCCCAACAGCGCGACCCCCCTGTACATGCAGATCATTCACGCGCTGATTCACGAGATTCAGCGCGGCCGCCTGCTGCCGGGCACGTTCCTGCCGAGCAGCCGCGAGCTGGCGGCCGCGTTCGGCGTGAACCGCAAGACGATCGTCCTCGCTTACGAGGATCTCATCGCTCAAGGTTGGCTCGCGTCCTCCGGCACGCGCGGCACGATCGTCGCCACCTCCCTGCCGGACACCGGGGCACGTGCGCAGAAGCGCCTCAAGCTCGCGTCCACGGCCACCGCCGCCGCGGAATATCCGTTCAAGGAGGCCGCCGGGCTGCCCGACCGCAGTTGGGACCTGAAGCTCGATGAAGGCTCGCCGGACGGCCGTCTCTTTCCCACGGACCTGCTGGCCCGTGCTTATCGGACCGCCGTGCAGCGCGCCGGGCGTGAAAACCGCCTGTTGTACGGTGATCCGCGCGGCTCCGTGCTGTTGCGCGAGGCGATTGCCACGATGTTGCGAACGCAGCGCGGCGTCATGGCGAATGCCGACAATGTCTGCATCACCCGGGGCAGCCAGATGGGCGTTTACCTGGCTGCCCGCGTGTTATTGCGGCCGGGTGACGCGGTGATCGTCGAGTCGCTCACCTATCAGGCCGCGGTCGCCGTGTTGGAGGACTGCGGCGCAAAGATACTGCCGGTAGGACTCGATAAGCAGGGAGTCAACGTCGATGACGTCGAGCGAATGTGCCGTGCGCACCGCGTCCGCGCGATCTTTCTGACGCCGCATCACCAGTTTCCGACAACGGTTGCGCTGCAGCCGGACCGCAGGTTGCGCCTCCTGAACCTCGCGCGCCAGTTTGCCTTCGCCGTCATCGAAGACGACTACGATCACGAGTTTCACTTCGAGTCGCAGCCGCTGCTGCCCATGGCGGCCTACGCGCCGGAGCGTGTGCTTTACGTCGGGTCGCTGTCGAAGCTGCTGTTGCCCGCCCTGCGCATCGGTTACATCGTCGCTCCGCCGAAGGTCGTCGACTCGCTGGCACAGCAGGTGATGCTGCTGGACAGCATGGGTAACACGCTCACCGAGGACGCCGCGGCCGATCTCATCGAGACGGGCGAAGTGCGGCGCCACGTCCGCAAGGTTACGCAGATCTACGCGCAGCGCCGCAAGGCATTCGCCGCGACGTTGACCGAGCAGATGACCGCCGTGGCCGGTTTCGACATTCCGCACGGCGGCCTGGCTTTCTGGCTGCGATTCAGCGATCTGAAAGCCTTGGATCGCATCGAATCGCGGGCGCCGGGTGCGGGTGTCTGGATCGCACCTTCGCGCTCGTTCATGACACGCCCCGACGCGCCGCGCGGACTGCGGCTCGGGTTCGCCAGTCTCACCGAGGAAGAAGCCCGCGAAGGCATCCGGCGGTTGGCCGCGAGTTGATGGGCTGAAGGTCGCCCGGGCCGCGCCGGGGTGCGACGCGTTCGGCCCCGCCCCGGCCGTTGGACCCCTTCATGTATCGATATTGGATGTTTTCGATACGCCAGGTCCGGTGAAGATGGGTAGCCATAAAGAGACGGCAGCGGCTGTGTTGTCACCGTTTACTCGAATAACAGGAGCTCAGGGCTTATGGTCGCATCATCCGGTCACTTCGTTTTGCGTGGTAAGCGCGCCACACTCGTGGGTATGGCGGTGGCCTGTGCGCTGGCCGTACAGGGCGCTTACGCCCAGACGGCGGAGCAATCGTCATCGGATGACAAGACTGTTCGCGATACCGTCGTCGTCACGGCCAACGGTTCGCAGGTCGAGTTACCCGCGGACTACGCCGGCGGCCAGGTTGCCCGCGGCGGCCGCATCGGCCTCTTCGGCAACCTCGACATGATGGATACGCCGTTCAACGCGACGGACTACACCGCGGAATTCATTCGTGACCAACAGGCGAGCAGCGTAGCCGACGTCGTGCAATCCGACCCGGCCGTGCGCGTCTCGCGCGGATACGGCAACTTTCAGGAGTTGTACATCGTCCGCGGCTTCCCCGTTTATTCGGACGACATGAGCTACAACGGCCTGTATGGCCTCTTGCCGCGCCAGTATGTGGCTGCCGAGTTCCTGGAGCGTGTGGAGGTGTTCCGCGGCGCCAACACGTTTCTGAACGGCGCCGCCCCCGGTGGTAGCGGCGTCGGCGGGTCCTTCAACCTGGTTCCGAAGCGTGCTTCGGACCAGGACATCACCCGGCTCACCGTGGGCTGGGAAAACCATAACGAGGCGTACGGAGCCGCCGACGTGTCGCGCCGCTTCGGCGATGACCGGCAGTTCGGTGTGCGCGTGAATTTCGCGCATCGCGATGGCCAGGACTCTGTGGATGACGAGCAGCGGAAACTGACCATGGCGTCGATCGGCGCCGACTTCCGCAGCGATAAATTCAAAGCCTCGGTCGATCTCGGCTTTCAGGACCATCATATCGACGCCCCCCGTCCGAGCGTCACGCCGACGACGAGCGTTCCATCGGCGCCGGATGCGGCGACCAACTTCGCCCAGCCGTGGACGTACACCGAGGAGCACGATTTCTTCGGTGTCGCTCGCGGCGAGTACAACTTCACCGACACTTTCAAAGTCTGGGCCGCGACCGGTCTGCGCAAGGGCAGCGAGCACAACATTCTCGCCAACCCGACCGTCATCGACGACTCCGGCGATACGTCGTCCTATCGGTTCGACAACTATCGCAAGGATCTCATCACCACCAGCGAGGTCGGTGTGCGCGGCGAGTTCGAGACCGGGCTCGTCAAGCACAAGATGAGCGCCTCCGGCTCGATCTTCGAGCTGAACTCGAAGAATTCGTATGCGTTCTCCAGCTTCACCGGCTTCGCGGGCAACCTCTACAACCCGTACGACGTAGCGCCCCCCGACGCCAATTTCTTCACGGGCGGCGTGCTGCTGCAGCCCCTGACCACCAACTTGACGAAGACCGAGAGTGCTGCCATCGCGGACATCATGTCGATCCTCGACGATCGGGTCTTCCTCACGGTCGGCGTCCGCGAGCAGCGCATCCAGCAGTACAGCTTCGACTACAACACCGGAGATCGGAATTCGAGTTACGACCGTAGCGCGCTCACTCCGGTGGGCGGCCTGCTGTTCAAGCCGTGGACCGGCGTCTCGCTGTATGCGAACTACATCGAGGGCCTGGTGCAGGGCGCGGTGGCGCCTGTGGAGTCCGGCTCGACGGTCATTTCGAACTCGGGCGAAGTATTCTCGCCCTACCGCTCCAAGCAGTACGAGGTGGGCGCCAAGTACGACCATGGCACGATCGGCGGTACGCTGGCGGTGTTCAAGATCACCGAGCCCACCACGATCGTCATCGGAAGTGTTTTCAGCCAGGGCGGCGAGCAGCGCAACCAGGGTTTCGAATTCAGCTCCTACGGCGAAATCACAAAGGGGCTGCGGGTGCTCGGTGGAGCGACTTACGTCGATGCGACCACTCCGAAGACGACCGGCGACCTCTACGATGGCAACCAGGTACTCGGCATTCCGAAGACTTCGGTCAATGTCGGACTCGAATGGGACGTCTCGGCCCTGCACGGACTCACGGTGGATGGCCGAGTCGTGTACACGAGCTCGCAGTATGCCGACGTAGCCAACACCCTGACCGTACCGTCCTGGACCCGTCTCGACCTGGGTGCCCGTTACTCGTTCACTTTGGCCGACAAGCTGCTCACGGCGCGCCTGAATGTAGACAACGTAACGGACAAGGGTTACTGGGCCGCCGTCGGCGGAGCGTCGGGCGCGAACTATCTCGTGATGGGTGCGCCGCGCACGGTCGTTCTGTCTCTGTCGCTCGATCTCTGAACATGAGCTTCGAGCCCCGCTCGGAAGCGGATGTCCTGCGCCTGATCGAGGAGTATCCGCTGGCCTGGGTCGTTTGCTCGAGTGGCGCCGGTTTCGGCGCCACGCCCTTGCCGCTGCTGGCGGAGACCGATGCCGGCGGACGGGTCAGCGCCCTGATCGGCCACTTCGCCTCGAGCAATCCCCAGGTGGCCCTGTTGCGGGCCGCACCGCGCGCCACGATTCTTTTCAGCGGGCCGCAGGGCTACATCTCGCCGGAGCTCGTGAGTCAGCCGCGTTGGGCGCCGACCTGGAATTACGCTACCGCGCAATTCGATGTCGAGGTGGAATTCCGGCCCGAGGAGAACGATGCCGCGCTCGAGCAGCTCGTGACGCGGATGGAGCGGGACCGCCGCGACCCCTGGACGATCGCGCGAATGGGCGAGCGTTATGCCCAGCTCGTGAGTAGGATCATCGCCTTTCGGGCCCACGTGCGCACCGGCAAGGGCCGTTTCAAACTGGGACAGGACGAGTCGCCCCGGACGCTGTCCGAGCTGCTGGCCGGCCTGGACAATCCCGAGCTGGTGCGTTGGATGAAGGACTTCAATTCATGATCGCCAATCGCCGTGAGTTTCTTGCACTGGCCGCCGCGGCGGCCGCGACAGCGGGTCCGCGACGGCTGCCGGCCGCCACCGGGGAGTTGGATACGGCCTACGTGAACGGTCGTGTGTGGACCGGCGTGCCTCACGCGCCGCCGGCTACCGCGATCGGCATCCTCGGCACGCGCCTCGCGGCGGTGGGTGAGGGATCGGTCCGAAAGCGGATTGGCAAGAAAACACGAGTCGTGGATCTCAAAGGCGCGTTCGTGGCGCCAGGGTTCGTCGATGGTCATGTGCACTTCCTGCTCGCTGCCGCGACCCTGACTCCCCCGGATCTGCGCCACACCAGCACCCGCGAGGAGTTCGCGCGCAGAGTGGCAGACGCTGTGAAGCAGTTGCCGAAGGGCGAGTGGTTGCTCGGCGGCAATTGGGACGCGGAGCTGTGGGGTGGAGCGTTGCCTACCCGCGAATGGATCGACACCGTGACACCGCAGACTCCAGTCGCTCTGGCGCGGCTGGATCAGCACGCGTGGCTGGTGAATTCCGTGGGCTTGAAGCTCGCCGGCATCGATCGCAATACGCCTGAGCCGGCGGGTGGTCGGATCATCCGTGATGCGAAGGGAGAGCCTACCGGGGTTGTGATCGACGAGGGTAAGACGCTCGTCCAGCGCGTCATCCCCCCGCCGAGCGATGCAACGGTGGAACGGATGATGCGGGTCGGTATCGAGCATGGCCTGCGCAACGGTGTAACTCAGGCGCACTCGATGGGGCTCGACTGGGATACGCACAACGCCCTGTTGCGCTTGCGAGCGAAGGGCGAGACCGACATGCGCTTCTTCTCCTTCGTGCCGCTGTCGGACTGGGAGAAGCTCGCGGACATCATCAAGCGCGATGGCCGCGGCGACGACTGGGTTCGCTGGGGCGGCTTGAAGGCGCTGGCCGATGGATCCCTGGGATCGCGCACCGCGCTGTTCCACCAGCCTTATAACGACATGCCCGGCACGCGCGGCATCCGGGTGAATACGCTGGAGAACCTGCGCAAGTGGGTGACCGATGCCGATCGGCACGGCTTGAACGTGAGCCTGCACGCCATCGGCGATGAAGCGAACGATGATGTGCTCGACCTCTACGAAGCCATTGCCAAGTCCAACGGGCCGCGCGACCGCCGCTTCCGCATCGAGCATGCGCAGAGCCTGACACCCGCGGCGATCCCGCGATTCGCGCGGCAGAACGTCATTGCCTCCGTACAGCCCTATCACGCGATCGACGACGGCCGTTGGGCTATCCAACGACTCGGCGCCGAGCGGCTGAAGGGCACTTATGCTTTCAAGTCGCTGATCGATACGGGAGCCCATGTCTGTTTCGGCTCCGACTGGCCGGTCGCGCCGTTCGCGCCGTTGACCGGGATTGCCGCGGCGGTGCTGCGCCAGACCATTGATGGAGCCAACCCCAACGGCTGGATCCCCGAGCAGAAGATCAGCGTGGAGCAGTCGTTGATCGCCTACACGGCGGAGAATGCCTACGCCGGATTCCAGGAGGATCGCCTGGGACGCCTGAGACCCGGCTATCTCGCGGACTTCGTGGTCCTCGACCGTGACCTGCTCGAGATCGATCCGCGGCAGATCACGGGTACCCGGGTATTGAGAACCGTCGTGGGCGGAAAGGAGCGATTCGTCGAGGGGAGTGCCGCGTGAGCCGGATGAGAGCGGGGCTGATGGTTGCCGTGGTCTTCGTTGCAGCCATGACTCCCGCCGAAGCCGAGCCAGCCCGTACCCCGCTGCCGTTTGCCGACGATCCGTATCCGAGCACTTACAAGCCGTTACCCCGCACCGACACGTTGATTACCGGCGCCACCCTTCTCGATGGCGCCGGACAGCGGCTCGACGGCGGCGACGTGCTCCTGCGCGACGGCAAGATCGTTGCCGTCGGTCGCGGACTCAAAGCCCAGGGTGCCACCGTCATCGATGCGCACGGCCGGTGGGTCACCCCCGGCATCATCGACATCCACAGTCATGACGGCGTCTACCCGATTCCCGGCACTTCGTCCGAGGAGGACAGCTCGGATGTCGCCGAGTTGAGTGATCCCAACGCCGCGGATACCTGGATCGAGCACGCGGTGAATGCACAGGATCCGGCGTTCGCGGCGGCCCTGAGCAGCGGGGTCACCACGCTGCAGATCCTGCCCGGCTCGACTCCGTTGTTCTCCGGCCGCTCCGTGATCGTGAAGCCGGTGCCGGCGGCGGATGTCTACGCCATGAAGTTTCCGGGCGCGGGTCAGGGTTTGAAAATGGCCTGCGGCGAGAATCCCAAGAGTTACTTCGGCGAGAAGGGCCGCGCTCCCAACAGCAGGCAGGGGGAGGTGGCGCTGGTGCGCGCAGCCTTCTTCAAGGCGCAGGAGTATCTGCAGGAATGGCGCGACTATGAATCCGGCGTGCGCGCGACGCCGCCCGCGCGCGATCTCAAGCTCGATACGCTGGCCGCGGTTCTGACGGGTGACATCGGCGTGCACATGCACTGCTATCGCGCCGGTGACATGACGACCATGATGGACGTAGCGGCCGAGTTCGGCTTCCGTATTCGGGCCTTCCATCACGCGACCGACGCTTACAAGATCGTCGGGCCGCTGAAGAAAGCCGGTACTTGCGTGGCGGTCTGGTCGGACTGGTGGGGCTTCAAGATGGAGCTGGTCGATGCGATACGCGAGAACGCCGCTATCGTCGACGCCGCCGGCGGGTGTGTGGTCATGCATTCGGACTCCGCGACCGTGGGGCAACGGCTCGCGATCGAGGCCGCGAAGGCGGCCGCTGCTGGCCGACGCGCGGGCCTCGATATGCCGCCCGAACATATCATTCGCTGGATCACCAGCACGCCGGCCCGGCTGTTGGGTCTCGACGATCGCATCGGTACTCTGGCGTCCGGCCGCAACGCGGACGTGGTGATCTGGTCGGGTGATCCCTTCTCGATCTACACGAAGGCCGATCAGGTTTTCATTGATGGCGCGCTCGCGTACGACCGCTCGAAACCGAAGCGCGTGCAGGGACCCGATCTTCTCCTGGGGCGGCCCGAGGCCGGTGAAGGAGCACGCCGATGAAGCGCTCTCTCACGTTGTGGGCGCTGTTGTTTGTCGGCGCTGCCGCCCAGGCGAAGCAGGGTCCGCCTGAGCAGGGTCCGGCAGCGCAGAGCCCGCCAGCGCAGAGCCCGCCAGCGCAGAGCATGGCGGCGCGGGGCTCGATCGCGATCATCCACGGGAAGGTGTGGACGCTGACGGGAGATACACCGGTCGAGAACGCCACGGTGATTGTGAAGGACGGGAAGATCGTGTCCGTCGTTGCCGGCGCGGCGGCGCCTGCAGGGGCGCGTGTGATCGATGCAAAAGGTCGTCCCGTGACGCCGGGGCTGATACATCCCGCGACACACCTCGGACTCATCGAGGTCTCCGCCGCGACCGAGACGGTCGATACCGGCACGAAAGTCAGCTCGCTGGGCGCCGGCTTCGACATCCAGTATGCGATCAATCCGGACTCGGCACTCATCCAGCTCGCTCGCGCCGATGGACTGACTCGTGCCATCAGTTATCCGACGGCCAGCGGCGTCCCACCGTTCGCGGGCTTGGGGGCTCTCCTGCGGCTGAGCGATTCCGGCGATGTGCTCGAGCACCCCGGAATCGGTGTCTTCGTCTCCATAGGCGGGCGCCGGGATGGCGGCTCGCGCGCCGCGCAATGGGAGGAGCTGCGACGGACACTGGACTCCGCGAAGACCTCCCTTGCCGCGCCGGCCGGTGCGACCACGGGTACGCCGGAGATCCTGGCGCTCGAGCCGGTGCTGAGCGGCAAGGAGCCGCTGGCCCTCTCGACCAACAGGGAGTCCGACCTGCGTCAGGCGATCAAGTTGGCGGCGGACTATTCGTTGCACGTGATCATCATCGGCGGCGCCGATGCGTGGATGGTTGCCGATGCATTGGCGGCGGCGAGAATTCCAGTCGTCGTCGATCCGCAGGACAATCTTCCGGCGAATTTCGATGAGCTCGGCGCGCGCTTGGACAATGCAGCGCTGCTGCACGGTGCCGGCGTCACTGTCGCGACCGCTGTGCGTGCGGGAATCCATCAGAGTTATCACGCCGGCCTTTCGCTGCGAGAAGGCGCGGGTCTGGCGGTAGCCAACGGACTCCCCTACATCGACGCACTGCGCTCGATCACTCTGGTGCCGGCACAGATCTGGGGAATCTCCGCTCATTGCGGCACGCTCGCGGCGGGCAAGGATGCTGACCTCGTGGTATGGGACGGTGATCCGCTCGAGCCTGCATCGGCACCCGTGACCGTCCTCATCAGGGGTAAGGAAGTGTCCCTCGTTACGCGCCAGACGCGTCTGCGGGATCGGTATATGTCGAAGGCGGGGCTGGCCAAGCCATGAGAAATCTTTGCTTCGCTCTCTGTCTGGTGGTGGCCCAAGCCGCGCTGGCCCAGGAGCCTGAGGACGTGTTGCCGTTCCTGGCCCAGTCGAGTGAGGCCAGCCAGGCCGCTGGTGACGAGACCTTTCCTGGACCGCGGCCGCGACAGCCCGCCGGCCAGACACTTCCGCTCAAACCAACACGACACATCGCGTTCGACACGGACGAGGGGACCTGGATGTCGGTCGACCTGTCGCCGGATGGACGTCAGATCGTGTTCGATCTGCTTGGCGATCTGTACACCCTGGACGTATCCGGTGGGCACGCAAGGGCGATTACACACGGCTTGCCGTTCGATTCACAGCCCACGTACTCGCCGGACGGCCGGTGGATCGCTTTTCTGAGCGATCGCTCCGGAGCAGAGAATGTCTGGTTGGTCCACCCGGACGGCACGCAGCCGCGCCAGATCAGTTTCGGCGACGACGATACGGTGCTCGTGTCTCCTACGTGGAGCCCTGACGGGAAGTCGCTCTACGTCAGCCGGTTTTCCTGGTCGGTCGACAACTATGAGCTGTGGCGCTATGACCTGGACGGCAAAGAGACGCTGGTCGTGCCGGTCAGGTCGGCCGGACAGGCGCGCAGTAACGGCATCGGCACTCTCGGCGCGGTCGTTTCGCCGGATGGGCGTGAGCTCTATTTTGCGCGCCGTACGGGTACTTCGGACGGCGGTGACTGGTCCATCGTACGGCGTGATATCGCCAGCGGTGCCGAAGAGACCCTGCTGCCCGAGCCCGGCGGGCCGTCGAAGAAGGGTTGGCCCATCCCGTACTTCCGGCCCGTGTTGTCTCCCGACGGCAAGTGGCTCGCTTACGCGACGCGTGTCGAGGGTCGGACCGGACTGCGGCTGCGCGAGTTGGCCACGGGCGACGACCGTTGGCTGGCGTTCCCGATCCAGCACGACCAGATGCAAGCGCAGAGCTGGCAGGATCTGGTGCCACGCTACACCTTCACGCGGGACGGCACGGCGCTCATCCTCAGCTGCAACGGCAAGTTGGAACGGCTTGCGATATCCGGTGGCGCTCCCACGCAGATTCCGTTCACGGCGTCCGTCGATATCGAGCTCGGGCCCCTGACCCGCGTGGCGATCAAGCAGGACACAGGCCCGGTCCGCGCGCGTCTCATTCAAACGCCCGAACAGTCACCCGACGGCAAACAGCTGGCCTTCTCCGCGCTGGGCCATGTTTACGTGATGCCCTTGGATGGCCGTTCGAAGCCGCACCGGCTGACTTCGTTCGAGACGCCCGAGTTTCATCCCAGCTGGTCGCCCGACGGCCGCGAGATCGTCTTCATCACGTGGACCGCAAAAGAGGCGGGGCAGATCTGGATGGCGCCGGCCGCCGGGAATACGCCGCCGAAACAACTCACCACCGGGCCCGCGTTCTACACACGGCCGGTCTTCACACGAGACGGCAAGTCAGTGCTGGCTGTGCGATCCAGCAACCGGGGCCGGCTCAACCTGGTGATGGAGTTCGGTCAGGTCCGGGACGCCGAGCTCATTGAATTGCCACTGCCCACGGGCGCCGCGCGCGTCGTGTATTCCGGACGCCTCGGGGGCAAGCCGCACTTCGGCCCGTCGAATGATACGGTCTACGTGCTCACCGCGAATGGCCTGACCGCCGTTGATCTCGAGAGCGGCGTCACGAAGCCGGCGGTGGAGGTGCGTGGACCGGGTTGGTACTTCATGGACCGCACCGCGGTGGCGGACGACAGCCGGATCAGCCCGGACGGGCGCTGGGTGCTTGCGCTGATTGCCCAACAGCTCCACGTGGTGCAGGCACCGCCTCCCGGGCAACCCCTCGATCTGTCGCGGCCCGGCGTTCAGCACCGGCGCATCACCGATGTCGGCGCGGATTTCTTCGAGTGGGCTGACGGCGGGAAAACGATCACGTGGGCGGTGGGCTCGACGTTCTATCGCCGCTCATTCGCGGACGTGCACTTGAATCCTGCGGATCGCCCGAGCTGGACGGCGGACCCGCCGCGCGTTGGGCACGGCACGAAGGCGTTCGAAGCGGTGGTCACGGTGCCTCGGGATGTCGCTAAAGGAACGTTGCTGTTGCACGGCGCGCGTGCTGTGACCATGCGCGGCGACGAGGTAATCGAGAATTCGGACATTCTGGTGCGTGACAGCCGCATCGTCGCAGCAGGACCGGCCGGCTCACTGCGGGTGCCGGCGGATGCAACGGTGCGCGATGTCTCGGGAAAGACCATCCTGCCCGGATTCATTGACGTCCACGACCACGTCGCCGATATTCGGCGTGATGTGTTGACACTGCAACCCTGGGGCTTCGCTGCGAGGTTGGCGGACGGGGTGACGACATCGTTCGATCCGTCGACGCTCAGCATCGACATGTTCGCTTACCAGGACTTGAACGATGCCGGATTGATCACAGGCTCCAGGGTGCCGAGCACGGGGACAGCGCTGTTCTCCTACAATCGCATCGCCTCCATCGAGGATGCGCGCGCCGTTCTGCGGCGCTACCGCGATCACTATCGTACACACAACATCAAAGAGTATTTGATAGGCAACCGCCGCCAACGCGAATGGCTCGCGCAGGCAGCGGCGGAAATGGGCATGATGCCCACCACCGAGGGCTCGCTGTCCTTGAAGCTGGATCTCACTCAGATCATGGACGGCTATTCGGGTAACGAGCACTCGCTCGCGACGCAGCTCTATCGCGATGTGATCGAGCTCGTGGCGCGCAGCCGGACGAGCTACGACGCGACGCTGCAGATCGCGAACGGCGGCCCAGCCGCGCAGGACGATTTCGTCGCACACGACCGGCCACTGACCGATCCGAAGTTCATGCGCTTCCGTCCCTATAGCGTGGCGGCGCAGGAAGCGCTCACGCGTCCCTGGACCGACCCGATGACGATGCTTTACCCGACGATCGGCGGGGACCTGGGCAGGATTCAGCGAGCCGGTGGGGTGGTCGCGGTCGGCTCGCATGGCGAGATTCCCGGGGTAGGCTTCCACTGGGAAATGGAGGCCTACGTGCAAGGTGGCATGACCCCGCTCGAGGCACTGCGCGCCGGAACCATCGGCGGCGCGGAGGCGATCGGGCGGGCGGCGGAATTCGGCAGCATCGAGGCAGGCAAGTTCGCCGATCTCGTCATCCTGAACGAAGACCCGCGCACGGATATCCGAAAGAGCCGGGCTCTGGCGGCCGTGATGAAGAACGGCCGGCTGTACGATGCGAATACGCTCGATGAGCTGTGGCCGCGGAACGTGCCCTTTCCGGTGCAATGGTTCGCGGACGAGCGGCCCTCGTCCCGCTAGGCGAGCGGGGCACCGCCGGGCCATCCTGCAGACATACACCGAGCCCGTGCAGCCGACGACGGTTGGGAGGGCCGGCCCCCCTGGTGACCGTAGCTCACCGCGTGTCGCTTCATTGGCAACCATGGGGAAGGACCGGCGCGCGTATACAGATCGACGATGCTATCGTCGGCCGGATCCCACCCTGTATGAGCGCCGCCATCGAGTCCCCAGCCCCTGCCCCGGCGGCCCGTCCGCGGCCGGAATTCCTCGGCCACCCGCGTGGCCTCGCCTATATCGCGCTGACCGAGGCCTGGGAGCGATTCTCGTTCTATGGCATGCAGGCGCTTCTCATGCTCTACATGACGGGGCACCTGCTCGAGCCGGGCACTCTCGAGCGCGTCGTCGGCCTGTCGAGCCTGCGTGCCGGCCTCGAAAGCGTGCTCGGGACCCTGTCGATCCAAGAGCTGGCCTCGACCCTCTTTGGGCTGTACGTGGCTCTCGTGTACTTCACGCCCGTCGCGGGCGGGCTGGTTGGAGACCGACTCACGGGACGCCGGCGTGCCGTGCTCCTCGGGGCGGTCCTCATGTCGATAGGACATTTCCTGCTCGCTTTCGACGCCACCTTCCTGCCGGGCCTGGCTGCGCTCATCGTCGGCTCCGGGCTGCTCAAGGGCAATCTCGCCGCGCAAGTTGGGAACCTCTACGCGCGCGACGATAGTCGCCGGGACGGCGCGTACACGGTTTACGTCACTGCTATCAATGTCGGTGCGTTCGTTGCGCCTTTGGTGTGCGGGACCCTGGGGGAGCTCTACAGCTGGCATTACGGCTTCGGCGCGGCCGGCATCGGTATGCTGCTCGGGATTGCGATCTATCTCTCGGGCTCGCGCTATCTCCCACCCGAGCAGATCATGGGGCAACGCCAGAAGGCGCCGCCGCTGCAACCGGGCGATGGGCGCGCCCTGGTGGCGATCTTCGTGGTGCTCGCCATTACGTCGCTCTTCTGGACGGCACAGGCGCAGGTGTGGAACGTTTATCCACTCTGGCTGCGGGATCATGTCGACCGGAGCGCATTCGGCGGCACAGTGCCGGTAACGTGGTTCCAGTCTCTCGATTCCCTGACGGTGCTGCTCCTCGCGCCGCTCGTCGTCATTTATTGGCAATCTCAGGCGAAGCGCGCGGCGGAGCCGGGCGATCTCTCCAAAATAGCATTGGGCTGCGGCTTTTTCGTGGTGGCCTACGTGCTGCTCACGGCGGGCCAACTCACCGCGCACGACGGACAAGCGGGGCTTGGCTGGGCCGTGGCGTTCCATTTCTTTACCGCGCTCTCGTATCTTTATGCCGCACCGGTCGCGCTCGCACTGGTCACGCGTGCGGCTCCTCCCTCGGTGAACGGCATGATCGCCGGCGCTTATTACCTTGGGCTGTTCGTCGGTGGAATTCTGAGCGGGCGGCTCGCACGTTTCTACGAGCCGCTCGGGCCTGCCGCGTTCTGGGGCATGCACGCGCTCGTTGCGGGGAGCGGCACCGCGCTGCTGCTGTTGCTTCGACGCCCCTTGCTGCGTGCGTTGCGGCTCACTCACGTGAAGGTCGAGCGAAGGCACAATGTTCTCTAGGGGCGATATCGTGCAAACGTGGCTCGAGCGGCGTGCGCGGCTCATTCTCTCGATGGTGGCCGGAGCTGCGCTCGCGGCTCCGGCGGCGGCCTGGGATGTTACACACACCGGCCAGCCCGAGCGCGAGATCACCTTTGCGACGAGCGAAGGAACCTGGATGAGCGTGGACGTGAGTCCGGACGGCCGGACCCTCGTCTTCGACCTGCTGGGGGATATCTACTCGCTGCCGGTAACCGGAGGCGAGGCGACCCTGGTGCAGGGCGGTCCCGCGATGCAACGCACTCCGAGCTTCAGCCCGGACGGGCGGAAGCTCCTTTTCCTGAGTGACGCGAGCGGAGCCGAGAACGCCTGGATTTCCAACCCCGACGGCACCGATGCCCGCCAGATCACACACGAGACGGACAACATGCTGTTGTCGGCGGCCTGGGGCGCCGACGGCAACACCCTGGCCGGCGAATATGTCGAGGGGCGCTATCCCGCGCGCTTCACTTCCGAGATACGCTCATTCGACGTTCTCGGCGGCAGCCGCGTCATGGTTCCGACACCGCCCAGCCATCGCGATGTTTCCGAGCCGTCACTGTCACGTGACGGTCGTTACATTTACTACACCGAGCGCCTGGAAAAGGGCTTCCAGATCTACGTCGACGCCAATCACATCAACTATGCGGTGAAACGGCGTGATCTGAAGACCGGCGCAATCGAAGAGATCGCGAGCGGGTGGGGCGGCGCGCTCGATCCGCAGGTCTCGCCCGACGGAAAGCGGGTGGCGTTCGTTCGTAGAGTAATGGACAAGACTGTCCTGTTCGTCGTCGACCTGCAGAACAACGCCCAGCGTGCGGTATATGACGGCCTCGATCGCGACCTGCAGGCCTCGTATGAGCTGCAAGCCAACTACTATCCGCACTTCGGCTGGTTTCCCGACAGTCGTCATGTGGCGATCTGGGGCAAGGGCAAGCTCTACAAGGTGGATATGGACGGTGGCGGCGCCACCGAGATCCCGTTTCATCTGACGGCGCATCACCGGATTACCGACCCCATTCGCATCCGCCACGATCTCGA
>DASZVD010000451.1:0-6673 GCA_035547375.1 Steroidobacteraceae bacterium
AAGCGTGCCGCCGCGGCTTCGACCGCGGCAGCGAAGCCATCCTGATGCAGGGCGAGGTGGGCGAGGCGGTTGTTACGGCAATTGAACTCGCTCAGCCGCTCGGGTATGCGCTCCTCGTCTATTCCGGGGACCTCGCCCACGTGGGTGTCGAGCTCGACCGTTTCGAAATGACAGGGCGCCAGTCCCGTGCGCTGCGCCTCGATCGCGGCCAGCGTCGCGCGCAGGCCGCGGCCGATGCAGCTCGTAGCCGTGAAGTGACTCAGCACCAGCGGCGTCATGTCAGTGCCGCCCGCAAGGTGATGGGCCGCAGGCTCGCCTGTGCCACGGCGGTCAGCAGCGCCGGGAGGACTTCGAGAATGACCGGTACGCTGTCGTGCAGGAGCAGAATATCGCCCTCTCCCAGGTTTCGAGTCAGCTTCGTCAACACCGCTGCGGCATCGTGGCTCACGGTGTCGAACCCACGCCGGGTCCAGCTGGCAAGTTGCAGGCCGAGCCGGGTCAGCACGGGATCGAGAAACGGGTTGCGCAGGCCGGCGGGGGCGCGAAAGAACGCCGGAAGCACGCCGACCGCCGCGCCGATGCTTTCCTGCGCACGCGTGATCTCGATCGACAGGCCGCGGGGGCCGAGAAGCGAGAAGGTGTGACGGTGCCGCTGTGAGTGGTTCTCTATGACGTGCCCTCTACGAACTATTTCCCGCGCCAGCTCCGCGTACCGTTGCACTTTTTCCCCGACGCAGAAGAACGTAGCTTTGGCTCCGTGTTCGTCGAGGATCTCCAGCACTTGCGGCGTGATGTCAGGATGCGGGCCATCGTCGATGGTAATCGCAACCGCGCCGCGCGTGGCCGGTCGTAGCGGCAGGCGCGTCCAGTTGGATCCCAGTAGCTCGCTGCGCGGCCACAGGCCGGCACCGGCCAGCACCAGATGATTCGCGAGCACCGCCCCCAAAGTCCACGGCCACGCACGGGGATGCACTGCGGTTGCCGCAAGCGCCGCCAAGTGTAGCCCGACCGAGCCGCTGATGAGCGGCGGCGGGCGCCACGATCTTGGCATGATGGAGTCGCGCATGGTATCAGGCGCTGCCCGAGGAAAACCGCGTGTCGAGGAAATTCTCCCAGAGGCGCCGCCACGCAGGCCATTCGTGTCCGCCCGGCACCGTGTCGACGCTCGAGGGCTCGAGCGCCGCTGCCATCAACCGGTGGCTGTCCGCGAAGCGATCCTCTTGCCCAAACCCCAAGTGTAACGGCACCGATCGGTCACGCTGCCCCTTGATATAGCGCCATATCCTACGCTCGTCATCATCGTCCGCCAGCGCGCCCGGTGTCCACCCGTGCACGCCGTTGGCGCGCTCGATCTCGTTTGTCACCATACGGTTGCCGAGATACGGAGCAAACAGACACAGCCCGTCGATCTCCCGCGGATAGCGCTCCGCATAGGCCAGGGCCACGAAGCCCCCGAGCGAGATGCCGCCGAGCCAGATCGAGAGGCAGCCCGCGGCCCGGGCCGGCAGGATGATCTCGTGCCGCAGGCGGCGCAGGACGGTGCGGTCGGTCAGGTGCTGCAGCTTCAACTCGACGAACACGAGATCCAGCGGCAGGAGTCGATCGCGCGCGGCCCGCACGAACCCTTCACGCACGAAATCCTCCGGCGCGGCATAGGCGGCGGGAAGGAGCAACACTCGAGTCGCCGCGACGCTGCCGGGTTTTGTGGGCTCGAGGATCGCGCGCACAGGCTAACCCGCTGGGGTCGTTGCCGTAGCCGGCAGATGGCGCGCCAGCAGGGCGGAAAAGATCAGGGCCAGCAGCGCTCCCGGCGCGACAGTCGAGCCCAGCGCGGCCAATACCGGTACCGAGGAGAAGGCGAGCACCCCGAAGCTGGCAACCGTCGCGACATTCGCGATCAACAGTGAGGCCAGGGTCAGCGGAACCGAGCCCGCATGAGCGTCCGTCGCGCGACGATCGAAGAACAGCGCGTAGTTCGAGCCTACGGCCACGATCAACAGCATGCCAATGACGTGCAGCAAAGTGAGCTGCCTTCCCAAGACTGCGAATCCGGCGACGACGGCGAGAACCGCTAGCGCGAGCGGGATGACTACGCGAACCGTGCGCACGGGGGACCGCAGCGCGAAGAGCAGCAGGATCACTATCGCGGCGAAGCCAGCCAAGGAGAGTCGGACGGCCTCGAGCAGGTATGTGGAATAAAGGCCGTCGGCTTCGCCCTTGATGTCGAGAACGGTTGCTTGTCCGGGTGCGGCCTCCTGCACAGCCTTGCGAACACGGGCGTCATCGATGTAGGAAGGATGAGACGGGGAAGCGCGCAGGGGCATCAGCGCTATCCAGCCGCGTTGCGGCCCGGACGACAGGAGAGCGTCAAATCCTGTCGCGAGCGAAGTGTTGTCGAGATCCTTGCGTGTCAAGAGCGGTTGGGCACGTGCCGCGGCGGCATCGGCCAGAAATGGCTCGAGGCGTTCCGCACTGACGGGTAAGCCGGCAACGGCTTTCCGCAATCGAGCGCGTAGATCGTCGGGAGCCGGAATGCTGTCCCGTCTGGAGCGTTGCACCGCCTGGCTGGGCAGATAATGGGCCGGGCTGTCAAAGCCGCCAATGACATCGGCGTCGATGAGTGAGTTGAGTTGTGTGCCAACCTTGTCTGCTACATTGAGTGCCGCTTCCTCGTCGGCGGCAGTCACGACCACCATGTAGCGCACGTCAGGCGCACGGATGTCGACGCGCAGCTGGGCATCGAGATCCTGATCGGCCTGGGAAACGGGACTCAAGGCGGAGAGGTCGTGATTCCACAGGGTCGCACGGTGCGTGTACACGACTATCAAGGAGACAACGGCGAGGGCGGCCACCATGATGGGTGCGCCGCGCGTGCGGCGTAACACGTTGGCCAGAGTCTGTCCGAGGGGCGACAGATCGCGAACCCGGAAGCTCCGCGGGAGCCAGCCCGGCAGGATGAAGCGCGTCACCAGGGCCGCAGCCGTGAGTCCTGCGATGGAATACAGACCGAGCTGCTGCAGACCGGAGAAGCCCGACGGCAGCAGGGAAGCAAAGCCGCAGATCGACGTCAGCACGCCCAGGCGAATCGTGGGCCAGACGATTTGTTGCCGCGACTGGATGAACAGATAAATCGAATAGTCGACAGCCTCGCCAATCAGGGTGACCCCGAAGCCCAGGGTAATGCCGTGAACGACTCCGAGCCCCAGCTCGACCGCGGCAATGCCGGCGAGCGCCCCCGAGGCGACGGGAACGAGGCCGAGAAGGAGCGCCGTGGCGGAGCGATACACGCTCAGCAGGAGCACGACGATGATCGCGGTGCTGATGATGGAGAGGCGCGTAACTTCCTTGATGATGGCCGCGCGCGACGCGACGGCAAATACACCGGGGCCGCTCATCAGCAACTGGGGATGAGTCGTCGAGGCGGTGGCAGCAACCGCCGCATTGAACGCGCTGCGGATCGCCTCGACCGCGGACTGTTGCCCATCGGTATCCGAGCCCGACGCGCGCGTCTGCAACACGATCAGAGAGCGCTTGCCGTCGCCGGAAACCCAAACGCCGTCCGCGCTTCGGGGCGCCGCATTGCCACCGAGTTGACCGACGATCTCGACCAATTCACCGGTCGGGTCGCGGGGCAGCAGGTCCTTGGTCAGGAGCCCCGCCGGCGAGGCGAGCAGGTCGATGGTGTCCTCGATGGCGTCGTGGAGCCCGGCGACACTGAACCGGTGGGGCGTGACCGAATCGCTCAGCAGGTAGCGGTGCTCGAACAGAAATCGCTGGTCGCGCTCCGTGCCGGCAGACTCGCCGTTGTTGACCGACACGAACGGGTGGTCCGAGCGCAAGCGTGCGGCCATGGCCTTGGAGACCTGTGCACGGGTGTGCGAGTCGGCCCCCTCGAGGGCGACGATGATCAATCGCGATGCCACACCGTCGCGCAGTTGATCCACCAGCAGTCGTTGCTGCGCGGTCGGGTTTCTCGGCAGGAACGCCGACAGGTCCGTGGTGTAGTGGGCGCGCGCCACGATGACGGCGGCGACAGCCACCAACACGATCCACGCCAGCGTGCCGATCCCGCCGGAGCGGGTCATTGCGTCACTTCGGGGCCGATGGTCAACACCGAGCGATCCCCGTCCGCCTGCTGAATCTCCACCGAGCGGATGATGTCCCGGGCGCCTTCGATGAGAATCCGGCGCACGGACTTCGCCACGACCGGGTCCGCTGGCGTGAGCACCAGCTGCCACTGATCCAGCCCGCCGTCGAGCGTGACTTTGAAGATCTTCTCCAGCGAGGCACGGTCGCCGGCCAGCGTGGCGCGAATGCTGTCGATGAGCGGCACGATCTGCGGGTAGCTGCTCAGATCGAGTGTGAACGTGCGCCGGCCGCGCTTTGCCGTGATCACCCCGTGTTCCAGGACGAGGGTCTCGGGCTTCGGGTGCAGGGTGCGCTTTTCGAGCCGGTCGGGGGCATCGTAGAAGAGCTCGCCGGAGGACTCCACCGGCCGATCGAGCACGGCCAGGAAATGCTGTTCCACGAACGTGACGTGGCCGTGTTGGCGTTGGGCCAGGAGGCTCATCAGCTCATCCAGGTGGGCGGATGGCGCCCCGTTGCCGATCGGGCAGACGAGCGCGCCGGCCAGCGTGAAGGCGAGCGCCAGGATGAAAGCGGCCGGGCGCGGGTTACTGGCGCGCATGGGACGGTTGCCAGAAGTCGAAGAAGTTGAACCAGTTGTACGGATGGCTGCGGCAGTACTTCTCCAGCAGCGCCGCGTAGCGGCGGATCGCCGCCTCGACCGCGATCTCCCGCTCGCCGGTGCGCGTGTTGCTGAAGTCGGCGATCTGCTCGAACACGGCCCGGTAGCGGTTGCCGCCCTCGTAGAGGCCGAGCATGAAGTAGACGGGACGGCGCAACACCGCCGCCGCCCGCATGGGGCCCAGCGGAAACACGGCCGGGCTGCCGAGGAAGTCCACCAGCAGCCCCGGCTCCTTGCCGAAGCTGCGATCGCCCAGAATGCCGACGAACACCCCCTCGTCCAGCCGTTCCTTGATGCGCAACATGGCCTCGAGCTGTCCCAGCGCAATGACCTCGGACTTGTTGGTTGGATTGAGCGCCTTGAACATGGCGCTGACCTTGCGGGCGTTCTCCTCGTACATCGCCATCGCCACCCGCAGTCCCGGCTGCCGGCGGCCGACGGCGCTCATGATCTCGAAGCTGCCGAAGTGCGCGCCCATGAGAAAGGCGCCGCTCCCGCCGGCGAGGCGCTCGCGCATCAGCTGCTCGCCCTCGAGGGCGATCTCGAACAGGTCGTAGCGCTCGTTGACGAGATAGAGCCGGTCGAGAATGTTGGCGGCGAAGCTGAAGACCTGGCGGAAGCGGTCGCGGGCCGTCGGCCGGCGGCCGAGCGCGCGCCGCAGGTACTCGACCGAGTGGCGGCGCGCCGTCGGCGCGAACAGGAAAAAGTACGACGCAATGAAATAGAGAATGAGCCGGCCCACCGGCCGCCCCAGCCGCAGCGACACGAACGTCATCATGCGCAGCAGCGTGAGGCTCCCACGCTCGGGGCTGGTGGCCCACTCGGCCTGCGCCGCCCGCTGGCCGCGTGGCAGGTCAGCCGGTTTGGTGGCCATCGTCCTGTCCGTGCGCCGCTCGTCGCGTCAGCGTTCCGCTGGCTACCGGGTGAGCGACGCTGCGAACGGCAAATCGCACCGAGCCGTTCGCCAGCGATTCGTATTCGAAGGTCAGTGTCTCCCCCGGGTGCACGGGGCGCAGGAATTTTGCCGTCGCGATCGTCCATTCACCCCGTTCGCGCGGCTGTCCATCAGGTGCCCGTCGCAGCATCTCGTCGAGCAGGACCACACCCGGCAACAACGGCGCACCGGGGAAGTGGCCGTCGAACGCGGGGTGCTGCGCCGGGATCGTGACAGTGTCGTGGCTTTCCATGAGCTCTCGCGGCTCTATTTGTGTGGGCGCAGGTGTTGGGTGGCGAGCGCGCGGAGCGCCTCGTGCGGGAGCTTGCCCGTGCTGTTGCGTGGCAGGCGGTCGACGAACAACAGGGGGCGGGGCAGGAATACCGGGTCGATCCGCCGGCGCAATTCCTCGGTGACCGCAGCGGCATCCAGCGTGGGGGCGACCACGAACGCCGCCACCCGCGTGACTCCGGTGCTCGAGGCATGCGAGTCGTCGAGCAGGAAAAACGTCCCGTCGAGCACGCCCTGGACCGAATTCAACTGATGATTGAGATAGGCCAGTGAGCTGCGCTTGCCGGCGATGTTGACCAGGTCGGCCGTGCGGCCGTGCAACAGGAAGCGATCCCCCTCGGTCAGCTCGATCACATCGCACAGGAGCGTAGGTTGCTCGACGTGACCGCCTTGCGCCCAGGCCTGGCCGTCCTGCATGGTCAGCGTGACATTCGGCCACAGCTGCCACTCGAGCGTCTGCGCCGTACGGCGTGTGGCGATCTGCCCGGTCTCGGTCGATCCGTAGATCTCGAGCAGGCGGGTGCCGAATTTTCGCTCCACTTCGTGCGCCAGGTCGCGGGAGAGGGGCGCCGTGGCCGACACGATGAGATCCGTTTCCGGCAGCCCGACTTCAGCGGCCAGCAGCGCGCGCAGGTGCACGGGAGTCGAGATCAGCACCCGAGGCCGTGGCGCCGCTGCGAGCGCGCCGCAGATGTCGGCCG
>DASZVD010000452.1:0-9498 GCA_035547375.1 Steroidobacteraceae bacterium
TCCGGGAAGGTGGTCACCAGACCCCGCATCTCGATGGAATTTACGCCGGGAGAATCCGACTGCATATTGACCGAGGGCAGCGTGCGGATGAAATCGCTCACCCCACTGAGGCCCTTCTCGTCCAGCTTGGTTGGCGACACAACCGAAATGGACATCGGCACTTTTTGCACCGACTGCTCACCCTGGCGCGTCGCGCTCACGACGACCTCCTGCAGCTCGTTGTCCCCCGCGGATGCTCCAGCGTCCGCGGACCAACAGAGCGCGGGAATACCGGAGCTGATCGTCGTCGAGGCAATCAGCGTGACAGCTCGCCGGAAAGACATCGAGGGCCCCCTGAGTTCTACGGCAACCGATACTTCCCCTTAGGACGCAGAAGCATTCGAATCCCTCAATCATCGAGAGCACCGCTGCCGTCCCGGCAACGCGGCTCGCGCCGATCGTCTTTCTCAGCCGTCGCGCCCCGTCAGGAAGCGCACATACATCGGCAGATACTTGAGCCGCAGCTCGCGTGACTCGCGCACACCCAACGTGTAATAGCCGACCTGATGGAAATAACAGATCCGGGCACGGACGAAAGCCT
The DNA here is from genome assembly GCA_035547375.1 of Steroidobacteraceae bacterium. Lineage (GTDB taxonomy): Bacteria > Pseudomonadota > Gammaproteobacteria > Steroidobacterales > Steroidobacteraceae > 13-2-20CM-66-19. The sequence continues at coordinate 581 of DASZVD010000452.1, forward strand.
CATCCTCGCCGCACCCCATGTCGACGAAGATCTGCTTCAGGATGCCGATCCGCACATCGTCCGTGCGCCGCACGGCCTTCGCGACCTTCGCCGAGACGCGCGCCCAGTCGCGTATCGCCGCATCCCAGGCGGGGCTGTAGCCCTCCTCGTTGACCCAGATATCCACCACGGCGTGAAACTCGTCCATGCCTTTGCTGCCGCACTGGCGCAGGACGGCGCCGAACGCCTCGGTGTTGGTCCGCTGCCAGTCGGCCAGCAAAGCATCCAACAGCTCCTGGCGGCTGTCGAAGAACCAGTAGAAGCCGCCGCGCGTCACCTTCAGGCGACGCGCGAGCTTGCCGACCTGTACTCCCGCGATACCATCGCGAATCAACGCAGCGCGCGCGGCTGTCAACCAACCTTCGCGACCGATCGGATCCTTCGCCACGTCGGGCCGCCGCTGCTTGGCGGCGCGTACCCTTGAAACTGACCGGGATGCGGACACGGTGCCTTCCTTCGAGTTGGCAATCTCTGGCATGACAATACTCAATCCGCACCCGCCGGGCCAGCGCCCAGCGGACCGCCGTGCTCGCGGGCCGCGACGACCTCGTGGCCGGCGGGGCGAGTCAGGTCGCGCAGCGCGGCGATCGCCGACATCATGTGCTTCTCGATCATGCTGACGGATACCCCCAGGTCCAAAGCGATCTCCGCGTAGCTGCAGCCGAGGACCCGATGCATGATGAACGCCTTACGCGCCTCGGCTCTGAGAGTGTCGAGCGCGGTGTCCGCGCGGCGCAGACGCTCATCGTTCTCCACGGACTCCTCGAGTGACGGCGAGCCGCAAGGCAGATCGAGATCGTCCAGCGCGAGCGCGCTTTCGGTCGCGCGCGTGCGCAGCCGGCGCGCCCTGTCGCGGACGAGATTGCGAGCCAGTGTGAACAGGAATGCATCGGGCTGCCGTAGCGCCTCCCGATGCCCCGGGCGCGCCAGCCGCAGAAACACCTCTTGCGTCAGGTCTTCGATATCGTGGCTGTTGAGCCGGTAGCGGGCGAAATAGCGCCGCAGCGGCTCGCGGAATCGCTCGTGCAGACAGGCGATCGGCTCGCCGCCGTGGCCGTGGCGCGCGCAAGGCCGCCACTGCAGGGCGGGAGCCGCCTGCGCGCCGGGATTGCACACCGCCTTGGATTCCATACACTACCGTCCGTACACAGGTGTTCGGGACAGAAGACAGATGGAAAGTTACAAAAACCCCGACCGTCGTCAAGCGATTTCTGCTGCCGCACCCGTACCCGGCCCCGAGCGCTGGTACGTGCTGGCCCTGTTGACCGGGGTCTATGCGGTCAGCATTGCAGACCGCTTCTCGATCGCCACGCTCATCGAGCCCATCCGCCTGGAGCTGCAGCTTTCCGACAGTGGGATCGCTTTTCTGACGGGCGTGGCGCTCGCGCTCTTCTACGTCACGGTCGGGATCCCCGTAGCGCTGCTGGCGGACCGGACCAATCGCCGCAACATCCTCGTGATCGCGCTGGCCCTGTGGTCGGCGATGACGGCCCTGTGCGGGGTCGCACAAAACTACTGGCAGCTGTTGCTCGCACGCTTCGGCGTTGGTATTGGCGAGGCCGGCGGAACCCCACCCTCGACCTCCATCCTGGCCGATCAATTTCCGCCCCATCGACGCCCCATGGCGTTGACCATCTTTGCGCTCGGCGCCTGCCTCGGCGCGTGGCTCGGCTCATCGGTGGCCGGGGGCGTGGCACAGAGCCACGGATGGCGAGCGGCCTTCCTGGTGCTCGGTATCCCGGGAGTGCTGCTGGCCCTGGTCGTGTGGGCGACGGTCGCGGAGCCGAAGCGCGGCCGGCTGGACGGCCCTGCCGAGAGCCTGCCGCCCAGCGGCCTGGCGGCCACCGCGCGGTATGTCATCCGTCACCGGAGCGCGTTCCACCTGGTGGCGGGCGGCGCGGTCGCAACCTTCTGGAGTTGGGGACTCATGTGGTGGATCCCCACGTTTCTCGTGCGATCGCACCATCTGACCGTCGGCGAGGCCGGCGAGCTGCTCGGGCCCATGCACCTGTTCGCCGGTACCGCGGCAACACTCTTCGCCAGCTGGCTCATGGGGCTTCCCGCCGCCGCCGACTCCCGCTTCATCACCCGGCTGCTCGCCTGGGTGACGGCGGCCACCACGGTCCCATCGATCGCGCTCCTTTGCACGCATTCGGAGTCTGCAACGCGCGCTTTGCTGTGGATCTTCGTGCCGTCGGTGTATTTCTACATCGGACCCATACTTGGGCTGCTGCAGAACGTCGTGCCGCCGCAAATGCGCGCGACGACTTGCGCCATCCTGCTGTTCGCCGCCAACTTCGCGAACCTCGTGATCGCGCCGCAATTGGTCGGCCTCTGCAGTGACTGGTTCGCCACCGCCTTCGGCGCCGGCGTGGAGTCCTTGCGGTACGCGCTGATTCTCCTTGCGCCTACGGGCTTCTGGGCAGCCTGGCACTTGAAGGCCGCGACGCAGACGCTGTCCCAGGACGAGCGTGCGGCAAGAGGGCCGGAAGACGGGACCTGACTCCAGGCCATCCTTACCGGGAGGAACTGAAACAACAGGGCGTGATCGGTAGCGCCCCGTCCGGTCAGGGGACCAGGACGATGCGCGCCCCTGTCTCCTCGGCCCAAGCCTGGCTGATGTTCGCCAGCGGCTCGAGTTTGATGGCTGCCGCGAGCCCCGCGGCGGGCGCGGCATTCAGTACGCCCTCGATCGCCGCGAGAAGTCGTGGAAGTGGAACGCTGGAGAGCCCGCTTCCCATGAGTTGCAGCGAGCTGGAGCGCAGTGCAGCGCTTGGCAGGGTGATGTCGGGTCCGCTGATCGAACCGATCTCCACATAACGGATCGGTACGCCTTCCGGACCTGCCTTTGCCGCCGCCACGATGAGCGTCTCCGCACTACTCCCCCACAGGTAGTCGAGGACGATGTCGACTCGCTCTTCAAACACTTCCTTGAATGCCTGCTCCAGAACGTCCCTGTCCTCGACCAATTGCACAATGACGTCGGCGCCGAGAGCGCGGAGATAGTCGCTCGGCCGGCGTCCCGTCGCAATGACCTTCCCGGCACCGAGGTGCTTGGCAATCTGGATGGCAAGCCGGCCGGAAGTGCCGGTGGCACCGTTGATGAGGACAGTCTCACCCGCGCGCAATTGCGCGCGCTCCAGCAAAGCCGCCCAGGACGATATGCCCGGGATTGCAATGGCGGCTGCGAGCTTCTCATCGAGGTCTTTCGGCAAGGCGACGCAATGTTGCTCGTCCGCAAGAGTCAGTTCCGCCATCCCGCCATGGGGATGCTGCGGGAAAAAGAAGTAAACGCGCTGCCCTGCCTGCGTCACGCCTGTCCCGTCGACCCCCGCCACGAAAGGCAACTCGCCGTGGGAGCTATAGTGGGTCCCCGACGCACGGCTCCTCGTTACGTGGCTGAGCGCGGCGGCGGTGACACGGATGATGACTTTCCCGGGCGCAGGGACGGGCTCGGGGAAATCCCTGTAAACCGGCGTTTGGCCCGGCTCGACGACCAGTGCTGCTTTCATGTTCGCTGCCTCTCAATGGAATCCGGCCCACCGTAGTTCCAATATGTGTATTATACACATATATACCCGATGAGACCAGCCATGAACCGCGATCTGCGCCAGCTTCACGAGGCGCTGCTCGATCTGACCGGACTCCTGAACCAACCGCAGCCCGATGCGGCCCTCATTGCGCTGGCAGGGGTCGAGCTCGACCGTGCGCTGTTTCCGCTCCTGGTACGCATAGAGCGCAGGGGCCCGTTGGCGATTGGTGAGCTGGCGGACCTCTGCGGACGCGACTATTCGACGGTCAGCCGCCAGGTTGCCAAGCTCGAGAGCCTGGACCTGGTCGCCCGCGAGGCCGACGCCCAGGACGCCCGGATTACCAGGGCAGCCGTCACCGATAAGGGGAGGACGATGGCGAGGGCCTTGGATCGGGCACGCGAAAAGCGCATGACGTCCGTGCTGGCCGAGTGGGACAAGAAGGAGATCTCTGAATTGGCACGCCTGCTGCGCAAACTCGCCGATGACGCCCTCGAGTTCGCGCACGCGAGTCGTCACGGTAAGAGCTGATGCGGGCCGTCGGGCAACGCAGTCTCAGGCCTGTTGAAAATATGCGACGATCGCGCGGACAGCTTCCTCCTTCGCATCTTCGAGCGTGACGCCGGCAGGCCGCCGTAGCGCCGCACCGTGGGCGAGTGCGTCCACCATATGCGACATCACGAATGCTGTCAGATCGAGATTGCGGCGCGCTCCGAGCTTGCGCTCGCTCGATGCAAGAGCTGACCGCAAAGCTCCGTGCAGGCGCGAAGAAAGGTCCTGCGTACCATCCCCTCTATGTGGCACTTCCGTGAGCAGAAGCTCGTAGAGCTCGGGATCAGCCGAGTGCGCAGCGACCACGGTGTCGACCAATCCGCGAATCAACCCTTCCAATGAGGATGCGAGGTGCTCGACGAGCGTGCGCTCGATACGTCGGTCGATATCCTGCACGTGCCGCTCGTGAAGGGCGACAAAGATCGCCCGCTTATCCGGGAAATACTGGTACACGGAGCCAATGCTGACTCCTGCCACTGCCGCGATCCGGTTCGTGTTGACCGCGGCAATACCCTGCTTCTTGAGAATTCTCACCACGGCATCGAGGATCGCCTCGAGCGTGATCTGCGCGCGCTGCTGCCGCGGCAGCCGTCTCCTGAAGGAGCGGCGGCTCGTGCGCGGAAACCGAGCAACTTTTTTGGATCGCTTGCTTTTCACTGCACTGACCCGGTGCTGGCGCAGCCGGCAAAAGCGAGTCCCCATCGGGTCTGCTCTGCGGTAGCCTGTTCAGCAAATGTGAGCTTTCGTACATATTCTACGCTCGGCAAGGAGCAGCATGGCATACGTCATTACGGCTGCGACCGGTAACATCGGGTCTCGCGTCGTGGAGCATCTCATCGCCGGCGGTATTCGCCCACGCGTCTTCGTACGCGACAGCCAAAAAGCGAGAAACCGATTCGGCGATCGTATCGACCTGGTGACCGGAGATCTCGGAGACGCCAACGCGCTGAAATCGGCTCTCGAAAAGAATGATTCCCTGCTCGTCATCAACACGGGTCCTGAGCTCGCGGCTCGGGACGCACTTGCTGCCGGCGTCGCGCAGGAGGTCGGCATCCGTCACCTGATTAAGCTATCAGCGCTCTCAGCGCCGCAAGCTATCTCAGTAGGCGCATGGCACGCACGAGGTGAGGCGGCAGTGCGCGCGAGCGGAGTACCGTTTACGATCGTGCAACCCGCCGGCTTCATGTCGAACGCACTTCACTGGGCTTCATCGATCAAGTCGCGGGGCGTCGTTCGAGCGTCCGTTGGGGATGGCCGTGTCGCCTACATCCATCCAGGCGACATTGCGGCAGTCGTTGCCCACATTCTGACCAAGCGTGCCTTCGTCGGTGAAACCGTACCGATCACCGGTCCACAAGCGCTGACCTATGCGGAAATGGCAGCCGCGATCGGTCGCGCGCTGGGTCGTGTCGTGACCTTCGAGTCGATCTCGGATGAACAGGCGCGTGACGGCCTGGTCGCGCACGGCTTGCCCGCTCCGGAAGCCGCTGAGCTGGTTTCGCTCTGGCAGGCCGTACGGGAGGGCCGGTTGAGTACGGTGACCACGGGGGTGGAGCGTGTGACAGGGCGCCCGCCTGAGAGTTTCGATCAGTGGGCAACGCAGAACGCTGCTGCGTTCCGCTGACAATCAGCGCTCGTCTTTTCACATGGGCAGGTCATCAGACCTTCGACTGGACGAACGATGACGCTCTTTCTGTATGTTTGCCCCAGTTATCGAGGCTGTCGGCGGCGTCAGAAAATGCTTAGCCTGCGCGCATGCCCTCGTACCTGCACGAACTCCTCCTGCTCTTGTTCCGCAACCGCTCCGAGTCGGCTGCGGACCTGCTGCGCAAGCTCGATGTCGAGCTCCCTGAGCACGATGGGGTTCGCGCTGAGCCCTCGGACCTGAGCGACCTTCAGCCGGCCGCATATCGAGCCGATCTGGTTTTCTTTCTGATGCGGGGGCCACAGAGGGTGCTGGGCATCATCGTCGAGGTGCAGTTAGGGCGCGACGAAGACAAGCCCTACGTTTGGCCCGCTTATATTGCCAATCTGCGCGTTCGCCATCGCTGTCCGGTGTGTCTGCTCATCATCACCATCGATGAGGCCGTGGCCCGTTGGGCGGGAAAATCCATCGAGCTGGGGCCGGGGACCCGCTGCAGCCCGTGGGTGGTGGGACCGTCGAATACGCCGGCGGTCACGGAGCTACGCACTGCCAAGGAGAATGTCGAGCTCGCCGTACTATCAGCGATAGAGCACGGACAAAACCTGGATATTCCGCTGGTCGCGCGCATCGCCTCCACCGCGATCGTCGCCAGCGCCGATATCGACGCCGAACGCTCCAGGATGTATCTTGACCTCATACTGATATCCCTTCTGAAGAACGCCCCGGAGGCGGTCGAGGCCACCATGAACTCTCTCGGATACGAATACCAGAGCGACTTCGCCCGCCGCTACTTCGCCGAAGGCAAGGCAGAAGGCTGGACAGAGGGCAAGGCGGAAGGCCGCTTGGAGCTCGTCCTCAAGCAGCTCGCGTTGCGTTTTGGGCCGCTGACTGAGGTCACCCAGGCCAGTCTTCAAAAAGCCCAAAGCGCGCAGCTGGATGCGGTGGCTGAAAGGGTATTGACTGCGCGGACGCTCGAGGAGGCGCTGGGCCCGTTGGCTTGATACGCAAACCTTCGTCCGCTGCTGGCGGCCGCACTTTGACAGGCGCCTGCAGCGGCTCACCGCAGGCGATCGACTGGAGGATGCGACTCGCTCGCTGACGCCGGCTCTTTTGTTCCGGCCCGCCCTCGCTCACTGATTCGCGCGATGCGCACACTCGACAGATCCCCGTCGGGTGTGCGCTCACCCGGCTCCTAAGCGCCCTCGTTACTTCGCCAGCTGGAACAAGGGCGACGGCACCCAGCCTTCGTTGCCCAGCTCGTCGCTGACCTTCCACCAGATCTGTTGCTTCTCTCCCGTGGGATAGAGCGTCATCCCCGGATCGAGATCGCGCACGACCTTCGACTTGTTGTTGGGCTGCTCGTACAGCTTGCCCGCCTTCGCCATGACCACCGATTGTTGAACGTTGTCTTCCTTGGCGTTCAGGGACATTCCCTTGATGTCGTTCACCAGTTTGGTGTAGGAGTCGAGATAGGCCACCGCGATGACCTGCCCGATCTCGGTATTCGCATAGCTGCTGGCGCCCGCGGCCGCGAACGCGCCGAAAAAGCCGGCGCCGCCGCCCGCCCAGCCGATGTCGGTCTTTTTGTAGTGCCCCTGCTCGAGGGCCACCTGCTCGGTCGAGCGCACGTCGGTCAGTGTCAGGACGACATCCGCCGTCTTGCTCTTCATGCTGATACCACCCGCGACGACTCCGGCGATTCCCGGCAGCACGCCTCCCAGCAGGCCACCGATCCTCTTGCCCCCGGAGTTGTTGTTTTTCATGGCGACGTCGGGCACCAGCACGTAGTCGGCGGCCTTCATCTGCCCCTTGCCGAGATTCGAGCCGCCACGCAGCTCGCCGCCGCTGGCGAGGCTGCGCTCCTGCTCCGCGGCGGCCAGGCCCTTGCCGCGGTCGACGAGGGTGAAGCACTTCGACTTGGACACGTAAACCTTGATGAGCGCCTCGGGGGACTCCAGGTTGTACTGCACCCACCACTTGTTCTCGGGCTCGGTGACCGCGAGGGTGCCGATCTTCTTGTCGCAGATCGGAATTTCCGGCTCGGGCGCATCGGCGGCGAGACAACTCAGGGCGCCGGACAGCCCCGTGACGGCTAGTGAGGTCAAAGCAAAAAACTGTCTCGTGGAAAGCATGTGACGATCTCCCCGGTTGGTCGTTCTTCTTCCGGAGCTCCGCGCTCCAAGGCCTAGTCTAAGCCCAGCGGCAAAGCCGAAGTAACCCTCTTCGGCCTGGGTGCAGTGCGACATCCGCCCGGCTTCCGCAGGCCGACCGGTCGACAGGAGAGCTCAGGGGAAAGAAATGACCGGAGAGTCAAAGCCTTAGCGAAAGGAGGGCTTACCCCTGAAGATTTCAATGACGCGAACGCGCCCTAGGAGCCGGTTATTCGGCGATCTGCCTGACAGGCGGCACGCCGGAGCCGGAAACCACCAACAAGCGGGACTTCACACCGGGTGTGCGCGAGTTACCGCGGCGGATCGTCGGGTCGATGAGAATCATTCGTCGACGCCGGCTCTTCGGTTCGAGTAGGCGGCGCGGATTCGGAGGCGGGCGCCGCACCCGGCAGCGCAGCGCAATGATCCGATGACCGCTCGAACCCCGGGTAGCACACCCAATCATGCCCGGAGGCATCCAGATACCCGTGGGCCGGCGGGATGATTTCCTCGCAGTGCGAGCCGACCCGCTGGAAGCCCCAATCACAGTCCCAACGATCCCCACCGCCTGAGAGCGTGGCATGGGCCGGCGCCGTCAGAGGCACGCAAAAGCCGTCCGCGCGCTGATAGCCGGAACGGCAGCGCCATTGCCCGTTGAACACCTCGAAAGCACTCTGGCTGGGCGCGCTGTGAGTATCCGATACGCACAACTGCGCCATCTGCTTGAAACCGCTGTTGCAGGCCCAGCCCTGCCCGCCCGCGCTGTAATGCGCGTTGGAGGGGATATCGCCTTTGAGCTCGTGCGCGCTGCCGATGCTCGAGAGCGATATCCCGGCTGCCAGGGCCAGACACGATAGTGCTGCAGCTTGGGTCATGAATCTTCCGCTCTTACCTGTACCCGGCCCGGTAAAGCAGCAAACTCCGGGCCCTCCGCGAGGCGTAAATCGATCTTTCGAGCTTGGACAGATGCTCCGCGGCGACAGATGCCCCGCGGCGGCACCC
>DASZVD010000453.1:0-1830 GCA_035547375.1 Steroidobacteraceae bacterium
TTCCGGCCGGCGCCGGAAGGGCGTCCCGGGAACGAGCCAGCCATGAACAGCGAAGAATTTCGGCGCTTCGGCCACGAACTGATTGATTGGATCGCGGACTACCGCCAGAAGGTGCAGCGGGGGGACTTCCCGCTGCTGTCCCGTGCGACCCCCGGCGCGCTCAAGGCACAACTGCCGGCGTCCGCGCCGCAGGACCCGGAGCCGTTCGAGGCGGTCGTGGAGGACCTGACGCGGCTCATCCTGCCGGCCTGCTCGCATTTCCAGGATCCGCGCTTCTTCGGCTATTTCCCGTCGAACAGCTCGCCGGCCGCCGTGCTGGGTGACTATGTGAGCACGGGCCTGGCGCAGCTTGGGCTGAACTGGCAGGCGAGCCCCGCGTTGACCGAGTTGGAGGAGGTCACGACCGGGTGGCTGCGCCAGATGTTGGATCTGTCGCCGGCCTGGAGCGGCGTGATTCAGGACACGGCGTCGACGACGACGCTGGTGGCGCTCTTGTGCGCGCGCGAGCGCACGACGAACCATGGCGCCGCGCGCGGTGGTCTGCAGGAGAGTGAGAAGCCACTCGTCGTTTACGCTTCCAGCCAGAGCCACAGCTCGGTGGACAAGGCCGCGCTGTTGGCGGGGTTCGGTCGGAACAACATTCACGTCGTCCCCGTGGATGACAATTACTCCATGCGTCCCGAGGCACTGGCTGCCGCGATCGAGGCCGATCGCGCGCGCGGATTGCAGCCGTGCGCCGTCGTCGCCACCGTGGGCTCCACTGCGACGACGGCCGTCGATCCGCTGGCCGAGATCGCGAAGGTGGCGAAAGCGAGCTCGCTGTGGATGCACGTCGATGCGGCGATGGCCGGCTCTGCGATGATCGTGCCCGAGTGCCGGCCGATGTGGCGGGGTATCGAAGACGCGGATTCGATCGTCATCAATCCGCACAAGTGGCTTGGGGCGTCCTTCGATTGCTCGGTCTATTTCGTGCGCGACCCCGAGCACCTCGTGCGCGTGATGTCCACAAACCCGAGCTATCTGCGTACGGCCGCGGATGCGCAGGTCAAGAATTTCCGCGACTGGGGCATTCCCCTCGGGCGCCGGTTCCGCGCGCTGAAGCTGTGGTTCCTGATGAGGGAGCAGGGCGTCAGCGGGTTGCAGGCGCGTATTCGCCGTGACCTTGCCAACGCCAAGTGGTTCGCGGCGCAGGTGGATGCGGCTCGTGATTGGAAACGCGTCGCTCCGTCCCCCTTGCAGACCGTGTGCGTTCGTCATGAGCCGCCGGGTTTGAGTGGCGATGCGTTGGATGCGCACACGCTGGCCTGGGTCCGCCGGATCAACGAGTCCGGTAAAGCGTATCTCACGCCTGCAATGCTGGACGGGCGTTGGATGGTGCGCGTGTCGATCGGAGCCGAGGACACCGAGCGGGAACACGTCGAGCAGCTCTGGGCGCTGATGCAGGAGCAGGCCGCGAAAGCCTAGCCGATCCTTCGCAACTCGAGCTCCTTCCCGGTGGCTGATCGTGCGATCGAAGCGGGATCGGCACGTGTTGTAGCGAAAGCCCCGCTAATCGGCCTCAGGCGGTACAGGCTCGACCCATGGGTTGAATACCGGAACGCGTGCCTTTGCGTAGTCACTGGTGTCCCGCGAGGCAACCGTCAAGCCGTGATGCTGTGCCGTCGCGGCGATGATCAGATCGGGTTGCGAGAAGGTGTGGCCGATCTTGCGCCCTTCCTCGACCATCAACCGCCATTGGAGCATGACCTCTTCGCTGATCGGCAGCATTCTTTGCCCGAACATCGGGCGCACTTGATGAGTCAGCCAGCTGTTGAGGTCGGAGCGCCGGGT
>DASZVD010000454.1:0-14083 GCA_035547375.1 Steroidobacteraceae bacterium
AGACGGAGGACGAAGCCGTCGGCAACGCGCTCGGCTACTATGTCGAGCAGGAGGTCATCACGCCGGAGCAGGGCGCCGAGATGGCGCGCGATCCGGCAAAGCGGAAAGGCTTCATCACCCGCGACGAAGACGTGCTCGACACCTGGTTCTCCTCGGCGCTGTGGCCGTTCTCGACGCTCGGCTGGCCGGACAGAACTCCGTCGCTCGAGAAGTTCTATCCGACGAGCGTGTTGGTGACCGGATTCGACATCATCTTCTTCTGGGTCGCCCGGATGATGATGATGGGCCTGCGATTCATTGGCGACGTGCCCTTCCGCGACGTCTACATCACCGGCCTCATCCTCGACGAGAACGGCGAGAAGATGTCCAAGTCGAAAGGCAACGTCATTGACCCTCTCGACATCGTCGACGGGATCGAGTTGGAAGCGCTCGTTGCCAAGCGCACGAGCGGCATGATGCAGCCGCAGCTCGCCGCGAAGGTCGAGAAGTTCACGCGTAAGCAGTTTCCGTCGGGCATCGAGCCGCACGGCACCGACGCGTTACGCTTCACGTTTGCCGCACTGGCATCCCCGAGCCGTGAGCTGCGATTCGACCTCGCGCGCGTCGCGGGCTACCGCAACTTCTGCAATAAGCTCTGGAACGCCGCTCGCTTCGTCGCGATGTCGGTCGGTGAGACCGCGCCCGCCGCGATAGGAACCGCGGCGGCAGGCACGGAGCTCTCGGTTGCCGACCGATGGATCCGGTCGCGCTTCGGGAGGATGGTACACGCGGTCGAGACTGCGTTCGCCGACTACCGCTTCGACTATGCCGCGACGGCGTTGTATGAATTCACGTGGTACGAGTTCTGCGACTGGTACCTGGAGCTCACCAAGCCCGTGTTGCAGTCGGAAACCTCCTCGGACGCTGCGAAGCGCGGTACGCGCCGCACGTTGGCGGAGATTCTGGAAGCACTACAGCGTGCGTTGCATCCGCTGATGCCGTTCATCACGGAAGAAATCTGGCAGCGCGCCGCCCCCCTCGCCGGCCGCACCGGCGAGACCGTCATGTTGCAACGCTACCCGCAACAGACTGAGTTTCCCGCCGACGATGCTGCAGAGCGTGAGATCGCCTGGATTCAGGCATTCATTCTCGCCGTGCGTCAGATCCGCGGCGAAATGAACATCGCTCCCTCGCGACGCATCCCCGTCCTGCTGAAAGGCGCCTCCGCAAACGACAAGGCTTACGCCGAGCGGCATCGCGCTTATCTGGAGCGCCTGGCGGGGATCGAGACCCTGTCGATTCTGGAGCCCGACGCGACCGCGCCGGAGTCTGCGACCGCCCTCGTGGGCGAGCTGTCCCTGCTGGTTCCCATGGCGGGCCTGATCGATGTGGCCGCGGAAGCCGAGCGGCTTGGCAAGCTGCTGACCAAAGCCGAGCAGGAGCTGAGCAAGACTCGAGTCAAGCTGTCGAACGAGAACTTCGTGCGCAACGCGCCACCTGACGTCGTGAAGACCGAGCAGGAGCGACAGGCTGATTTCGAGCGCCAGGTCAACAGCATCAAGGCGCAACTGGAGCGTATTCGAGTGTTGTTGAAGCCGTGAACGCCGCGCCGTTGCCGGATGCAGACTCCGCGGCGCTGCAACGTGCGCTGCAGACGCTGGAGACCGTCATCCTGGGCAAGCCAATGCAGGTGCGCCTGTGCCTGGCCTGCCTGCTCGCGCGCGGCCATCTTTTGATCGAGGACGTGCCCGGGGTGGGTAAGACGACCCTGGCCCACGCCCTGGCGCACGTGTTGGGACTCGCCTGGCACCGGGTGCAGTTCACCAGCGATCTGCTGCCCGCCGACATCATCGGCGTGTCGGTCTTCGATCGCGCGAGCCAGCAGTTCCATTTCCGTCAGGGGCCGATCTTCACGCAGCTGCTGCTGGCCGATGAGGTGAATCGCGCCAGTCCGCGCACGCAGAGCGCGCTCCTGGAGGCGATGGAGGAACGTCAGGTGAGCGCGGACCTCACGACTTACCGCCTCCCCGACCCGTTCTTCGTCGTCGCCACGCAAAATCCGCACGAGCAGCTCGGCACCTATCCGTTGCCCGAGTCGCAGCTCGACCGGTTCCTCATGCGAGTCACACTGGGCTACCCGGATGCGGCGCATGAGCGCGAGCTGCTCCGCAGTGGCGAGCGCCGTGACCTGTTACCACAGATCACGCCGGCGCTGGACGCACAAACGGTCGTGCGCATCCAAAGCGATGTACGCGAAGTCCACATCTCCGACGCCCTGTTGGATTACACACAAGCGCTGATCGCCCGGACCCGCGATCGCTCCGACCTCAAGCTCGGACTCTCGCCTCGCGCCGGGCAGGGCCTGATCCGCGCAGCCCAGGCCTGGGCCTATCTTTCGGGGCGCCGCGCGGTGCTGCCGGAGGACATTCAAGCCGTGCTGCCCTCCGTCGTGGCACATCGTCTCGAGCGTCGAGAACCCGCTGCTCCAGGTGAGACACAGGTCATCGCTCAAGAGTTGATCCGGGCGGTTCCCGTACCGCTTTGAGCGGCGATCCACCAACGAAGCGGCGGCTGCACAGGTGATCGCTCATCTGCGCAAGAGGATGGCAGCCTGGGTACGGCGACGTCAGGGCGATGACGTCCTGCCCCTCACCCTGCAACGGCGAAGGCTCTACATTCTGCCCACACGCACCGGATTGGGCTTCGGCGTTCTGCTGATGTTCATGCTCATTGCAGGACTGAACTACGCCAACAGTCTCGCCCTGTTCCTGACGTTCCTGATGGGCGGCTTCACATTGGTCGCCATGCAGCTGTGTCACCGAAATCTGCTCGGTGCTTCGCTCCAGGCCGCCGACGCCCCACCGACCTTTGCGGGGCGAACGGGTTACGTGCACCTCACGCTGGGAAGCGCCGCGGCACGAGCGTGCTACCGGATCGAATCCGGGGTGGCATACGAAGAAATTCGTGCCACCGACATTCCAGCGCAAGGTCGACAGCGCGTCGACCTCCCGATCAACGCCGAGAAGCGTGGCGTCATCGCCGTCGAGCGGCTACGTCTGACGACGACCCATCCTTTCGGGCTCTTCCGCACGTGGACGTGGGTGCACACACCCATCGAGATGTTGGTTTATCCGCGCCCGTTGGGCGCCCTGCCCATGCCCACCGAAGGCGGCCACCAACCCGGCACCCGTGCTCACGGGCTCTCGGGAGCCGACGAGTGGCGCGGTTTGCGGGAGTTCCGTGACGGCGACTCGCCACGGCAGGTCGATTGGAAAGCTTACGCGCGGGAAGCGCCTCTCCTGGTGAAGGAGTACGGCGCAACCGGCGCTGAGCTGCGCATCTTTCACTTCGGCCAGGTGCGCCAGCTCGAGCCGGAGGCCCGCCTGGAGCAACTCGCGCGTTGGATCGTCGACGCCGAGGAAAACGGCGATCGGTATGGGCTCGAGCTGCCGGGTGCGCACATTCCGCCCGATCGTGGGCCCGATCATCGCCACCGTTGTCTGGCTGCACTGGCACTCTATGGTCACGGCGAGCCGCCCTGAGCCGTCGCGCCCGCGAGGGCCCGCGAGTCCAACAGCGCTCCAGCAAGCGTCACCGCTGCCACGCCCGTTGGCCTGGACTGCCCTGGCGCTGAGCGGCGCCTTCGCGCTCCATCTGGATCGCATTCCGCTTTGGGTATCCCTCGTGGCCTTCGCGCTCCTTGCGTGGCGTCTCGCCGCGAGCGTCCGCGGCCTGAAGCTCCCGGGCAAAATCCCCAAAGCCCTGATCGCCGCCGCTCTCATCGTCGCGGTCTTCACCCGGTTCCACACTTTGAACGGCTTGAGCGCGGGCACCGTGCTGCTCATCCTCATGTCGGCCCTCAAGCTCCTCGAAACACACACGCGCCGCGATCAGTACATCGTGGTTGGCGGCAGCCTCTTCCTGTTGCTGGCAGCCTGCCTGGACCGGCAGAGCCTGTTACGCACACCCCTCTACCTGGCGCAGACGTGGCTGTGTTGCACAGCGCTCGCCATCGTTGCCTACACACCGGCAGACCAGGCCCGGGGCGCGACCGCCTTCGGCAATCGGGCCGCCATGCTCCTCGCGTGCCGCGCCCTGTTGTATGCGCTGCCGTTGGCGGTGGTGTTGTTCGTGTTCTTCCCCCGGCTTCCCGGAGCGTTTTGGTCTCTTCCCCGGACGGAGGACGCCGCGACCGGGCTCAGCGACACCATGAGCCCGGGAAGCATCTCGCAGCTCACCTCGTCTTACGATATTGCGTTCCGCGTGACGTTCGAGGGTGCACCGCCGCCGCCGCGCGAGCGCTACTGGCGCGGGCCCGTGCTGCACGACTTCGATGGATACACCTGGCGGCGCCAACCTACCACGACCTACCGGCCGCAACCCCTCCAGCCGCTGGGCAAGGCTTACCGCTATCGGGTCGCCCTCGAGCCGAGCCAGCAGAAGTGGTGGTTCTCACTCGATACCGTGGACCAGGCGCCCGATGCGCAGGTCTTTCTCAGCTACGATTACGAGCTGATTGCCAGGGAGCCTGTCACCGAGGTGACAACCTATCAAGCGGTCTCGCACACCGCTACCCGCGCCACGGAGCCCTTGTCCGTGCTAGGCCGCCGAATCGAGACGACCATTACTCCTGGCCGAAACCCGCGCACGTTGCAGCTCGCCCGGGAGATGCGCGCAAAGGTTAGCTCCGACGGCGACTACGTGGACGAGGTTCTCGCGATGCTGCGCACCGGCGGCTTCGTATACTCCCTGGCACCGCCGCTGTTGAATTACGATTCGGTCGACGACTTCATCTTCAACACCCGTAGCGGATTCTGCGGGCACTATGCCTCCGCCTTCGTCACGTTGATGCGGGACGCCGGAGTCCCCGCCCGTGTCGTCACCGGCTATCTCGGGGGTGAGTGGAATCCCATCGGCGGGTATTTCATCGTCCGTCAGTCCGATGCCCATTCATGGGCCGAAGTCTGGTTGGACGGCCGCGGGTGGACCCGTGTCGACCCGACCGCTGTGGTGGAGCCCGAGCGCCTGACGCGCGGCATCCTGGACCTCCTGCCCAACGCCGGCTCGGCTGAATCGCGTCTGGTGCGCGCCTCGCCCCGGCTGATTCACCTCGTACAGCAATGGGACGCGCTCAACGCCTGGTGGAACGACCACGTGCTGAAATTCGACTATCGCTCACAGTTGAATCTCTTGAGCCGCCTGGGCATCGATTCACCGGACCTGGCCGCTCTCGGGTGGGGTTTCACCGCGGCCCTGTTGGTGTGGCTCGTGTGGATCGGGTGGCGGTTCGGGCGCGGCCCCCGGGGTCCTCGCCCTGACAGGCTTGCACGAGCCTACGCGAAGCTGTGCAGGAAACTGGCTCGGGCGGGACTGCAGCGGCAGCCGCATCAAGGACCGATGGATTATGCGGCATCGGTGGCGGCCACCCGGCCGGATCTCGCGGAGGCCGCCGGCACCTTGCTCGAGGGTTACGCTCAACTACGCTATGGCGCACGCAGCGGCGCTGGCCGCCCCGAATACGAATCGGAGCTGACCGCGTTCGAACGCTCGGTGAGGCGCTTCAGCGCGTCGTCTACGCAGCCAACTCCCTCGTCTCGCGGAACGTAACGTCGGGCCAGCGCTCGAGCGTCAGCTCGAGATTCACGCGACCGGGTGCAAGGTAAACGAGAGCACCACTGTGATCGACCGCGAGATTGTCGTACGCCTTGGCACGGAACTCTTCCAGCTTCTTCTCGTCGCTGCAGGTCACCCACCGGGCGGTGTGTACGTTCACCGCATCGAACACGCATTGCACTCCATATTCGTCCTGCAGGCGGAAGGCCACCACCTCGAACTGCAGCTGCCCCACGGCTCCAAGGATGAGGTCATTGTTGCGCAACGGCTTGAACAATTGAGTCGCGCCCTCCTCACACAACTGCGACAAGCCCTTCTGCAGTGCCTTCATCTTCAACGGATCCTTGAGAACCGCGCGGCGGAACAGCTCCGGCGCAAAGTTCGGCACGCCGGTAAAGCTCAGACGCTCACCCTCCGTGAACGTGTCGCCAATGTTGATGGTGCCGTGATTGTGAAGACCGATGATGTCGCCCGCATACGCTTCTTCGGCGGCCGCGCGATCGGATGCCATGAAGGTGAGCGCATCGGCTACCCGGACTTCCTTTCCCAGACGCACGTGATAAAGGCGCATGCCGCGCGTGTATTTACCTGAGCACAGCCGCAGGAACGCGATTCGGTCGCGATGCGCGGGATCCATGTTCGCCTGGATCTTGAACACGAAGCCCGACAGCGCCGTCTCCGTTGGATTGACCGTGCGCTCGCGCGCCTCACGCGGCAGCGGGCCCGGAGCATGGGTCGTAAAGGATGCGAGCAGCTCTTCCACGCCGAAGTTCTGGATGGCGGAGCCGAAGAACACGGGTGTCTGCTTGCCGGCGCGATAGAGCTCGGGATCGAAGGGCTCCGTCGCCCCTTTCACGAGCTCGATCTCATCGTCAAAGGCCGCCGCGGCAGCACCGAGAAACTCCCGCGCTTCGGGGCTCGCAAGCCCGTCGATCGTCCGGTTCTCACCCACGCGCCCTTTATCGGCGGCTTCGTAGGCATAGATCCGGTCCTCGAGCAGGTGATAGATGCCCCGCAAATCGCGTCCCATGCCGATGGGCCACGTGATCGGCGTCGTGCGGATCTTGAGCACCTTCTCGATCTCGTCGAGCAGCTCGATGGGCGAGCGGCCATCACGATCGAGCTTGTTGATGAAAGTCATGATCGGCGTGTCACGCAGCCGGCAGACCTCCATCAACTTGATCGTGCGTTGCTCCACGCCCTTGGCGCAGTCGATGACCATGAGCGCGGAGTCGACCGCCGTCAGCGTGCGGTAGGTGTCCTCCGAGAAGTCTTCATGACCCGGCGTATCGAGCAGATTCACGATCCCCTGGCGATACGGGAACTGCATGACGGACGACGTGATGGAGATTCCGCGCTGCTGCTCCAACCGCATCCAGTCGGAGGTGGCGTGCCGCGCGGCCTTGCGCCCCTTGACCGTGCCCGCCATCTGGATGGCGCCTCCGAAAAGCAGCAGCTTCTCGGTGAGGGTGGTCTTGCCTGCATCGGGGTGCGAGATGATTGCAAATGTCCTTCGACGATTGATTTCTTTAGTAATTTCAGCTTCAAACACCTACCACTTCCTCGACTATGTACACGGCCATGTACACAAATATTGGGGCCGTATTTGCCAGCATCTCCCTGGTGGCCGAACTAGACGACTTTCCGTAGCTCTTGCACGGATTATAAGGGCGCCGGAGCGCACATTCGCCCCGAGGCGCCGCGTCCTACAGAGCCTAAGTCCGGCGGCGTTTGACCAGTCGGCTGCCGGTGTTCTGATTGCTGGCTGAAGTTGGGCGTGGGGATTCGACCCCTTGTCTCGGAGTGCCCATACGACCGGAGCGCTCGCACTCGCTCGGGTCCCTCACCACCCCAGCTCGGTCTCGCGCGTAGAGGGGTTGAGTTTGCGATCAACGAACATTCCGCGATTTGCTCCGCATTGCCACTATTGGCGCAATATATCGAGTTATGAGCCATAAGACTACTTCTTTTGGCGCATTAACTTGATTAATGCGCCAGATGCGAGTACTTATTGGCGCACTGATCAGAATTGCGCCATCAAGCCATGCCCAAGCAGCTACCACCTGACCTACTGGAGCGAGTCAAGGCCCTCTTGCGCGAGCAGCCGCAAGGGCTAACGCTCGCCGAACTCCAGAATTCACTACAGGGCGTCGCAAGCCGACGGTCACTCCAGCGTCGCCTTGACCAGTGGACACGCCAAGAAGCGATTCGAGCCGAGGGGGTGCGGCGCGGCCGACGGTATGTCGAAACTCCAGCCCCGAGCAAAGCACCGGTCGTCCAACCCTCGACTGGCGCACTGAGTGTCACTAGCACACCCGCCGAGGTTAGTCCGAGCATACCTATCTCAACCGCGGGACGGGAAATTCAAGGGTTCGTCAGGCGACCCTTGACCGACCGTCCACCGGTTGGCTATGAGAGAGGATTCCTCGAGGGCTATATCCCCAACGAGACGGCGTACCTGCCCGAGATCATCAGGACGCATCTGCAGGAGTTAGGCCGTACGCCCAACGGCAATCGCCCTGCGGGGACCTATGCGCGAGACATTCTGAACCGACTGCTCATTGACCTTTCATGGTCGTCGAGCCGCCTGGAAGGAAACACATATTCGCTCTTGGATACGCGCGAGCTCATCGAGCACGGTACCGCAGCGGCAGGAAAGGATGCCAAGGAAACGCAGATGATCCTCAATCACAAGGCCGCAATCGAGCTCTTGGTCGATTCGGCCGCGGAGGTGGGGGTCAACCAGTACACGATCACTAACCTGCACGCCATCCTTGCTGACAACCTGGTCGATGATCCCAGAAGTGCTGGAAGGCTTCGTACGACTCCTGTTGCGATCGGCGCCTCCAGTTACGTCCCAACAGCGATTCCGCAGTTGATCGACGAGATGTTTAGCCGGTTAGTCGAGACAGGCGGCGCCATCCGCAACTCTTTCGAGCAGTCCTTCTTCCTGATGGTTCACCTTCCTTACTTACAGCCTTTCGTGGACGTCAACAAGCGCACCTCTCGTCTCGCTGCCAACATTCCGCTTATCCGGCGCAACTTAGTGCCGCTGTCGTTTCTCGATGTGCCGGAGCAGACTTACATCGATGGGCTCATCGGCATCTATGAACTGCGTCGGGTCGAACTACTGCGCGATCTTTACGTTTGGGCATACGAGCGCTCTGCCCGACAGTACAAAACCGTACGCGACTCTCTCCCTGAACCCGATCCATTCCGCCTCCAATACCGGAGTGCTTTGACTGAAATCATCGGCGACATTGTCCGGCGGCGAATCCCGCAGACCGAGGTCGCTATTGCCGATTCCGCCCGCCCGATGGTCGAAGCAGCCGACGTCCCGGCGTTTACTCAGATGGTTCTACGAGAGATAGGTGGCCTGCACGAAGGAAACATTGCGCGGTATCGCATTCGACCATCCGAATTTCAGCAATGGCGCGCTTCATAGCGCGAGGAGTGTCACCAAGGCGGGGGGCAAGGTGAATGGCTGCCGGCGGCCATCCCTGGATGATTGTTTCCTATCGGCCTGAGAAACCCTGAGGCCTCATCAGTTCAACCGGAGAAGCTGCGCGATGAGCTGTGCTCGGCTGCGAACGTTGACCTTGGCGTAGATCGAGCGCAGGTGGTTCTCGACGGTGCGCGGCGCGAGTCCCAAGTGACTTGCAACATCCACGCTTGCGAGCCCGCGGCAAACCAAACGAGCGACCTCGCGTTCACGGCCGGATAGTCCGAACTCGCAACACGCCGTGGTGAAGCCATCCTCGGCACCGGTCTGCGGGAAGGTCACCAGGAACGCGGCGCTGCCGTCGAGCCAGTCAACCGGGCGAACCCGAAAGTCGCGCGCTGCACCACCTTCCTCCCCCGGGGGAGAGGCTGAGGTCGCCGCAGGGGACTGTTCGGAGTGCGCGTGTTGGAGCACGCGGCGGCGAAGTTCCCCCAAGGTATGGTTGCGCGAGGCGCCGGACCTAACGTCGCCGGTGTCCAACCCAAGCCGACGCAGCGCCGATACGGTCGCATGGCGCACGCGCAGATCCCCATCGAGAACGAGGAATCCTGTCGCACCACCCATCGGGGCGACCGTGTCGAGCAGCGTCCTGCAATGCGCCGCCACCTCGGCATGCACGAGACTCAAGACGACCGGTTGCAGCGCCGGGAGGTAGTGACGCAGACGCTCAAGATCGACCGGCGCGAACGGCTGCTGCCGCCGCCCGCGATGGAAGCCGAAGCAGACACACTGCGGGCCCAACGCCGTCCTCACGGGAATCGCGGCGGCAAGAACGTGTGCAATGTCGAAACGCTCGAGGAAGCGGCGGTAGAGGGGCTGGTCTCGCCAGTCCTCGATCTCAGACAGCAAGCGGATCACGGCACCGGGAGGATCCGCGGCCGATCGCAACCATTGCAGCGCCGGCTGCACCATGGGATCGACCGAATACAGACCCTCGCCGTACTCATCGATAGCGCGGCGCCCAACGCCGATATGGCGGCATTGGCCGATGGTGTCGCCCTCGAGCGGAAGTCCCAGGAATTGTACGAATACACCGCTCGTGGCGCCCAGGGCATGAGCCAGTGGTACGAGCATCGCACGCTCAATTGCCTGATATGACCCGCAGGACAGCAGGCGCGCGAGTAATTCGCCAGGGTCGTCACCGAGCGGATAGAGCTTTTGAGACACCTCGACTCCTGGCGGCTCTTGGCTCATACGCAAGCTCCGCCCCCCAAGCAGGGCAATATGCGACGGTTCCTCACCCTCGACAAGGGGCCTGGCGCCGCAATCGCACACTGGATCGTGCCGCCGCCACCCGCGATCTCTGAGTAATTCTCGTCATGCGCTGCACTGGGTCGCGTGCGAGAGTGGCTGCGGGTAAACCGGACCTCGTGGCATCCCGTAGATGAGGGAGCGCGAGTGGCGGCCCCAGGATCGAACCATAACGAGATTGCGGGGGTTGGGGGCCCTGTCGAATGTCACGTGCCATCCGGCTTCATTACTTCGTTGCAGGACTTCTGGCCGCCGCGGAGAATGTCACGGCCCAGCCCGCCCCGGCGGTCGAGGCATCGCCGCCACCTGAGCTCGTCGAGATCACCGTCACGGCGCAGAAGCGCGAGCAGGCGCTCAACGACGTGGGGCTCTCCGTCTCGGTAACGACGGGCGAGGAGCTTGCAGCCGTCGGCATCACCGAAGTCACTGACCTTCCCAAGGTCACATCCGGCTTCACCGTGGGCAAGACCTATACCGGTTATCCGGTATTCTCGATCCGTGGCATCAATTTCAACGCGTCGCAGTTTTCGGCTGCGCCCGCGGTCACCACCTACCTTGACGAGGCGCCGCTTCCCTACGGCCCGATGAGCTCGGGCGTGCTCTACGACATCCAGCGGGTCGAGGTACTGAAGGGGCCGCAGGGCACCCTCTTCGGCCAGAATGCGACGGGCGGGTCGATCAATCTGATCGCCGCGAAGCCGACGTCCGATTTCGCGGCTGGCATATCCGGCGAGCTCAACGACTTTGGTGCCGCGGAGCTCACAGGCTTCGCCTCCGGGCCGGTCTCCGACACACTGCGTGTACGATTCGCGGCAACCACGTCCCAGGGAGGCGCCTGGCAGCGCGGCTACTACCTCAAGCCGGAGCAGAGAAACGGCGATCAGGAAAAGGGCGCGGCGCGAGTGCTGCTCGAGTGGCAGCCCACTGATGCGCTCACGATCAATCTGAACCTCAATGGCTTCTACGATCACAGCCAGCCGCAGCTCCCGCAGCTCGCTTCAGTCAATATCGCCGTGCCGGGCAACGGCTATCCGGGGCTCCAGGACTACCCGCTGCCGACGGACGCCCGCGCAGCGGAGTCGGACGTGTCAGCGCGCTACAACAATCGCAACACCCAGGAAGCCTTGCGCATCGACTGGGACATGGCACCGCACGCGCGCTTGACTTCGATCACCAACTACGTCGACTCCAAATTCTTCCAGCCGATGGAGGCGAGCGGTACCGCGGACCCGCTGATCCACCTGGTGTCGCTCGGCACGGGTAGGAGCTTCTCGGAGGAGTTTCGCCTCAGCGGTGCGCTGCTCGCCGACCGGCTCAACTACACGATCGGCGGCAACCTGCAGCGCGATCATATGCTCGACGCACACCAGAACGAGGACATCCTCCACTTTTCGACGCTGCCGCCGAACACCCGGTTGAACTCGATCTACACGGAGACCAACCGCGCCAATGCCGCGTTCGCGAACGCCGACTTCAGCCTCGCCAGGTGGATCAGCGTGACGGGCGGCGTGCGCTACACGAGCACTCGCCAGACCATGCACGGCTGCACGGCCGACGGGGGCGATGGCTCGGCCTCGGGCCTCTTCGGCTACGTGGCGAACGAGCTGCGCGCGGCGACCGGACAGGCGCCGACAGACCTGTTTGTCCCGGGGGGCTGCATCACGATCAGTGATATCGGAGCGCCGCCGTCCTTTCTGCCCGTTCAGACCAACGTCGCCCAGTCACAGGACAACGTCTCATGGCGAGGCGGTGTCAACTTCAAGACGCCGGATGGCGACCTCTATTACGTACTTGCCAGCCGCGGCTTCAAGGCCGGGGTATTTCCTTTTCAGGATACGATTCTGGCGAGCCAGGCACAGCCGGTGCGCCAGGAGGAGCTGACAGCGTACGAAGCCGGTTTCAAGTTGGCTCTCGCCGCCCACCGCGTGCAGCTCAACGGCGCGGTCTTCTACTACGACTATCTCGACAAGCAGTTCTTCACCTACCAGCCCTCCCCGCTCGGCCCGTCGGCGACGATCGTCAACATCCCCAAATCACATGTCATCGGCCAGGATCTGGAGATTACCGCTTTGCCGGCGCTCGGGCTGACGCTGCACGCCGCGGTGACTCATATCAGCACGCGCGTGGGCAACTTCCAGGGCTACGACATTCAGCTCGCGGTCGTCGACTTCACGGGCAAGTCATTCAACTTCGCCCCGGACTGGTCGGCCACCGCGGGCGCCGAATACACGTGGCCGACGGGCGCGGGGCCGGCGCTGTTCGTGGGTGCCGACGCGGTGCTCGAGAGCACGACCTACGCCGACCTGGGCGAGAATCCAGCGACCGAGATCCCGGCGCGAACCGTGTTCGACGCGCGGCTCGGCCTGCAGACGGGCCGCTGGCGAGTCGGGCTCTGGGGACGCAATCTCGGCAACAAGTATTACTGGAACACCGTGGCCCCGGGCGGGCCCGATACCAACGTGAAGTTTGCCGGTGCGCCACGCACGTTCGGCTTATCCGGTTCCTACAGGTTCTAGTATGGCCTGTTCTGTCAAGAGGCAGCGCAAGCTCCTCTCGCGAGATCACGAACGTGTGGTAGGGCGAGAGGGATGAGCGCGACACCGAACCAGGAACGCGACGCGTGGGTAATGGCTGCGACGATGGATCATTCTAGTATCCGCGTGTTGGTTAACGCATTTCATCTCTTCTTCGCGGGGCTGCCTCGCTCTGAGAACGGAGATCATCCCGAAGGATGCTCACTCAAAACCGTCGAGGATTCCCCTCATCGGTCCCACGCGTCGCGTTTCCGGTTCGGTGTCAGGCTCAAGGGGATGTTCAGTGGTGGGCGGCGGGCTCCTGTGACAACGGGGATGGGTTCAGGGTCGGCTTCAGAGCTTAAGTGGGGTATGCCGTGCGATATCCCAGACAAAGCCTGCGAGCTCGCGTGCGATAGCGACACAGATCTTGTTTTGATGGAGCTTGCGCCCCATCGCGAGACGTCGCCAGCGCTTGGAGAGGCGCAGTTGTGCTTTCCAGGAGATCTCCCGGATCGCCTTGGGCTGACCTTCTTGCCTTATCTCCAGACAGCGACTGATCTGGGCTTTGAAGCGGTTGTTCCAGGCGGCCTCCACCAGCATCCGCCGTGCGTGGTGGTTACCACAGCGGGTGATTCCGCCTTGTCGGCGCCGCGCGCCGCTGGAGAACTCCGAGGGGACCAGGCCAAGATAGGACATCAGGGCGCGCGGATGGGCAAAGCGGGCCAGATCACCGATTTCGGCAACGAAGGTGACCGCGCTCACGAAATTGATGCCTTTCAAACACATCAGCGCCTGCACCAGTGGCTTCATGCGCCAGCTCTCACACAACTCGTGCAGTGCTGCAGTGAGGCGCTCGACACGCTCACAGGCCTCTCGGGCGGCCAGGCGATATTCGTTGAAGGCGATCTCTTGGGCGGGATGCTCGAAGCGGATCGTGGCCAGGTGTCGCTCGTGGGCCTGACTCCAGGACTTGTAGCGGACATAGTCGCGACCCAGACGCAGCAACATCGCCTTCATTTGTTGACGGATCCGCAGGCGCGCCGCACACGCATCTTCGCGCGCTCGCGACAGATCCCGCATCGCCTCATCCCGTTCATCGGGAACCACGACGTTCGTCAGCTCTCCGGCGCGCACTTGCCGGGCAAGCATCAGCGCGTCACGACGGTCGGTCTTAAGCCGCTTCTCGTTGGGAGTGCGTGCAATACGCGACGGGGCGATGACC
>DASZVD010000455.1:0-3869 GCA_035547375.1 Steroidobacteraceae bacterium
CGGGGATCGACCTCGACCTGCAGCTGCCGCTCATCACCTCCATACAAAATCGCGCGAGCCACACCCGGCACCGCGAGCAGACGCGGACGGATCGTCCATTGCACGAGGTCGCGCAGCTGCATGGGTGTCAGCCGGTCGCTCACGAATCCCAGCTTCAGCAGATCCATGGTTGAAGAGACCAGGGGAGTCAATTTCGGCGGCTTCACTCCCATGGGCAGGCGTGCCGCCACCTCCGCTAACGCCTCCGCAACGATTTGCCGTGAGCGGTACGGGTCCATGTTCTCCTGGAACACGACCGTCACGACCGACAGGCCCGAGATCGTTTCGGAGCGCACCGCCGCCACTCCGCTCGCGCCGCTGATGGCTTGCTCGATCGGCAAGGTGACCAGCAGCTCGACCTGCTCCGCCACGAAACCCGGCGCCTCGGTCTGGACACTGGCTTGCGGCGGCACGAACTCAGGAAAGACGTCGTACTTCGATCGCAGCAGCACCAGCGTGCCGTAGATCACCAGGATCACGGCCAGTGAGCACACGACGACCGGGTAACGCAGCGACCAGCGGATGATTGCCCGGAGCATCGCTTAGTTCGAGTCCGTGTCCGTATCGGCCGGTGCCGGGCTTTCGACGCCGAGCAAGGCCTGCGCACCTGTGATGACGACACGCTCACCGGCCGCGAAACCTCGCGACACGAACCAGCCGGCCAACGCGGGATGATAGTCCCGCACTTCCCTGCGCACGAACGTATTTGGTGCTGTCTGGACGTAGACCCAGACGCGACCGTCCTTTCTCAGCAATGCCGAACGGGGTAACACAACACCCGTAACGCGTGCCGGCCCGTCGCGCGGCACCTCCGCGGACAACATCTGCCCGATCGGCAACCGGGCCTCTTCCCCACGCAGCTCGACCAGGACACCGCGGGTCTGCAGCCTCGGATCGGCGTTGGGAAGCAACCCCAACACAGAGCCGGCGGCGCAGTCCGCGGCGGCAACGGAATAGCCGCTGCCCCGGACCGCGATGCTCGTGCCCACTTCAGGGACCGCCAGCCCGCCAGGAACCTCGACTCGGACAAGCTCCGCGCGCGCACGCGCCAGCCCATTCAACAACTCCGCACGAAGGCTCCCCCGCAGCTCGGCGATACCAGGACCCCATTCGAGGGCGAGACGGCGTTGCACGGCGTTTACCCGCTGTACATCTGCCTCCTCCTGGGCTTTGGCCATATCCAGCGCACGCGCGGACGCTGTTCGGTCCTCCGCGAACAACTTCTGCGTACGCTGGGCCTCGGCTCGGGAGGCGGCGAGGCTCGCAGAGGCGGCAGCCAGCTCGCTATCCAACTGCAACAGGGGGCTGGGATCCAGAACGCGTGCGGTAGTCGAGACTCCCGTTGGCGCGGACACCCCCTTCAACGTCGTCACACTGATACCGAAGCGCGCCTGCGCGGCCGCATCCACTGTTACGGGCTTGGGCCCCCCCTCCTCATCGGCCCACGCGCCAGACCCGATGCCCATCAGGACGGCAAGGAAAGCGAGTCGGGAGAGCTTCATTCCGGTTTTGCCTCCGGCGGCTGCCTGAGAATCGCCGCGACCTCCAGCTCCGGTCCTTCGAGAGGACGGCGCAGCGCATCCTCCAGGACGAGGAGAGACTCTTGCGCTGTTCGCACAGCGTCGAGGATTTGCAGCTCCGCAAGCGAGCGGGCAACCCGGGCCGCGACGAGCTCTGTCCTATCGCTGCTCCCCGCGTCAAAGCCTCGCTGTGTAGTCGCATAAATCTGTTGAGCCGCGTCGTACACCGGCCCCCGGGCGTCCGCGACGCGTGCCAACGCGAGGCGCCACTGACGGATGGCTTCGTCGATTTCCTGATAAGCGGTGGCGACGGTGGCCTCGAGCCGTGCCCCGGCCAGCGAGCGGCGCGCCTCGGCCTCGCCTATCGGACCCTGGTTCTGATTGAAAATCGGCAGCTCCATCGAGAGATTGAACTGCAGCCGGTGCACGCCGTGATCCCAGGTGTACGCCGGGCCAATGTGCACCTGGGGATACTGCTTCGCGACCTCGAGCCGCAAGTCCTCTTCGGCGATGCTATACCCCTCCACCGCGCTATGTACGTCAGCCCGCTCCAGCAGGGCTGCTTCGCGCCAGCGTGCCAGCGTACCGTCAGCGACATCGTGCGGCTGATCGATTCCGTCCCAGCTCAATCGGATGGACTCCACCGCGGTCACGGGCACTCCTACCGTCGCCGCGAGCGCGCTTCGTGCCGCGCTCAGGCGGCGGCGGGCGTCATGTAAGCGCTGCTCATCGGCTACGGCATCGGCGACGAGGCGGTCCAGGTCGCCTCGGGACGCTGCACCGGCTTCCAAGCGCCGTCGCGCCATCTCCAGCTGCGCCTGTCGGTCACCGTGCACAGTCTCCAGGAGCGCGACTTCCTTCCCCGTCATGAGCACGTCGATCAGGGCGCGTCGCAACGCCACCCGCTCCTTCCAGACCACTTCGAGGAAATCGTACTTCGCCTGCACCGTAGTCAGATCGGCAACGGCGATCCGTGCACTACGCCGGGTACCGATATCGAGCGGCAAATCGGGAGTCAGTCCCCACAACCACAGCGGCGCACCGCCGTGTTGGCTGGCGAACTCGGTGAGCTGATCTCCCTCGTTGGCATATTCGGTCAGCAGCGTGACCGTCGGGTTGGGCCTTTGCCGAGCGGTACGGCGGCCCGCTGCGACGACTGCCAGAGACTGACGGCCTTCCGCAACGGCGTCGTTGAAGTACAGCATCGCCAGCAGCAAGTCGGCCCGATCCCAGCTTTTTTTCGGCCCATCCGTTCCATGGACCGGCCGGTGCGCAGCGAGGGAGGCACGCAAACCCGGATCGTCCAGGTTGCGATCCGCGAACGCGGTCGCGAGGCGCTCGGGCGGCAACGGCCGCGGAGCGTAGTGAATACACCCCGCGAGGCCGGCCGCCGTCAAGGCGGCGGCAAGACAAAGAAAGGGAAGAAGGTTATTGCGCCTGGAGCGCGAGGACGCCAGAGCGTCCGGGGACACTGCCCGCCACAATGGCACAGCGAGGCAGCTTGTTGACGTCGAGCGTTCCGGCATACGTCGCAAGATCGGCGAGATGCACCCCACGAGCACGCCAAGTTCGCAGCAAACGCTCGAACGAGTCGAGAAACTTGCCGCCCTCCAACTCCGCGTGCAACGTGAACACGTGATCACGCTCCGCGTCCGCCGCGGTCGATTCGAGCAGATGGTCCACCGGATCGACTCCTTCGAGATCCGGGCGGCCGATCAGCTCATCGAGCGTCGGCAAGGTCGTCGGCAACTGCGGTACCGCCACTTCCGCGCCATCCACGACCGGCACGAAGGGGCAGACGCCACGCGTGTCGGAAGCATAACGAAACCCCAGCTCGCGCTCCAGAGCAGGGACATGTGAGTTCACCTGCCAGCCCGCCGCGCCGTGCACCGCGGGTCGTCGCCCGAAAACCGCGACGAACTCATCGAGCGCAAGCGTGAGCTCCCGCCGCGTCCAGGGCTCGCTGGCACTCGCTACACCGTCCTGCCACTTGATGTGATCGTAGGTGTGCACACCGACTTCAAAGCCGCTACGGGCAACTTCCTGCATCTCCGCGCGGCAGCGGCGCCCAATGTGCGGTCCGGGCAGCAGCACGCCGTAGAGTAGTGTTTTCACGCCGTAGTGCTCGACCACCGACGTGCGCTTCACTTTTCCCATGAAACCCGGCCGGAAGACGCGCTTGATGGCCCTTCCGGTGTGATCGGGACCGACACTGAACAGAAACGTCGCGCGCGCGCCGACTTTCGTCAGCACCTGTACCAACCGTGGTACACCTTCGCGTGTGCCACGCTAGGTGTCGACGTCGATCTT
>DASZVD010000456.1:0-9242 GCA_035547375.1 Steroidobacteraceae bacterium
GATGCGTGGATCTGGAGGGGATACGGCTTGCCGAGCTGAAGGCCGGCGCGTCACAGCGACCGTATGCTTCGGGCGCCAGTCGCATCCGGATGATCCGCCGTCCAGCTCTCCACTGAGTGCTTCGACTTCCAGTCCGCCGCATACTCGCCCATGGTACGGAAGGTGACGCCTCGCTGATCGGCCATGTAGCGCAGCAGCTTCTCGAGCATCATGATGCGGTGGCCACGTGCGATCACCTCGGGATGGAGTGTCAGGTTGAATATTCCGCCCGGGCAATTCGCCAACGCGTAGTCGAAGTCGCCCTGCCAGATCTCCCGAATGGCCGACGGCGCGTTGTAGCCCGGCATCAGCCCCATGACGAACTCGAAGGCGGGGAAGTCATCCAGGCCCCAGGTCACCGGCAACTCGACGAGCGACGTCGTGCGGCCGAACTGATAGGGATCGTCTTTCGACCATCGGTCGCCGCTGCGAAGGTAGTAGGGATAGAAATCGTTTCCCATGCAGCTCGAGTCGTAGAGGAAGCCGTACTCGATCAGCAGATCGACGGTGGCGGGGCTGAGATCCCAGGCGGGCGAGCGGTAACCGACCGGCTTGACGCCGGC
This sequence comes from Steroidobacteraceae bacterium, assembly GCA_035547375.1. Classification (GTDB taxonomy): domain Bacteria; phylum Pseudomonadota; class Gammaproteobacteria; order Steroidobacterales; family Steroidobacteraceae; genus 13-2-20CM-66-19. The sequence goes on from DASZVD010000456.1 coordinate 603, forward strand.
GGCGCGGTGCAGTCCCTCGAAACCGCGCTCCAGAATGCGTTTTTCGCCGGCCGGATCGAAGTCGGCCGGGTTCTCGTGGACCCAGCCGTGGTGCACGATTTCATGGCCGTCGTCGCGAATCGCCTTGACCTGATCCGGATAGGCGCAGGCAGTGTGGCCAGGAATGCAGAAGGATGCACGCGCCGACAACGTGCGCAGCAGCTTCAACAATCTCGGGACGGCGATGGCGGCGAACTCGCCCCGCGAGATCATGCTCGGATTGTTCGACTTGGCCGATCCTATCCAGACGGACATGGCGTCGAAGTCGAAGGTGATGCAGGCAGAGAGGTCGTTTTGCGCGGACATGGATTCTCCGGGGATGGCTGGCGGGGGCTCGAGGGGCCTGCCGCGGATGAAGGAGGTCAGATGTTGGGACGCCGCGCGGCCCACGGCCGGGCGCGCTCCAGTTGGGCTGCCAGGCGAAACAGGACGGACTCGGCGCCGAATCGTCCGACGAAGTGCAATCCGATGGGCAAGCGGGTCGAGCTCACCGCAAGCGGGACCGACATCGCCGGCTGGCCGGTCACGTTGAACAACGCGAGAAACGGGGCGAACGAGCCTTTCCGGTCGAACCAGTCCTCGGTCGTGAGACCGGGCGCGTTCTGGTTGTAAGTCCCCAGCGGCTGAGCCGGCCTCGAGGTGGTGGGCGTCAACAGGACGTCATGGTCCTCGAAGAACGGAGCCACGCTTCGACAAATCTGGTTCAGGGCTGCCGGCACCTCCAGCAGCTGTGCCGCGGAGAGCCTTCTCCCGAGCTCATAGGCGGACAAGGTGGCCGTTTCGAGAAAATCGAGGGTCGGCTCACGCCGCGTCGCTACTGCGAGCGCATCGACCCAGGTAGCGATACCTGCCGCCCAGGCGCGGATGCAGGTCTGGCGAAAGAGAGCGTAGTCGAAGGCAGGTGACGCGTTGTGCACGGAGTGCCCGAGATCCGCGCACAGCTTCGCAGCGTTCTCTGTCGCTCTGACACATTCAGGATCGATGGGCGCCCCGGACCAGGCGACTGTTGTATAGGCCACGCGGAGCTTGCCGGGGTCCCGCGTGACCTCTTCAGCATACGCGGCCGTGGGACGCTCGATAATGTAAGGATCACCGGGAGCAGGACCTTGGATGCAGTCCAGGATGATGGCCGAATCGCGCACCGTGCGGGAGACGACGTTCTCGATACCCATGCCGAACAGGGCCTCGCCGGAGTCGGGGCCCAAACTTACGCGGCCGCGGCTGGGTTTCAGGCCAAACAGGCCGCAACAGGCCGCCGGGATCCGAATGGAGCCCGCGCCGTCGTTGGCGTGCGCAAGGGGCGTGATGCCCGCGGCGACGGCCGCAGCGGACCCGCCACTCGAGCCTCCCGCCATCCTGGAGCGGTCCCAGGGGTTGCGCGTCGGACCGCTCAGAGCGGACTCGGTGGTGCAGCCGTGTCCCAGCTCCGGTGTCGTCGTCCTGCCGATGGCGATGAGGCCGGCGCGCCTGAATCGGGTCATCAACTCCGTATCACCGCTCGCAACGAGGCCTCGGGCCATTCGACTGCCCATCTCGAGCAGGCCGCCGCGTCTGTGCAGTACGAGATCCTTCAGCAGGAAGGGCACTCCATGAAGCGGGCCGGACGGGCTCGCTCGAGTCATCTCGTCGTCGAATGTCTCGAGCACCGCGTTGATGGATGGGTTGATCGCCTCGACCGCCTCCAGGGCCGCATCGACCAGCTCCCTCGGTTTGACGTCGCCGTTGCGGACGAGCCGGGCCAGTTCCGTCGCATCCTGCTTGCGATAGTCTTCCTGCTTCATATCCTTGCTCCGTTGGAGAATCCGGCGGCGATACGTCAGTAGTTGTACGAGAGCGTCGCGCCGTACACGGCGGGTCTTCCCGGCAGCCGATAGCCCGTATCGAAAGCGAAGATGACGTTTTGCCAGTAGTAACGGTTGAAGACGTTCTTGCCCCACAGCATGGCCTGCCACTTGCCATCACCCCAGCTGATCCCGGCGCGCAGGTTGACCAGCGTGTAGGCCGCGATCTCGAACGGATGAGTGACCCCTGGAGCGGTGCTGCTGGTCGGAGTATCGGCTATGGTGATCGACTCGCCGCCGATGTAAGTGGTTGCGGCCGAGCGCGAATCCACGTCGCCGCCGACGAACGGGCTGACGGAACCGACATTCCAGCGGTATTGCAGATCGAGCTCGGTCTGCCAGGAAGGCGCGAACGGAATGCGGCTGCCGGCGAAATTCTCCGACTGGCCGATGACGCTCGTTCCCTCATAACGATCGATGCGGGATTGCACGTAGGTCACCGTCGCCCCGATGTCGAGTCCGCGAACGGGCCGCAGGCGTGCCTCGGCTTCGGCGCCGTAGAGATGGGACTTCGGGACATTGACCAGCGCATTCAGCACACCGAATACGGGATCGAGCTCCTTGCCGCGGATCTGCTTGTTGTCGTAATCGTAGTAATAGATGGCGGCATCCAGGGTCAGCCGGCGATCGAGGAGCGCGGTCTTGATGCCTCCTTCGTAGGCGGTGACCGACTCCTGCGTCACAGGAGCGTACTGTTTGAACGAGGAGGCGCTGATCGTTGGGAAGCTGCCGGCCTTGTAACCGCGGGATGCGGATGCGTAGAGCAGCGTGTCGTCGAGCGGCTTGTAGTTGAGACCGAAGCGCCAGGAAACGTTATCCTGATCGAGCCGCCCGTAGTAGTGAGGGCCGGGGACGTTGTCGAGAGTCAGCGAGACGCACTGGTTGGGAGTCAGAGGGGGCAGGGTCTGCCCCGTCAGCAAGGACCCCAGTCCCGTGATGAGGGCCGAGATGCGGCCATCGCCCAAGTCGTTGTTACAGATATCCGTACGCGTCAGGTTGTCCGTGTAACGCGCGCCGCCGATGACGGTGAGCTTCGACGCCAGGTCGTATTCGATGTTGCCGAAGATCGCGTAGTCCCGGCGATACGTGTCGCTGAAATAGCCGTTTTCGTAAATGTTGTTCAGACCGGGATAGCTGGTGGAGCCGTCCAGGTAAGTGATGGAGTCGTTTTCATTGATGCGGCTCTCCTGGTAATTGCCGCCGCCGATCCAGCGGAAGCCCGCCTGGTTGCCGTTCGACACGCGCAGCTCCTGGTAGAAGGAGCGGATCGAGCCGTCATTGCGCGGAATGTCGTCATCGTTCAGGGCGATGCCGTCGTAGTCGACAGCCTGGGACTGATCGAAACGAGTGTACGAGGTGAGCGAGGTGACGGTGACGTGCTCGGCTACGTCGATATCGGAGCGCAGCATCGCTTGATACAGGCTCCGGTCCGAGAAGGGCCGGAACGGGACGGTGCTGCCGTCCGGGCTCGGCCCGGAGCTCGACCAATCGGCGGTTCGGTCGTTGTAGCTCGGATAGGGATAGTTGGTCACTCCCGGCTTGGCGCCCGGCGGAACCTGCTGGTCGATGGCGACGAGTTGGCCGGCCTCGGGGTCCGACCGGTCCTTCCAGCCGGTCAGCGTCAGGTTGAAACGCAGCGAGTCCCGCGGCGTCCAGCTCAGAATTCCACGGCTGGCATAGGACTCGACCTTGCCCAGCGTGTCATTGCGCGTATAGCTTTGCTGCCAGTCATCGCCGTGCACCACGTGGACTGCGACGCGGCCTTTCAGTGTGTCGCTGAGCGGCCCGCTGGCGAAGCCATTGAATTCCACCGTGTTGAATCTCCCGTACGAGAGGTCTTCCCCGGCAGAGAAGTGGTCGGTCGGCTTGGCCGCAATGTAGTTGATCGCGCCGCCGGTCGAGTTCTCACCGAAGAGCGTGCCCTGGGGGCCCTTCAACACCTCGATCCGTTGCAGGTCGAAGGCGCCTTGAGTCGAGAGCACCGGAAACGCGAGCGGTGCCTCGTCCACGTAGACACTGACGGTTGGATAGGTCGCGAGCGCGGCTTCATTGAAGCCGACACCCCTGAGAGTGAACACGGGCGTGTTGTTCTCGCTGGCGGAGTAGGAGAGTCCCGGCACCGCCTGGGCGATGTCGGCCAGGGTCGAGATCTTGCGCTCCGCGAGCTCCGCGGCACCGAGCACATTGGCGGTGACTCCAACGTCCTGAATCGACTGGGAGCGCTTGTTCGCCGTGACGACGACTTCCTCGATGGCGTTTGGGTTGTCCGCGGGGACGTTCGCCTCGGCAGCGGCGGCATCTGGTGTGGCCAACACTGGTGCTGCGAATAGGAAGGCGCTGGCGGATGCGCCAGCCATCATGGCGTTGCGGACGGCCCTGGATACATTCACTGACAGGTCTCCCCGTTCTTTTGGTCTCACTGACGGATGGGAAGATAACGAGGCCGGAACGCGCGCACCCGACCCGAAGGGAGGGGGACGGGCTTTGCGGGATGCCCCCTCCTAAAGGAGGGGCGATCAGGGGAGAAGGCCTGCCTTGCGGGCGTGAGCAACGGCGGACAGGCGGTTGCTGACCCCGAACTTTTCCATGATGTTGCGCACGTGCCATTTCACGGTGTTCTCGGAAATGGCCAGATCAGTCGCTATGAGGCGTGTCTGGCTGCCGGCCGCCAGATGGCTCAGGACTTCGAGCTCGCGGGCACTGAGAGAGTCGGGATTGTGCCGGTCGCAGGCGGCCATATCCCCGTCGATCGGGCTTGTTTCGGAGCCATTCAGGGCCCGAGCCAGCAGGTCCCGCACCCCCTCGCTCTCCTCGAGGAGCCGGGTCGAGGCCAGGCAGTCCTGCGGGCTTTTCCAGAGTCGGAGCACGGCCGAGCGCGCTTGCGCAACGGATCCGAGCTCGAGATGCGCTCGAGCCAGCAGGAGGACGATCTCCTCCAGCTTGCGGCGATATCCCGCGGCCGAGGCCCGGGCCGCCGACTGTTGGAGCGTCTCCGGCAATCCCTCCGGTCGGCGCAGTAGCACCTCCGGTCGGCGCGGTAGCAATTGGAGGCGTACCCAAGCCAGGATGAGCTCGTCTTTGACCCTGTCCCAGCCGTCACGGTCACACTCCAGCGAGCCAACCTCCGCCGCGGTCCAGATCTCGACGGCGCGTTCGCTCTCTCCCGAGAGACTGAACAGCCGGATTCGCTCGTGCAGTATCAGGGCGCGAGTCGCACCCTCCGCATCTTCGTGCTGACATGTCGCAAGCTCATCCAACGTCGCGTGGGCTGCGGAAAAATCCCCCAGACGCCCCTGCAGGCGCGCGAGCGCAACGCTGGCCGCGCGCTGGATCTCGATCGTGCCGCATTCGCGGATGAGAGGAAGGTTCTCTTCCAACTCCGCGGCGGCGCTCTCGATCGCGCCGCTTTCATAGGCCACCGCGCCGTGCAGGCAGGCTGCGAGCATCGCCGGATAGGAGCGTTCGCCGCATTGCTCGGCCGCGATCGCTTTCGCTTCGAGGGCGCTGCGTTCGGCCAGTCCCACATCTCCCACCGCCAGAGCGCACCAACCTTGTCCAATGCGCGCGTGCGACATCCCGTACGGGCATTCCGCGGCCTTCAGAAGCCGTATTCCCAGCGCAATGGCGCGTCGAGCCGAAGCAAATTCAGCCCTGCCGATGCTCGCCATGGCGACCATGTTGGCAACCGTTCCCCCGATGAAGGGGTATCTGTCGCCCAGCTCCCGCAGCAGGGGCCAACCGGTCGCACAGGCGTCCCCGAGCCTGTCCGCCGCGATGTGAAATCCCACGCGCAAGGCGGCAATCTCCGCACTGCGCGCCGCGGCATCCCGCGAGTCGTTCGCGGAGGCCGCGACACCTGCGGCTTCCATGGCGTCCAGAATCTGATCCGCCTGGCGCGAGCGGCCGACGTGAAAGTCGGTCCAGCAGCGGATGGCCATCAGGCGCGGATGCCGTAAGGCGACCGGGTCGGGGATGTTCTTCAGCCAGGACACGAGCTGAGGAATGTGGCCGCGGTAGATCATGAGGAGGGCGCACTGCGTGACCAGGGTTGCCGCACGCTCGGTGGCGCCTCCCTCAAGCGCGTATGTCACCGCTTCCCCATCGAGACCGGCTTTCTCGCAGAACAAGCTGGCTTGCTCGAGCAGCCGGGCGGTGAGCTGCGGATCCGCGGCAAGGGTGCGGTGGCGAAGAAATTCGCGGAACAGATGGTGGTAGCGATACCAGCCGCGCACCTCGTCCAGCGGCACGACGAACAGATTGCAGGCCTCGAGCTGCTCCAGCATCCGCTGGCCATCCGAGCGGCCGGTCAGCGCGTTGCACAGTCCGGCGCTCATCCGCTCGAGAACGGAGGTTCGGAAGAGGAACTCCCGCGTCGCCTCGTCCTGCTGGCACAGCACGTCCGAGAAGAGATAGTCGGACACTTCGCGAAAGCTGCCGTTGAAATGGCGGATGAACGTCAGACGGTCCTTGCGTTTCTTCAACGCCAGGGTCGCCAGCTGGAGTCCGGCGACCCAGCCTTCGGTTTTGTCCTTCAGCAGCCGGATCTCGTCGCGGGAAAGCTCGATGCCGTGCAGGCCTTTGACGAAGTCGGCGGTCTCTTCGACGGAGAACTTCAGCTCCTCGTGAGTGATCTCGGTCAGGAGGTCGCTGACGCGCAGGGCGGCGAGGCTGATCGCGGGACTGATCCTGGAGGTGAGCACGACTGCGAAGCCGTTCGGGGCCAGGCGCAGCAACAGGTCCAGAGCCTCGTTGTTCTGGGGGCTCTCCGCGAGCTGATAGTCGTCCAGGAAGATCGTGATGGCCGTCTCCGCCGCGACGAGATCGTTGACGTAACTGGTCAGGAGACGGCTCACCGCGACGTCGGGTGAGCTTTCCAGGAGCTTCAGCGCGTAATGGCCGACCGACGGCAGCACCTGGCGGGTGGCCTCGATGAGCAGCGACAGGAAGCGATACGAGTCTCGTTCCTCGATCCCCAGGGAGATCCAGACGGCCGCGGAGCCGCTCGCCCGCAGCTCGAGGTACCGCTGTGCGGCAAAGCTCGTCTTGCCAAAGCCGGCGGGCGCGGTCACGAGCGTCAAGCGGCGCGGGCGTTCCGACAGCAGGGTGGCAAGGGCCGGCCGCGCGACCTTCGCGGACCTCGTAACGGGCACGGAGAGCTTGGTTAGCGCGAATCTTTGCATCTATCGCCGCGGGTGGAGGGGACCCCTATTTACGAAAGTACAGGCGGTTTGGCGCAGGAACAAGCAGCATTCGCAGCGGGCGCCGCCGCGCGGCAGGCCCGCGAGCGCTGCGGAAGCGAATGCCGGCGAAGCGGCTCCCGGGAGGTCGAGGCCCCCCCTTTTTGATGGTGCATGGACTCCATAGTCATGGCACCCTCAGCCGTCCCGCGGATGAGCGGGAGCAGCACCGGTCCGCTGGCCCTGTTCCCAATAACGACAAGTCAGGCTCCCATGATCACCGCAACCTATCGCATCCTTCCGGCAGTTACCGTCGCGCTGTTTATGGCCAAGGGTGTATCGGCTTCACCGGCCACCGAATTCGTCAACGGCCAGATCTACACGCCCACCGGCTGGGCTCGAGCTATGGCGGTCGACGGCGACCATATCGTGGCGCTCGGGACCGTTGCCGATGTGAGCGCGAAGGCGGGCGCGGGGGCGCGCATTGTCGACCTGGGCGGACGGACTGTGCTTCCGGGTCTTGCGGATATGCACGTCCACCCGCTTCACGCGGGCTTCTCTGCGCGCCGCTGTCAGATAGCGCAGGGCGTTTCCGGCGAGCAATTACTCAGTACCCTCGCCGACTGCGTCAAGGCCAAGAAACCGGGCGAGTGGATCATCGGCGGGCAGTGGGAGGCGATTTCGCTCGGGAAGACTCCGCTCACCAAGGAGACGCTGGATCGCGTCTCGCCCAACAACCCGGTCCTGCTGACCGACATCAGCGGCCACAGCCGCTGGGCCAATTCGCGGGCGCTCGCCATTGCAGGGGTGAGCCGGGACACGCCGAATCCTGCCGGAGGAATCATCGAGCGTAACGCTCACGGTGAGCCAACCGGCGTGCTGCGCGAGAGCGCCGCCACCCTGGTCGATTCGCACGTACCTCGGCCCACCCCGGAGGAGAATGCTTCGGCACTCAAGTACGCGCTCGACACCCTCCTGTCACAGGGCGTCACGAGTCTTGCGGATGCGATAGTGCTGCGTGAAACGCTGGTCGCCTATGACACTCTCGCGGATCACGGTGAGCTGAAGCAGCGCGTTCTCGGTTGTATTGCTTACAAGCACGCACCCGACTTCGAGGAGTTGGTGTCGCATCGTCAATCCTTCGCACGGCCCAACTTCCGGCCGGACTGCGTCAAGGTGTTCATGGACGGAGTACCGACCGACAGCCATACGGGCGCGATGGTCGAGCCCTATGCCGACACTCGCAAGAGCGCTCCCGATCGCGGGCTGTTGCTGGTGCCGCCGGCGGAGCTGAATCCGGCGGTCACCCGCTGGGACAAGATGGGTCTCGTCGTGAAATTTCACGCTGCCGGCGATCAGGCGGTACGCTCCGCGCTCGACGCAGTCGAGGCTGCGCGCAAGTCGAACGGCATGGGCGGGCCGCGCCACATGATTGGCCACAATACATTCATCACGGCCGCCGACATGCCGCGGGCCAAGGCGTTGAACGCGACGTGGGAGTTCTCGCCCTATCTGTGGTATCCGCAGCCCATCACCGACGACATCACGAAGGCGGTCGGGGCCGAGCGGATGAAGCGCGTGTG
>DASZVD010000457.1:0-13716 GCA_035547375.1 Steroidobacteraceae bacterium
GCCAGCTCGTACGAGTGCAATCGGGCGGAGTGGTCGAAGATGTGCCCGCCAACAATCAGCTCGTCCGCTCCGGTCATTTTCAAGAACGACGCCACCCCGCGCGTCACCGTCGCCGGAGCGCCGACGAACGAATAGACGAGCGAATGGCTCAGCCCGGCGATCTCGGCCGGGGACGCCCACGAGTTGATATCGTCAATGGGCGGTGCCAACCTGCCGGGCATTCCGCGACGTAACTTCACGAACGATTGCTGCAGTGACGTGAACAGCCGGCGCGCCTGCGCGTCGGTATCGGCCGCGACGATATTCGCCGCTACCATCACGTACGGCTTGTCCAGCTGTTGCGAAGGTTTGAAACGCGCCCGATAGATCTGCGATGCCTCCATCAACGCATCGGGGGCGAAGTGCGAGGCGAACGCAAACGGCAGCCCGAACATCGCGGCAACCTGCGCGCCGAACAAGCTCGACCCCAATATCCACAGCGGGACCTTCAAGCCCGCACCGGGCACGGCCTGGATCTGCTGCCCCGGCTGCGGGTCCTCGAAATAGGCTTGCAGCTCGAGAACGTCCTGCGGAAACCGATCTGCGCTCGTGGCAAGGTCCCGGCGCAGTGCGCGCGAGGTCTGCATGTCAGTGCCGGGAGCGCGTCCCAGCCCCAGATCGATGCGCCCGGGGAACAGCGATTCCAGCGTGCCGAACTGCTCGGCCACGACGAGCGGCGCGTGGTTCGGCAACATGATGCCGCCCGATCCGACTCGAATGGTGCTCGTCCCCGCCGCGACGTGCCCGATCACCACGACCGTCGCCGCGCTGGCGATGCCCGTCATGTTGTGATGCTCGGCAACCCAGTAACGCTTGTATCCCCACCGCTCGGCGTGCCGTGCGAGATCCAAAGTATTGCGCAAGGCGTCCGCCGCGGTTCCACCTTCAACGATGGGGGACAGGTCAAGGACCGAGAAGGGAATGGCCATCGTCGCACTCTGCAGGATGAGCCCGCCGGCCGCCTCCCTCGGAAGAGGCGGGCCGATCTCCTTCGATCGGCCCGGACCGGTCCGAGGAGCCTGTCCGAGTCATGATCGCCGTAGCGAGGGCAAGCTCCGATGTGCCGGGCTCGCGGCAGGCAGCTGTCGCGCGGCGCTCTCGCCGTGATCGGCGCCTCACCCGGCCGGCAAGACGGCTCTCAGCGAATGAATTCCGCGGACGGATGCGCGCGGGGAAAGGCTCGGATGTAATCGAAGAAACGGGACAGCGTTCGATCGCTTCGCGTGAGCGTTCCAGGGCGCAGGTGAATGGTCTGCATGTTCATCAGATCGTCGAGCACGACGCGTTGCTCGAGCTCGGCCACGCCTTCGAGAAACCGATCGACCTCCTGCGCAGTTCCGCTGTCTTTGCGGGTGCACACCGTGATGAACACCGTCGAGCGGCCCGGACGATTGAGCGTGAACGGCGACACGAAGCCGAACCAACGTCCGGCAAAGTCGGTGCTTTGAAAGTACATGCTCGTGCCGACGATGCCGATCCGATGCTTCACCGGATCGCCGGTGACGTGACGGCCCTCGAATTCATAAAACATCGAGTGGTCCGTCCACTCGACGGCATCGTGTGGATTGTCGCCATTGATCTCGATGCCGTGCAGATAACGGATGTGCTGCATGTCGGGGGTATTGGCGCACAGAATCCAGGGATCGGTGGGAACCTCCTGGCCGAAGATCTTGGTCTTGAACACCAGCTCCTCTTCCGGGTACGGAAAGTCCGGCAGCCGGTAGTGCGGCTCGAGGCCGTTATAAGCCCACAGGACGCCGTATTTCTCACACACGGGGAACTCGAAGAGGCGCGCCTGGCCGGGGACCGGATCCTTGCTCGGCATGCCGCTGCAGCGGCCGTCGGGCCCGTATCTCCAGTGATGGAAGACGCAGCGCACATTCCCATCGATCACGTCTCCGATCGACAGGTCCGCGCCGAGATGGGGGCAATAGGCGCTCATGACATGTGGCTTGCCGTTGAGGTCGCGCCAGGCGATCACCCGCCCGTCGAGGAAATCGAAACCGCGCACGAAACTCGGTGTCGCCGCACTGGACATGCAGATCGGAAACCAGCTCTGTGTGAAGGTACCGCCCTCACCTTCGAAGGGAACCGCTTTTCCCAGCGGGCGCCGGAATCCGGCTGGCACGGCTGGAGTGCGCGCAATGGGATCGTTCACGGACATCGCCTGCTCCCGTTTTCGGTGTGTGCAGCGCAGGCTCCCGCGCTTGCCCGCCCATGACCAGCCGTCCATTGGAGGGGCGCGGGTGCTTCTCACCCGCTCGCCGGAAGCGGCCGTACCTATCCGAACGGACAGGTGTCATTCGCCGATCGGACGTGTGGGCGCGGATCTCCAGCCGTGGGAAAAAGGGCGCAGTTCCGCTCAAACATCCGGAGTCTCAAGATGAGCACGCGTAAGGCGTTTCTGTTTGTTGTCACCTCGCACGATCAGCTCGGCACGACCGGCAACAAGACCGGCAGCTGGCTGGAGGAGCTAGCCGCGCCCTATTGGCGCCTCAAGGATGCGGGGTACGACATCGACATCGCCTCGCCCAAGGGGGGACCCGCTCCGCTTGATCCGTTGAGCCTCGAGGACAACTGGATCAGCGCGGCGGGACGCCGTTTCCGTAGCGACGCGCAGGCATCACGGGCGTTGGCCGACACCCTGCGGCTCGATACGGTGAAGCCCGGCAACTACGCTGGCGTGTTCATGGTCGGCGGGTCGGCGACCGTGTGGGATTTTCCAAACAATCCTTCGCTCAAGAGGCTCATCGAGGAGTATTTCCCACAGGGGAAAGTCATTGCAGGCGTGTGCCACGGCGTGATCGGCCTGATCCAGGCCGTCGACCGTAACGGCGAGCCGCTGGTCAAGAATCGCAAGGTCACCTCGATCAGCAACGCCGAAGATGTGATGATGGGGCTCGACAAGGTGGTTCCCGTGCTGCCGGAGGAAATGCTGCGCAAACTGCGAGGCATCTATAGTTGCGCCGCGCCGCTCGCAGAGCACGTCGTCGTCGATGCGCCGCTTTTTACCGGTCAGAATCCTGCGTCCGCGGATCCATTGGCCCGCGCCATCGTGGCTCACCTCGAGCGCGCCAGCGAAGCCACCGGCACGAAGCCCAGCACCTGACTCAACAGGGTCTCATCCTCGATGGACCTCGGCGAGCGTACGGTAACGAGCCAGCGCCTGGGTGCGATTCTGCGCCTGCAGTTTGCGATAAATATTTCGCAGGTGGAATTTCACCGTTGCCTCACTCAAGCCGAGGCGATGTGCGGCAACCTTGTTCTGATGGCCCTCGCCGAGCAGCATCAAGATCTGACGCTCCCGTGTCGTCAACGGGTCTTCCAGCGACGACACGGGCTCCTCGAGAGCGGAACGAGCTTGCGGCGGCTCGTGGGCAAGCTGTGTGATCTCAGGCTGACAGATGCGCAGCCCATCTCCGCCGTCGAGGAAGAGTCTGACGGGCAGGCTGCCTCTGCAGAGTTTGCGGGCGGCCGCGAAGTGCCGGGCAGACCCTTCAATATCGCCGCGGCCATGGCTCAGCCGCGCCTCGGCGATCTCGACCTGGACTGCGAGCCGGATCACGCTCGTGTTTGAAGCCATCTCGCGCGCCAGGTCGATCAGATCCTTGGCGCGATCGTGGTCCTCCCGGCATTCAGCGATGCGCGCCGCCACCAGGGCCGCGCCGATGCGCTCTTGCCAGGTGAGGTAGGAGGGCAGGTGCAAGATCGCCTGGCGCCCACAGATGTTGAGCGCCATAGCGTCCACTTCGGCGCGATCGATCTCTCCCACCTTGAGCGAAATCTCCACGCTCAGCAGCCTGAGAGCCCAGCTCAGACGAGGAGCGCTCAGCCGCTTCGCCACTTCAGCGCCGTACGCAACGATTCCCCGTGCTTCGCTGCTTCCCCCCTGGGTGAGGGCCGCGCGAGCGGCCTGCAGGTGACTCCAGATCTGGATCTCGGGCCACGGCTCCAGGGCGCCGACCGTACCCACCAGCGCGGTCATGTCCGTCAAAGGATCCGGTTGGCCGAGCTCGAACAGCAATCCCGCCCTGATGACCGCCACCAGGGCCCGCAGACGCTGGTCGTGCGGGAAAAAGATCCGCGTGACTTGCTCGGCGAGCGTGCTTTCCTCCAGGGCACGCTCGAGATCGTTCAGCCAGTATCGGTAGAGCACGCGATGAACGTGCATGAAGATAGCGGCATAGATCGCTTCCGTTTCGCCATACTCCCGCGCCGCGGCGTTTACGAGCTCCTCGGCCCCCTTGATATCACCCAGCCAGAACCTGTCCCAGGAAAGAAACACATACGCCAGCCCCCGGTTCTCATGGTCCGATTCGGAGCTGGTGGCCAGAAATCGCTCCAAGGCAGGCGCCGTTCGGGCATGTTGTGTGTCGTCCCTCAATCCGGCGACGACCGACTCGGCGATGGCGAGTTGATCGCTCACGGCGGCGCCGGTGCCCGCGCCTTCCCGAGCGGCGATTCTGGCTTCCTCCAGGTGCCTGTCGGCTTCCGCCAGATTCCCCTCGTGTGCAAGGATGACGGCCAGCGACAGGTGTTGATCCGTAGGGCCGCCTTGCGGAGCCACGCCGACCGCCTGGAGCAGCTCGTGAGCCGCCACAACACCCTGCTCGATAACCAGACTGGCGTAACCGACTTTATCCAGCAGCTCGAGAGCCCGGGCCCGATCGCCGGCCGCTACGGCGTGCCGCAGGGCATCGGCGTTGCGGTTGCGGCCCGCAAACCAGGCCGCGGCCCGGCGATGCGCCGCCTGGTGCTCATCCTCGGCCAGCCAGGCGAGGCGGGTTTCCAGGAAACGCCGCAGCATTTCCGGGAAGTAGAATTCCTGCGATCCGCGGTGCCGCAGCAGGATGCCGTCGATACGGTGCAGGCGTTCGATCAGGTCCGTGGCATTGTGGCCGATGAGGGCGCTCGCCAGCGACAGATCGAACCGCTCCACGATCACCAGCCGGCTGATCGATTCGCGCATCTGCGCGGGCAGGGCTTCCAGCACCTCGGACCGGTAATACTCATAGAGCTGATCCTGCCAGTCGTCCGCACTGGGAAGGTCGCGCTGGGAAACCTCCATCACCCTCCTGACGAATCCCAACGCGACAGCCTCGCCGCTGGTCTCGTACTGCAGGCGCCGGGTATAGAGCTCCGGGACGCCTGCGAAAAGCCCGTGCGTTTCCAGCGGCGTCAAATTGAGATCGGACGGCCCGATCTCGAAAACCTGGTCCCGGGCTCGCAGCCCCGCCAACGAGACCTCGAGCCGTTTACGGCTGGCGATCACCAACCGCGTCGTCACGGCGTGATCCAGAAAGCCGCTCAGCAGGTCGCCGATCGCCGGAGTGTTCGCCCGCTCGTATTGATCCAGCACAATGACGAGACGGGCTCCAGCCGTGTTGCAGAGGGAGGCGAGCTGCTGTGCAAGCTGAACCGTTGAGACGTTCGAAGGCATTGTGACGAGCGCGCCGAACCCTTCGGCGATCTCGCTACAGCCCGCCTGGCCGGCCGCCGCTGCAAGGCCCGACACGAAGCGTAAGGGATCCTGGTCGCCCGCATCGACGGTCAGCCACGCCACCGGACGATCCATGTCCCGGCAGACGGCGCGCCACTGGCCGAGGAGAGTCGTCTTTCCCGAGCCCGCCGGGCCCCGGACGAGCGAAAGCTGCTTGAGAAGCGTCGCTTCCGTGAGGTTCCGCAGCAGGCTCTTGCGAGTCACCGTCTGTCCGGATGAGGGACGGGGCGCATACCGGTACGGAAGGGTCGCACTCATCGTGAAAGTCTACACCGCCTTTCGGCGAAGAATCCCGTCCGTTCGGATAGGTTTTACAGGCCCGCCGCCGCAGATCGGCCCCCGTTCCAACGGGCGGCTAGGCAGGGGCGCCGACGCGAACCAGTCTGCCCCATCGTCCGCATTCGCGGGCCGAGAACAACAGCAAGCCCAAACCGGCAAACGGGGGAAGAGATTGATGTACCGGTCCAATAAACTCGTGGACAGAGCTGTCCTGCTGGCGAGCGCGGCTTTTGCCGGCCTGATGCCTCTTGCTCCCGCTCGAGCCCAGCAAGTGGCGGACTCGGCTTCGCCGGAGGCGTCGGCGGATCTCCAGGAGATCACGGTCACGGCACGCAGGCGCAGCGAGAGTCTGCAGAACGTCCCGATCGCCGTAACAGTCCTCACCAGCGAGGACATAGCACATGCCGGTGTCAGGAGTGTCGGGGATTTCGCCAATCTCACCCCGAACGTCACGTTCGACAATACGCTCAACCTCGGAACCAACTTCCTGACGATTCGCGGCCAGACCCAGGCGCAATACGGGCCGCCGCCCGCCGCCGTAGTCGTCGACGGCGTGTTGCAGATGTCGCCCCTGCAATTCAACGTCGATGAGTTCGACCTGCGGCAGGTCGAGGTGCTCAAAGGCCCGCAAGGCGCGATCTATGGGCGCAACGCGATCGCCGGCGCCATCAACCTCACGACGCTCAAGCCGGGACCCGACTTCGAGGCCCACGCATTGATCGGGTGGGCGCACGGCGACGAGAAGGACGGCAAAGCCTCCCTCAGCGGCCCGGTCATTCCGGGCCTGCTCTATGTCCTCGGAGGCGTCTCCTACGAGGATCGCCGCGGCCAGGTCCCTAACATTACAACGGGCACCTGGTCCGACAAGCTCAGGGATTCGACGGGGCGCCTTCGCGTGGTGCTGACGCCCGGCGAGAATATCGAGGCGGACGTCAAGTACACGTATTCCGACACGCACGGCCATGATCCGGACTACGTGACCAGCAGGTCCGGCAACCCGGCGATCAGCTCGGATCCGCTCGACTCGAACCGGCCGGGCACCAATCCCCGCGTGCTCCATGACCTCTCCGGCCGTTTGAACTGGGACCTCGGCTACGCGACCTCGACCCTCACGGTCGCCTATGTCAACGTGAGAGAAAACATCACGGAAGATCTGGACTACATGCCGATCGATTTCCTGGCGGCGGATCAGCAGGAGAGCCAGAAGGGCTTCTCGCAGGAGCTGCGGTTCGCATCGCCCTCATCGGGCCGGCTTCACTGGCTGGTGGGCGCTTATCACGTGCGGCTGAGCGCCTACCGGGCCGCCCAGATCTACGTCGATCCGTTCTACCTCGGGCTGGCCCCCGCCCCGACTGAGGCCAACGTGCAGCTCGCGACGTCGGCCGACAACGACATCGACAACACGGCGGCCGGTTTCGGCCAACTCCAGTATGACGTCACGTCCGAGCTCGGCCTCGAAGCGGACCTCCGCTACGACTCCGACCGGCTGCACCAGAGCTCCGCAAGCGGCCCCGCACAGGAGGCGAGCTTCAGCAAGTGGCAGCCGAAGGGCACCATCACATACCGGCCCACCTCCGACCTGACGCTCTACGGCTCGGTGGGACAAGGCTTCCGCAGCGGCACCTTCAATGCCAGTGGGGCCAGCTTCGGTGATCCCGTAGTGCGCCCGGAGATCGCGACGACCTATGAAATCGGTGCCAAGACCCGCTTCTTCGATCGCCGGCTCACCGTGAACGCCGCCGTCTACCAGACCGACCTGAAAGACGGGCAATTCAACCTGTTCGATGCGGCCGGAGCCACGAATGTGCGGATCAACATCGACAAAACCCTGATCCGCGGATTCGAAATCGAGAACGCGCTGCGCGTGCTCGACAACTTCCGGCTGAACGCCAGCGTGGGCTACACCGACCCGAAAGTCACCGCCTTCACGCCGCCGGCCGGCTATCCGGGCACCGCAGCGGGCTATATCGGCGACCGCCCGCCAAGAGTCGCCAAGGTGACCGCCAACCTGGGCCTGGATTTCGATACGCCGGTGACTCAGCGGCTGAGCTTCTTCCTGCGCCCGGACTATCGCTACATCGGCTCCTACTACTGGAACCTCGAGAACAGCTACAAGCGACCCGCGTACAACCTCCTCAACATCCGTACGGGCATCCACGATGCGCATGACAGGTATGCGCTGACGACGTTCGTCAAGAACGCCTTGAACGTGAAGATCACGCCGGAATACCAGCCGTACGTCAATTCGGGCCTGCCTACCGGCAAGGACGCCTATTACCCGCCCGTGGGAACAGTCTACGGAGTGGAGCTTACCTACCGTTACTAGCAGCGCGTGAGCGGGGACACCCCACCCGGGGCCCACGCCCGCCCGGGGCCCCGCCTGCCCGCCGCCACCTCTATCGTGCGCTCGCCATAATCGTCGCTGACGAGGAGACGGACGGTCGGGTTATGTCGGTCCGGCATTTTCGGAACGCTCGATTCGGAACACTCAAACCTGTCCCGGAGCAAAGAAGTCGGCTTCGACACGCCAGGTGTCCTCGGCCAGAAGCCCCTCGAAAAGGGCAATCAAGGCTTGCAGCCGCGACTGCGCAGCGGGCTATCTGAACGGACGGGACATCATTTTGCGCGGCAGAGTCGAGGAGTAGCGCGGTGGCCATAGGACGGAGGTTTTCAAGCCGGCGCCCGACTTGTCCGATCACCGAAGTGAGCGCATCCTAGTGGCGAGCAGCGTAGCTGCGCAGCTGATGCGCAGGTGACGAACCGAGGGGAGATACCGATGAAATATCGCATAGCTATCGTGTCGGTCGCTCTGTTGTTTGGCATTGCGGCCGTGACAAACGCGGCGGAGAGCAGCGCTGTGCAAACCATGGCCTCGATACTGCTGCACCTGCAGCATTACCCCACAGATGCCGACAAGCAGTCGCTGAGGCAGATCACTGAGGACAAGTCAGCGACCAAGGATGAGCGCACCGTGGCCCAGGCTCTCATGGACGTGAAACACACGGCGGCGGCGGCCGACCGGCCGAAACTGGAAGGCATCGAAAAGGATGACAAGGCGTCCAGCTCGGTGAAGACCCTCGCATCAATCCTACTCAATCTGAAACACGTGCCCTCGGAGAGCGACAAGGAGAAACTGAAGGCGTTGACCTCCTAACAGGACACCGTTTCCGGCGCTGGCGGCTGCGGAGTAGCCCGGGCCGGCGTCTTCAGCTCGCCGGCTTGACGAACTTCAGGGTGAAACGGTCCGACTCGCCGATGGCGGCGTACCTGGCGCGATCCTTGTCGCCTTCCGCGAACGAGGGCGGCAGCGTCCACACCCCCTTCGGGTAGTCCTTCGTGTCCTTCGGATTGTTGTTGATGTTCGAGCGGCCGACGAGCTTGAAGCCCGCCGATTCGATGAGGTGGACCGCATACTCCTCACCCACATAGGCCTCGCCCGACTTCTTCGGCTCGAAATTCGGATCCTTGTTGCGGTGCTCGACGACTCCGAGCACGCCACCCGGCTTCAACGCACGAAACGCCGCTGCGAAGACCTCCTTCTGGTCGCCCGCCCATACCCAGTTGTGGATGTTGCGGAAGGTCACGACCAGATCCGCCGATCCATCCGGTGCGATGTTGTACTCGTGGGGCGCCAGCACCGACCACTTCACCTCGCCATACAGGTCCGGGCGCGAGGCGAGCAGCTTCTTCAACTCGTCATTGAGCTCCATGTCCTCGGAAGACTTCGACGCCGGATCCATCGCCGCGGCGTAGTACGTGCCGGTGCCCTTGAGGTAGGGCGCAAGGATCTCCGTATACCAGCCGCCGAAGGGCCACAGTTCCACCACCGTCATCGTCGGCCGGATCCCAAAGAACGACAGCGTCTCGACCGGATGGCGGTACTTATCGCGTGCCTTATTGGCCGCCGAGCGCTGGTCGCCGTTGACAATGGCCTTGAGCTTGACAAGATCCGCCCCCGACGTAGTCCCGTGCGCCAGGGCAGTCGTGCCCGCCACCGTCGCACCGGCCGCGAGAGTTGCTCCTGCGGTCGTGCCCGCCGCGGGAATCGCTCCGGCCACGGGAGTCGCCCCGGCCGCTGGCGTCGCACCGGCCACGGAAGTCGCTCCGGCAAGGCTTGCGCCAACCGTCAAAGCAGCCGTCAGGACCCAGGCGTTGAGACGAGCGGTGGCGCATCCGATCGATCGACTCATGAGCGGTCCCCTTTTTGTTAACGTGCCGCGAGTGTATCAGGAGCCTGTCTGACCCATGATCGCCATCGCGGCGGCGCCCCCGGCGAGCGGCTTTTGGCGATCGTTTCGCACGCATACACGCATAGGAGAAATCACATGGCACGTGTCCTCGTCACCGGTTCCGCCGACGGGCTGGGACTCATGGCCGCCCGCCTCATGGTCGCTGCCGGACATCAGGTCGTCCTCCATGCGCGCAGCGAGGAACGGGCCGCCGAGGCCTTGGCGGCAGCGCCCGGGGCGGAGACCGCCGTTGTCGGCGATCTGTCGAGCATCGCGCAGAACCGCGCCCTCGCCGCCCGGGTCAATGAGCTTGGCGCCTTCGATGCCATCATCCACAACGCGGCCATCGGTTACCGGGAACGCCGGCGCATCGCGACGGAAGACGGCCTTCCGCACGTCTTCGCAGTCAACACCCTCGCCCCCTACATCCTGACCGCGCTCATCAACAAGCCCAGGCGACTGGTGTACCTGAGCTCGGGCATGCACCGCAGCGGCGATTCCAGCCTGCGCGACCTGACATGGAAGGAGCGGCCTTGGAACGGCTCCAGCGCCTATGCCGACACCAAGCTCCACGATGCGATCCTGGCATTCGCCGTGGCGCGGAAATGGCCTGACGTATACTCCAACGCGGTGGAGCCTGGCTGGGTGCCGACCAAGATGGGCGGCCCGGGTGCCCCGGATGACCTGGAGGCGGCGCCGAAAACACAAGTCTGGCTCGCCACGAGCGACGACCCGGCGGCGCGAGTCACGGGAAAGTACTTCTACCACCTCGAGCGTCGTGCGGCCGACCCAGCGGCTTCCGACACGAAGACGCAGGATCGGCTGCTGGCGGAGTGCGCGCGACTGTCGGGTGTCGCATTCCCTGGCTAACGCACCGACAGCACGTTGTTGGTCCGGTCCCTGTCCGGCAGGACGTGATCGGGGTCGATGACCACGGAGGTGATGCGCTGTTTGCTATCAATGCGTACCGTCGCCTCGCCCCGCAGCATCCAGGTCTCAACGGGTACCCGTAGCCGCGTGCGCGTGCCGTCCTGGAACTCGACCTGCAGCACCGCGGGCATCACCAACTTGTCGAGGTTCTCGAGCGTCACTCGCGCGCCCTTGGCGGGGTCCCCGTCCTCGTAGGAGACGCTCTTGACCGCCAGATCCAGCGTCCAGTTGTTGAAATACCAGCCGCGCCAGAACCAGCGCAGATCCTCCCCGCCCTCGCTCTCCATGGCACGGAAGAAATCCGACGGCACCGGATGACGGAAGGCCCAATCGTGAATGAAGCGCCGGAAGGCCCAGTCGAAACGTTCCGGCCCGAGGATCTGCTCCCGCAGCAATACCAGGCCCAGCGCCGACTTGAAATAACTGAGCGGGTGGCGGTATTTCTCCGGGATCGAGTCGGCAGTCGTCAACATCGTCGGCGCCGCGGGATCCTCGAGCAGCGGCAGAATCTCGTCCACCGGATTTCCGCCGCCGGGAGCGTACTCCGCGTCCCGCTTCGGACCATACACGCCGTTCTCGAAGGCATCCGACTCGTAGATGTCGATGAAGGTGTTGAACCCCTCGTCCATCCAGGCGTTGCGGCGCTCGTTGAAGCCCACGATCATCGGGAACCACGTGTGCCCGATCTCGTGGGCCGTGATCCAGAACAATTCCTTGCCCTTGTCCTGGATGCCATCGAACAGCACGCCCGGATACTCCATGCCACTGGAGCCGCCGGCGACATTGATCGCCGCAGGGTACGGGTACGGATACCACCGTCGCGAGAACTCCTCGACGGCGTGCTTCAGATATTCGGTGGAGCGCCCCCACGCCGCCTCGCCCGCACTCTCCTCCGGATAGAAAGACATCGACAGCGCGCTCTTGCCCTCAGGCAGCCGGATGCGGGCGGCATCCCATATGAACGCCTTCGAAGCGCTGAACACGACGTCGCGCGTGTTATCCATGTGGAAATGCCAGGTCAACGTGCCGCCCCGCGCCGGGCGGCTCGCAACGTCACCGATTTCACCCAAAGAACGAATTGCGACAGTCGCATCGCTCGTACGCGCTTGCGCGAGCCGCGCGCGCTGGGTGGCGGTCAACACCTGCTCCGGATTCACGAGCGCACCGCTACCCGCAACGAGCATGTCGGACGGCACGGTCACGAAATAATCAAAGCTACCGTACTCGAGATAGAACTCCTGCACGAGATACGGGAGCGTGTCCCAACCGCGCTGGTCGTCATAAACGGCCATGCGCGGATACCACTGCGCGATGTCATAGATCTCGCCGTTCTTCGACGTCGTCCATGACGTGCGGTCGCCGAAGAGGCCCGGGATCGTGTAGTGATAACGGACGTGCACCCGAATCTTCCCGCCCGCCGGCCGCAGCGGCTGCGGCAGCCGGATCTGCATGCGGGTGTCGGAGACCTCATAGTCGGCCTTGGACGAGTGGCCATCGAGCTCGATGGTCACCTCATCGAGCTGATAACCGTCGGTGAACTCCGTGCGCCCCTGTTCGTCCGCGGCCGTTAAACGCGAGTCGCGCCGATAGCGGTTCTGGTCGAGCTGAATCCACAGGCTGGAGAGCGCATCCGGGCTGTGGTTCGTGTAGGTGATGACTTCCGTCGCGCTGAGCTCCTTGCGCGCCGTATCCAACTGTGCGTGCAGCTCGTAGTCGGCCCGGTTCTGCCAGTAGTCCGGCCCCGGTGCGCCATTCGAAGAGCGATAACGGTTCACCGGCTCGGGCAATGTCAGCGGCGCAAAAGTCTCCAGTGAATTGTAGCGCGGCCCAGGGGCCGCCCCTTCGGCCTGCGCCGCGGCGCTCACCGCGCTCGCGCATGCCAACAGCGCCCACGCGGGCACCCTGCAGTTGAAGATTCGGATGATGCTAACCTACAGACGCCGGGAACGGATTCTTACCAGTCTACCGCACGTTGCCCCTCGAAAGGCACACCGTCCCCCGGCCCCATCACGGCTGCCACGGCACACGCCCCCAGCCGAACAGCTCATGGCTGCGCCGGCGCCGGAAAACTCAGCACCTCTCCCGTATAGGTCTCCACAACTACGCTGAAAGGCGTCCCATCAGGCAAAGACAGCACCGCACGATGCTGGATCGTCTCCGCGGGGATCCGTAGTGCGCCATGAGCTGCCTTCGGCAGCTTCCCTGCCATCTCCCATCCCTGCGGCAAGGGGGACCACAGCAATCGTGCCGAGAGCGTCCGCCGATGGAAATGAAGCGCCTGTACCGCGCGCCCAAACGCCGTGTCGGTGGTATCGAGGACCTGGTTCATATCCGGCGTGAGGCGAGCGGGCACATACCAGTTATCCGCCTCTGAAAGCACGTGGCCGCCGCAGTGCAGCCGAACATGACGGTACCGCACGGGGTCCGTCGCGCTCACCCCCAGCAACTGCCGCACCTCTTCCGTGGGCGCCTTGTCGTCACCGTGCACACGCTCGGCAACGATCTTCGCCGGCGTAGCCATTTTGTGCGCGTCGCACCAGCGATCCAGAGTCAGCGTTGCGCTGTCATTGCTGAGCAGATCGGCGTTCAAGGTCTCCAGCAAGGCGAGCGCCTCGACACGCGCCGCGGGAGTATCCGGCCAGTCATCGGCGCGCGCGGTCGATACCAACAACAGCGACATGCCGAGAGTCAGTCCGTACGCACGCACCAGGTCTTTCCCCCTCATCATTTCCATCGGCG
>DASZVD010000458.1:0-20199 GCA_035547375.1 Steroidobacteraceae bacterium
GGCCTCTTCCAAGGCCCGATCCAAGGCCCCCGCGAAGGCGCCGTTGAAAGTACCGTCGACGGGCAAGGGGCGGGGTACGGCCAAACTGCAGGGCAAAGCCAAAACAACCCGCAAAAAGAAGTCCCCGGCTCCGGCTCGCAAGGGCAAGCCGGCCGCCAGCCGCTCTCCCGCGCGTGTTGCGGCGCGAACGGCGCGGTCCTCGCGGGCGAAATCACCGGCGAAGCGAGTCGGCAAGCGGGCGATAAAGCGTCCTATGCGGCGTCGCTGACCATAACGTCGAATATTGCCCTTGATTGCCTACTAAATCGGTATGGAGCGAGAGGGTGATGCGTGCGTAGGATCTTCTACGACGCTCACCCGCGCGCTTCGCGCCAATGGAGGGAATCATGGCAAGGGCAAGAGACACGGCGGACCGCCCCATCGCGGCGGGCGGTCCGCATCCCCGCAGTCATTTCGCGGTTGCCTACCTGAATGTGTTGATCGACGACGCCGACCAGGAAGAGCTGACCGCGGCGCTCGGACGCATCGCCCGCGCGACGGGCGGTCCGCGGCTCGTCGAGAAGGTGGAGCTCAACGCCGGAAGCCTCTATCGCACCCTGTGCAGGCGCGGTAACCCGGAATTGAAATCGGCCGTCACCTTGCTCAAGGCCATGGGGATCGGCCTCGTCCTCCAGCCCCTGGTCGGGAGGACGTCGCTCGGGCTCCGGCGGCTCCGCCGCCCGGTGAGGCTCGAAAAGGAGGGGGTCGGGCTGTGATGACGCTGAAGCTGCGGCTCGTGAGGCCGAGCCCGAGCTGGGCATGGAACTTGCGAAACCGCTCACTGATTACTCTGCGGAAGGGGTACCCATGGGCCAGGTGATACATGTCGCGTTTGGAACCGAGCGCGAATGGGAGCAGACACACGCCAAGACGGTCGATGGGTTGGTCGCGATCGGGACGTTGTTCGGCGATGACGAGACCTTGATGCGCGCGAAAGCCGATTGCGTGTATCACATCCTCCGCCAGATCGTGGAGGAGGTCCCCTCCGTACAGATCACGACGAAGATGCCCGAGAATCTGTCGGCCGAGCAGTTGGACCTGCTCACCCTGGCGATCAAGGAAGCGGCGTTGAAGGGGATCGAGATTGCCATGACGCACTCGGTGCAGGTGTTGATGAGCTCCATCTACGACCTGTGCACCTCCAAGTTGCACGCTCGTCCGTCCTGACGGGCCCGGGAGCCTATCGGACTAACGATGCGCCTGCTGCGGCCGCCCTCGCTACGGCGATCCTTGGTCAGACAGGCTCGCGCCGCAACGGCAGTTATTGCGCGACGAGCCTCACCGAATAGGCGACCGTGACGTCATTCCCCACCCACTCGGTGGATTTCCAGTCGCCCTGTCCGACGCCGAAGTCGAGTCGGTGCACGACCGTTTTGCCGCTGAGGTAGGCCACGTTGTGTCCCTGCTCGTTGGCGGTGCGAAGTGTGAACGGCACGTGTTGATCACGCGTTACGCCACGCAGGGTCAGCTTTCCGAGCGCGTCAAAGCCGGTGGCGGTCCGGGTGATCTGGGTCGCGACGAAGTGTGCTTGCGGAAACTTCGCTACGGCGAAGAGGTCCTGGCCGCGCAGGGTGTCGTCGCGCTCCTTGTCGCCGCTGTCCAGGGTGCTCATTTCGACCGTGACATCCAGACGGCTCACCGCCGACCCGTCCGGTGCGGCGTCGAGGGCGACCGGGAATTTCGCGAACTTGCCCTTGTTCTGAGCGCCGGCCTGCACGAAGTCGAAGTCGAGGGAGCTCTTGGCAGGGTCCGCCGCGAAGTGCGTGCCGCCGGCCGGCGCTTGCGCCAACGCCGCCGTGGCGAGTAATCCGGACAGGAGCGCGGCCTGCAGGCTGCTGGTGCGTTGGGTCATCGAGGTCATCCTCAGGGGGTTTTGGTGAAAGGCAGCATCCGCTTCAGCACGTTGTCCTTCAGCATGAAGTGATGCTTCAAGGCCGCCACGACGTGCAGGAAGACGATGGCGAACAGCAGCCACGCCAGGGTCTCGTGCGTTTCGACCATTGCGTCGTACAGGGCCTTGTTCTTCGGCACGAAGTCCGGCAACTGAATGAACCCGAACCAGCTTACGGGGAACCCACGCGCGGAGGACATCATCCAGCCCGTGAGCGGCATGGCAAACAGGAGGATGTACAAGCCCGCGTGCGTGACATGGGCGAGAGCTCTCTCGTACGGCTTGAGGTTATCGGGCAGCGCCGGCGTTGGGTTCATCCAGCGCCACAGGAGCCGGATGACCGCGAGCCCCAAAATGGTGATGCCGACCGACTTGTGCCGCGCGAGCATGGCCAACTTCTTCATGCCCAGCGGCAGCTCGTCCGCGATGCTCGCAAGCGTGACTTGCACGACGAGCAGCACAACGATCAGCCAGTGGAGGAATTGCGAGACGTGGCCCCAGCGCGTGGTGGTGTTTCTGATGGTCATGGCACTAGTCAATTTGGCCGAAAGTCGCCTGCGGCGCTTTCGGCAGACATTACTCCATCGCCCGCCGGCAAAGAGCGCGGTGCTGCGCGAGCAGCCGCTCGCTCACTTTTGCCGGCTACCGCGCCGGGCGTTCGGCGCATCGCAAATGTCAAGCACCTAAGCTTAAGCAGGTGAGCGCCCGTTGCAAAATACCTCTTTTGGCGGCGATTCTCCTGCCTGTTTGTCTCAGCGGGTGTCCTACGCGGCCGGTGCCGCAACCCGCGTCTCAGGGGCAGCCCCCTTCGCCCCTTCACGAAGGGCGCCCGTATGACATCGATTCGGCCGAATCGTTGCTGACAGTGCGGATTTTCCGCGGCGGGCCCCTGGCGAAGGCTGGACACAACCACGTCATAGCCTCGCACGCTCTGCACGGTACCCTTTATGTTCCCTCCGACCCGGCGCGTGTCACGTTTCAGGTGGATGTGCCGGTGGCGGAACTGACGGTCGACGAGGCCGCCTTGCGGGAGCAGGAGCACAGCGACGAATTCCCGCCGGAGGTGCCTGATTCGGCAAAGCAGGGAACACGGAAAAATATGCTGGGCCCGGCGCTACTCGACGCCGAGCGCTACCCCGACGTCCTGTTGGAGGCGGAGCGCCTCGAGCCTGTGGCCTCCGGTGCCGCCGGGGATTGGCTTGCGCACGTGCGTGTTACGGTGCGGGACTGCGTGAGCTCGGTGGTTGTGCCGGCTCACTCTGCGTCCGGCGACGGCTCGGTCGTTGTGTCAGGCGAGTTTCCCCTCAAACAAACCGATCTCGGCCTCACGCCTTTCAGTGCCTTGCTCGGCGCGTTACAGGTCGTGGACGAGATGCAGGTGCGCTTCCGCATCGTCGCGCACCTTTCACCGACGCGTGCTACGCACTAGCTCACGCGTCGGCCGACGCTGGCTCATACGGGAAGCTCCCGAGATAGAGCGTGTCGTAACTCAGGTCGATAGCCCCCGGCCATTCCACCGATCCGGCCACGACGCGCGCCGCTGCGAACCGATTGAGGTCGCGCAGCTCGCGGAACACGCCCTGCGACAGGTACGGGGCTAGATCAAACACCTTCTGCTCGCCGTTCGTGAAGTCGAGCAGCAGACGATGCGGGTTCAAGGGCCGTACCCGGCAGACGACGGGGTTCATGATATTTCACCTCAGCGGCTCAATGGGCGACAATGCGGCGCCGGCGGTCGCCAGTTTCCAGTTCGCGGTCAAGTCCTCTCGCCGCAACTCGATCCAAGCCTGAATCAGGCGAGTTTGCCTCGGTGGGATGTTGCCGGTCAACACACTCCCATCGTCTATCGCAAATACCGCGCTCAGCTCCCCGTATTGTGCGTGAACGTGGGCACGAGCGTGCTGTTGGGTATCAAAGAAATACATGCGAATGACGATCCCGCTGAATACCGATATGACTGGCACGCCTGACATCCTGTCGCTGATGGGTTGCGTGCAGCGTAGGATCGCAGTCGTTGCGATGGCCATAGAGTTAGGCTGTGTGTTCGCACAGAAATGCTTGGGATGACGTCGCATGCGCGTGCGATTCCGGAGTCGTGTTTCGCATGCGAACTACGCGCGATAGAAGCCGAGATCGGAGGCGTGCGGAATCAGACGTCGCTCTGCAGCAGCAGAAGCGGCGTGCCTTCCGGGGACTCGATGATGGCGTTGCTCGTGGCATCGAGGCCGCGGGGGAGCTCGTCGGAGAAGGTCATGCCCATGTCACGCAGGCGCGCGATCCGCGAGGGCATGTTGGAATCGCGGAAGACCAGCATCGGACGATCGAGGGTGCGGGGACGGTGGAAGGCGATGTTGAGATGGTCGCTGGTCAATGGAAGGTGGACATAGGGAATGTCCGACTCTTCGGTGGCGACGAAGCCGAGGGGCTCCCAAAATTCCCTCGCCTTCTCCGGGCTCGAGACGGGCATGCTGAGCTCGTCGAAGTAACCGCAGAGCGAGACCTCGGACGGGTCGCGCGTCACCGGCGAGAAAGTGCGCGCTTCGAGCACCGAAATGGGCTGCCCGAAGGGATCGCGGAACCCGATCTCGTTGAAAACTTCCGGGCCCGTACGACAAACGGTGAGCGAAATGCCGCGGGCCTCGAATTCAGGGACGCGCTCCGCTACACCGGGTTGCACGAAGGTCACGGCGGGTGAGACGAAGCGTCTTTCGTGGAGGCCGATGAAAAGCCGGCCGTCGGTGAGGACACCGTAGGGATGAGTCCACGTGTCCGTCGTGACGGCCTGTGAAAAGCCCAGCTGCTCGTAGAATTCGACGGACGCCCTGATGTCCGCCGTGGCCAGGCTGATCTCGTGGAAGTGTCCGAGCACGCGTGTTCAGTGGGCGTGGAACCGCCGCATACGGGGCCGCCTCATACGGAGGTGCCGCGAGCCGCTCCCGCGGGTCGGCGACCCAGCTCCACGTGAGTCCACCCTTGGCAGTGGCGCGCGATCAGCTCCGACAGGAAGCGCACGTGCTCCGGGCGGACGTTCAAGGCCGGCACGTACCGATACTGTTGGCCGCCGGCGCGTTTGAAGATGTCGCGATTCTCCATGTCGATCTCCTCGAGCGTTTCGAGGCAATCGACGGCAAAGCCCGGGCACACCACCGTCACGTCACGAATGCCGCGGGCCGGCATTTCCGCGAGCACGCTGCTCGTGTAGGGACGCAGCCAGCCCGAAGGGCCGAAGCGCGACTGGAAGCTCACGCTCCATTCGGTGTCGCGGAGCAGGAGCTCGTCGGCGAGCAGCCGGGCGGTTTTCTGGCACTTGCAGAAGTAGGGGTCGCCCAGGTGGAAGGATCGCTCCGGGATGCCGTGAAACGAGATGAGCAGGTGTTTGCCCCGGGCCGCGTCAGGCTTGCCATTGGCCTCCCAGTGCTGCACGACGCTCGTGCGCAAGGCGTCGATATAACCGGGATCGTCGTGATATTCAGCGACGAAGCGCAGCTCGGGCAGCCAGCGCCAGCGTCGCAGCTCGGCGTTCACCTGGTCGTACACGGCGCCGGTGGTGGCGCCGCAGTACTGCGGAAACATCGGCAGCACCAGGATCCGTTGCGCGCCGGACTCGCGCAATCGCGCCAACGCCGCCGGCACGGACGGCTCGCTATACAACATGCCGAGCTCGATCGACAGCGGCGCCAACATGTTCTGCGCCAGGGTGGTCGTCAGCTCGCTGCGCAGCCGTTCGGACAGGTCGAGCAGAGGCGAGCCGCAGGCGGTCCAGATCTTTTTGTACTTGCGCGCGGAGCGAGCCGGCCGGAAGGGCAGAATGAAGCCATACAGAACCGGCAACCAGAGCGCGCGGGGTATCTCGACCACGCGCGGGTCGCCGAGGAAGCGCGCCAGGAACTTGCGGACCTCACGCGGCTCCGGGGCAGCCGGCGTTCCCGAGTTGACGAGCAGGATGCCGATGCGCTCGGCGCCGTCACGGTGGAAGTCGGGTGAGCTGATGTAGCGCATGGCGCACCATACCGCAGGGGGCTCGGATCAGGACAGTCCCACACAAACGTATTTGAGCTCAGTGTAATCCAGGATGCCGTATTTCGAGCCTTCCCGGCCGATTCCGGACTCCTTGATGCCTCCGAACGGCGCCACTTCGGTGGAGATGAGCCCCGTGTTCAGGCCGACGATGCCGTATTCCAGCGCTTCGGACACCCGCCAGGAGCGGGACAGGTCGCGCGTGTAGAAGTACGCCGCCAATCCGAACTCGGTGTCGTTCGCCATCCGCACCGCGTCGGCCTCGGTCTCGAAACGGAACAGCGGTGCGACGGGGCCGAACGTTTCCTCGCGGGCAATCAGCATGTTCGGTGTCACGTTCGTCAGGATGGTGGGCTGGAAGAAGGTGCCGCCCAGCGCGTGGCGCTTGCCGCCGTAGGCGACCTGTCCACCCTTCGCGAGCGCGTCGGCGATGTGCTCTTCCACCTTCGCCACCGCCTTGGCATCGATCAGCGGACCCTGCTCGGTCGGGCCCTTCAAGCCGTCACCCACCCGCAGCTTCGACACGGCGTCGATCAGCTTCCGGGCGAAGGCGTCGTAGACGGCGCTCTGCACGAGCAGCCTGTTGGCGCAGACGCAGGTTTGTCCGGTGTTGCGATACTTGCTGGCCAGCGCGCCGGCTACCGCGGCGTCGAGGTCAGCATCGTCGAACACGATGAAGGGCGCATTACCGCCCAGCTCGAGCGACAATTTCTTCATGGTGCCCGAGCACTGCTCCATGAGCTTCTTGCCCACGGGCGTGGAGCCCGTGAAGGTGAGCTTGCGGACGATCGGGTTGGAGGTCAGCTCGTTGCCGATTCCACCGGCGCCCGCTCCCGTGACGATGTTGAATACGCCGGGAGGTACGCCGGCACGTTCGCACAGCTCTGCCATCGCCAGCGCTGAATAGGGCGTCTGGATCGCGGGCTTGCACACGAAGGTGCAGCCGGCCGCCAGGGCGGGCCCTGCCTTGCGAGTGATCATGGCCGAGGGGAAATTCCAAGGAGTGATCGCCGCTACCACGCCGACGGGCTGGCGCAGAACGACGATACGCTTGTCGGCCTGATGCCCCGGGATCACGTCACCGTAGACGCGCTTGGCCTCTTCCGCGAACCACTCGATGAAGGAGGCCGCGTAGGCGATCTCGCCTTTCGACTCGGCCAGCGGCTTGCCTTGCTCAGCGGTCATGAGCGTCGCCAGGTCGTCCTGGTTCGCCATCATGAGCTCGTACCAGCGGCGCAGGATGACGGCCCGCTCCTTGGCGGTCTTCGCGGCCCAGGCGGGGAAGGCGGCTTGCGCGGCCTCGATCGCACGGCGCGTCTCGGCCGCGCCCATGTCGGGGACGGTGCCGATCCTTTCCTGTGTCGCGGGATTGAGGACATCGTGAGTCGCGCCGTTGTGAGCGTTCTCCCACTTCCCGGCGATGTAGGCCTGGGTACGCAGCAGCTTGCTGTCTTTCAGTTGCATGATTCAGCCTTGATCAGTCGTTTTTCGGTGCGTCGCCCGCGACGTAGCGGGCGAGGAATTCCAGGGTGCGTTGGCGCGCCAGCGCGGCCGCCGCGGGATTGTAGGTGGGGCGCTGGTCGCAGTTGAATCCGTGATCGGCGCCTTCGTACAGGTAGAGGAGGCCGGTCGGGTGCGCGGCCTTGATTTTGTCGGTGTCGCTGACGGGAATGCTCTTGTCGGCGGTGCCGAAGTGATACATCACGGGGTGCTTCGGCCGCTTGTCGAGGTGGCTCGCCACCTTGCCGTAATACACGACGCTGCAGGCGACCGGCAGCTCGCAAGCGGCCAGGTAGGCCAGCAGCCCGCCCCAACAGTAGCCGATGACGCCAACGCGTCCGGAGTGTTTGACGACCGTACAGGCCGCTCCGATATCCTTCAACGTATCGTCGATCTTCAGCTGTTGCATGCAGCCGATGGCCTGCTGCCGGTCCTCGGGTCCGTAGCCGAGCTCGATGCCGCGCCGGATGCGATCGAACAGTGCCGGCGCGATGGCCGTGTAGCCTGCAGCGGCGTAGCCGTCGGCAACGGCACGGATATGGCTGTTGACGCCGAAGATTTCCTGGAGCACGACGACGGCGCCGCGCGGCTTGCCCTGGGGCGCCGCGAGGTAGGCCTGGAATTCATGGCCGTCGCGGGCCATGAGAGTCGTGAATTCGCCCATGGGAGTGCTCGTTCAGCGCAAGATCTACGGGGGCCCGAAAGAATACCGCCCCCGCTCCGGTCAGGGAAAGCGGTATGACGTAAAGACGGCGGGCCGGCAGCCTTTGGCCCAGGTTCGCCTCGCGACAGCCACCCCAAGCCTGGCAGGCTGCGCCGTCACCGGCTCGATCTCCCGCTCGAGGGCGCCGGTTTCATGGCTTTCAGTGCCTTGACCGTGGCATTCTACGACGAGAGAGAGCGGAGGTCTCATGCTCGTCGGCTCAGCAGTAAGGCGGGTCGCCATCGTCGGTGGCGTCCGCATTCCCTTTGCACGGTCGTACACGGCGTATGCCAAGGCCAGCAACCAGGACATGCTGACCGCGGTCTTTCGTGGAGTCGTGGAACGGTACAAGCTGCAGGGACAGCGTCTCGGGGATGCCGCCGCCGGCGCGGTGATCAAGCATCCGAGAGACTACAACCTCGTGCGCGAATGCGTCCTGTCCTCCGGCCTCGATCCGCACACGCCGGGACTCGATCTGCAGCGTGCGTGCGGCACGAGCCTCGAGGCGGCGATCCTCATCGGTAACAAGATCGCGCTGGGCCAGATCGACGCCGGCCTCGCCGGCGGTACCGATTCCATCAGCGATGCCCCCATGACCTATCCGCGCTCGTACCAGCAGCTCCTGCTGGCGAGCGCCCGCGGCCGGACCTTCTCCCAGCGGCTCGCCCCGTGGCTGAAATTGCGGCCCAAGGATTTCAAGCCCGTGCTGCCGGCCGTCGTGGAGCCGCGCACCGGGCTGTCGATGGGGCAGAGCACCGAGCTCATGGCGAAACGCTGGCAGATCTCCCGCGAGGCGCAGGACCGGCTGGCCTTCGACAGCCATATGAAGGCGGCGGCGGCCTGGAAGAGCGGTTTCTACGACGACCTGGTGACCGAGTATCTCGGCCTGAAGATCGATAACAACGTGCGCCCCGATACCTCGTTGGAGAAGTTGGCCAAGCTGCGGCCGAGCTTCGATCGGAACGGCACGATCACCGCGGGCAACAGCACCCCGCTCACGGATGGCGCGAGCGCGGTGCTGTTGGCTTCGGAGGAGTGGGCGGCACAACATAAGCTGCCCGTGCTGGCTTACCTGCGCTACGGCAAGGTGTGGGCGGTCGACTTCGCGAGCGGCAAGGAAGGCCTGCTCATGGCGCCCGCTTATGCCGTTCCGGCGATGTTGCGGGATGCCGGCCTCACGTTGCAGGATTTCGACTACTATGAAATCCATGAAGCCTTCGCGGCGCAGGTGCTGTGTACGCTGCAGGCGTGGGAGTCGCCGGAATGGTGTCGCGATGCGTTGGGACTGGCGGCGCCGCTCGGCGGCATCGATCGCCAGAAGTTGAACGTGAAGGGCGGCAGCATCGCCGCGGGCCATCCGTTCGCGGCAACCGGTACGCGCATCGTCAGCACCCTCGCGAAGATTCTTGCGGGAGATCCCAGCGCGAAGCGGGGGTTGGTCTCCGTCTGCACCGCCGGCGGTATGGGAGTGACCGCCATCGTGGAGCGCTGACCCGGGTGGCCTCATCGCGGCAACCATGAGTCACACGGAGTCCAACACCTAAATGAGCTCGGGAATGGAAGGGGACATTCCCGAGGAGACCGCAATACAACGCTCGGATTTG
This sequence comes from Steroidobacteraceae bacterium, assembly GCA_035547375.1. Classification (GTDB taxonomy): domain Bacteria; phylum Pseudomonadota; class Gammaproteobacteria; order Steroidobacterales; family Steroidobacteraceae; genus 13-2-20CM-66-19. Next base: position 9,755 of record DASZVD010000458.1, read on the forward strand.
AGCGTCGTCTTCAACGACATTCCTCTCTTCAAGGATCTCGATTACGCCTTCCTTCGGCAGATTGCGCAGGCGTCGCAGTGGCTGTCGCTTCCCGGTGGCGCCACGCTGTTCTCGGCCGGTGATGCCGCGGACGCGCTCTATATCGTTCTAAGCGGGTGCCTCGGTATTTTCTCACCGGCCGAGCGTCGTAATCGTGGCTTCATCATGCGGGTGACCGCGGGCGATATGGTCGGGGAGATGGGGCTGATCTCGGGCCGCCCGCGCACGGCGCACGTCGTGGCGTTGCGGGATACCGAGCTGGCGCGCCTGTCGGGCGATGAGTTCAATCGACTGTTCCGCCAGCATCCCGAGGCGATGCTGCGTATCGCCCGTCTGACGGTGGATCGCCTCGAGTCCTCGCTCGCGAACGTGCGGCCGCGACTGACTACCGCCAGGACCTTCACGTTGCTGCCACAGAGCCTCGAAGTCGATGCGGGAGGCTTCGCGACCGAGCTGGTGAAGGCGTTGTCGGCGTTCGGGCGGACGGAGCTGGTATGGAATGTGCGCGCGGGCTCACATACCAGCCATTGGTTTCATCGTGTTGAGTCGGCCAACGATTATGTTGTGTATGTTGGGGAGCCGGAGACCGGACGCTGGAGCAACCTGTGCGTGCGGCAGGCAGACGTGCTGCTGTTGCTGGCGCGCGCCGAGAGCTCGGTGGGCCCTTGGCGCGCCCTGTCGAGGCCGCAGGAGTCGACACTGGTTCCTCAGCGTGCCGAGCTCGTGCTCATTCACGACGGAGAGTTGATACGCGGTGCCGCCGCGCGTTGGCTCGCTGGCATGCCGGGTGTGCCTCATCATCACGTCACGGATAAAAGTGACATAGCGCGTGTTGCGCGCATGTTGACGGGTCGTGGAGTCGGATTGGTGCTTTCCGGAGGTGGGGCGCGCGGCTTTGCCCACATTGGCATCGTCAAAGCGCTGCGGGAAGCGGGTGTTCCTATCGATCTCGTTGGCGGCACGAGCATGGGCGCGATACTCGGCGCCGGCGTGGCGCAGCGCTGGACCCTCGAAGAGCTGACCGATCGATTCCGGCGCTCGTTCGTCGATGCGAAGCCGCTTCGTGATTACACGCTGCCGTTCGTCTCGCTCGTTTCCGGGCACAAGGTCACCCGATTGCTGCAGCACGCTTTCGGCGATGTGACGATCGAGGACCTGCCCCTCGATTTCTTCTGCGTGTCCTCGAATCTCACCACCGGCCACACGGAAGTTCACCGGCGCGGCGACCTGTGGCGTTGGTTGCGGGCGTCCATCGCGATTCCCGGCGTGTTGCCGCCGGTTGTGCACAAAGGCGAGATCCTGGTGGACGGCGGCACGATGAACAACCTTCCGGTGGATGCGATGCGCGATCTGGGACGGGGTCCCGTCATCGGCTGCGACGTGGGCGCGGATCGGGCTTTCACGATCGATATGGACGAAGTGGATGTGCCCCTGCCGTGGCAAATCATGCGGTGGATGCGCGAGAAGCGCCACCGTCCCAATATCTTTCAGATCCTCTGGCGTGCCGGCATGGTGAACAGCAACGCCATGACGATCGCGCACCGCGAGAAGACGGACCTGTTGTTGCAGCCGCCGCTGGCCCAGATCGATATGTTGAATTGGTCCGGCTTCGACCGGGCGATCGCGACGGGTTACGAGTACGCTGTCCGCCGGCTGGAGAAGCTGCCGGCGGATTCGGCGCTGCGGCTCAACAGGGTGGCGCCGCAGTACTGAGGGCGTCTGACAAAAAGGCCCCTTCCCGGGGGACGGCGCAGTCACACCAGCAGAAAATCCACGATGCTCCGCTGCTCCTGCGTCAGGTGCTCGCGGGCCGTCACCAGGGCTGCGCGCAGGGCATTGCGGCACGGCCGGGAGTCGTCCTCGACGTATTCCGCAACGACGCCCGCGATGAGCTTCTGCACGCCGCCGAGATTCTTGTGGAACAGGGTGATGACCTGGTCGACCGAGACATGTTGGCTGGCATCCTCGAGCCAGCAGTCGTAATCGGTGGCGAGCGAGATCGTGCAATAGCCGATCTGCGCCTCCGCGGCGAGGAAGACCTCCGGGACGTTCGTCATGCCCACCAGATCGGCACCGGCGCCGCGTAGAAAGAAGCTTACGGCGCGCGTTCCCAGGCGGGGCCCTTCCACGCAGGCGTAGGTCTTGTCCTCGTGTATGGGTATCCCGAGGGAGCGGGCCACACGGGCGATCAACGTCGCGGTCATGCGGCAGACCGGCTGTGCGGTGGAAATGTGAGCGACCATGCCTTTCCCGAAGAAGGTGGCGGCCCGGTTTCCTTTCGTGAAGTCGATGTATTGCGAAGGCAACGACAGGTCGCCCGGGCGGATCTCCTGCCTGAGGCTGCCGACCGCCGAGACCCCGATGACGGTGCGGACACCGATGCTCTTCAACGCCCAGATGTTGGCACGGTAGTTGATTTCCCCCGGCAGCAGGTCGTGCTTCAGGCCGTGCCGGGCCAGGAAGGCGACTTCGCGGCCCTGGAGCTCACCCAGCACGATGGGCGAGGAGGGCGGCCCGAAAGGCGTGTCGAGCTCGCGGGTCCGGACCCGCGCCAGCGCCTCCATTCGATACAGGCCTGTGCCACCGATGATTCCGATCATGCGTGTCTCTCTCTTTCGGTCGTTGCGCGAGCGGGCTTTGACGCGGCAAGATGCCTAAAGAGATCCGGAACAACAAGCCGGATGAGAGGGGGCGGGGCATTGAGTGGCACGATTGAGCGCAGGTCCAGCGAGAGCACCGACCGGTTTCCATGAGCAGACTCGGCATCGATCGTCTCTTCGAGCGGCGGCTCGGCTCGTTGGTCAACGGCGGCCAGCCCGAGATCCTGCAGGGCGGCCGCAAAGGCGTGGAAAAGGAGTCCTTGCGCGTCACGCCCGCCGGCGCCCTGGCGCAGACACCGCATCCGCGGCTGCTGGGATCGGCGCTCACGAACGAGCACATCACGACGGACTATTCCGAGAGCCTCATCGAGCTGGTGACGCCGGCGTTCACCGCCAGCTGGGAGCTCTTGCAGTACCTGCTCGATCTGCACCAGTTCGTCTATCGCCACCTGGGCGATGAGCTGTTGTGGGCCACCAGCATGCCCGGTGCCATTCAGCGCGATGAGGACATTCCGATCGCGCAGTTCGGCCGCTCGCACGTTGGGCAGATGAAAACCATCTACCGCAAGGGTCTCGGAGTGCGCTACGGCCGGATGATGCAGGCCATATCCGGTGTGCACTTCAACTACTCCTTCCCGCTGCCGTTCTGGGACGCGTACGCCGACGTGACCCAGTCGCACGATCGCGGCTCGCAATTCATCTCGGCGCGTTATTTCGACCTTCTGCGCAACTATCGTCGCTACGGCTGGATCGTGTTGTATCTGTTCGGCGTGTCGCCGGTCGTGTGCAAGTCATTCTTGAAAGGGCGGGATATTCAGCTGCCGGAGCTCACGAGCAATACGGCGTTCGAGCCCTACGCGACGAGCCTGCGGATGAGCGATGTCGGTTATCGCAACCGCAACCAGGCGGGATTGGCCGTATCGGTGAACAGTCTGGATGAGTACGTGCGCGACCTGACGCATGCGATCTCGACGCCCCATCCTCCCTACGAAGCGCTGGGCGTGAAGGTGAACGGCGAATACCAACAGCTCAACGCCAACATCCTGCAGATCGAGAACGAGTACTACAGCTTTATCCGGCCGAAGCGGGTCGCTCGCTCGGGTGAGCGTCCGACGAAGGCGCTGCAGCGCGCGGGTGTCGAATATGTGGAAGTGCGCGCTCTGGACGTTAGTGCGTTCGATCCAGTGGGCGTGAACCAGAACAAGCTGCGCTTCCTGGAGGCTTTCCTGGCGCTGTGCCTGCTCAAGGAAAGCCCGCCTATCGGCGAGTCGGAGCAGAGCGCCCTCGACCGCAACCACGTGACCGTAGCGAGGCGTGGACGCGAGCCCGGCCTCACGCTGTGGCGCGATGGCCGCGCTGTCCCGATGGAGGACTGGGCGCGGGAGCTGCTCGACTCGATGGTGGGTATTTGCGAGATCCTCGACCGGGGGGATGCGACCCGCCCCTATTCGCAGGCGCTGGCCCTGCAGGCGGCGAAAGTGGCGGATGTGTCCCTCACGCCCTCCGCCCGCCTCATGGAAGAGCTGACCACCACGGACGAATCGTTCTTCGATCTCGCTTTGCGGATGTCGGCCACCCACAAGGCCTACTTCCTGGATCTGTATCCGCCGAACGAGGAGCGCCTGGCCGAGTTCGCGCGGGATGCCGAGGAATCGCTCGTCCGGCAGCGCCGGATCGAGGCGGCCGACCGCGGCACCTTCGAGGAGTACCTGGCGAAATACTTCGCGCAGTAGCAGCGGCGCCACGCGGCGAGCGGGAACGACTAAGTTTTGCGAACTGCCTCACAGCTGACACAAAAAGACGCCATCCTCGCTTCCGTTTAACAGAAGCGGGACTAAAATTTCCGCCCCAACGCCGGTACGGAAAACCGGCGATCTAGAAAACTGTCGATGAAGGGTCTCACTATGACGACGCCAGTAGAAATGGCCGCTCTGACGGCCGATCCGCCGGTGCTGTACCCCGCTGCCGCCAATGAGGACTTCGAGGGCTCCCGGTCCTCCGCCGGCTGGGGCTGGGACCCGTTCGAGGTTTGGCGCACGCGCATCAAAGCCGTGCAGGAAGCGATCTCCCTCCGGGGTGCCAGCTGAGGCTGCGGCGTTCGCTCGCCGTCGTGAGCTGTCACGCTCCGTCCCCACCGGCACCTCCTGTCTTCGAGCCGCTGCGTCAATCCCTCCGCGGAAGTATTGTCCTGCCGTAGCGGTCCGCGCTGAAATTCGTGTATCGGGCCCCGATCCGCCTGCGCGCGCGGGGCGCTCACTTGCACGCCCGCCGCAGTCATCAGATCCTTTCCGCTCATGAACGCACTGTCAGTTCGCGCACTCACGAAGACTTACAACAACGGAATACAGGCGCTGAAGGGCGTCGACCTCGAGGTGGAGCAGGGCGATTTCTTCGCGCTCCTCGGCCCGAACGGCGCCGGCAAGACCACGCTCATCGGCATCGTGACCTCCCTCGTCAACAAGACGGCCGGCACGGTCAGCGTTTTCGGCCACGACATCGACCGGGAGCTCGAGGCAGCCAAGGCCTGCATCGGGGTGGTGCCGCAGGAGCTCAACTTCAACCAGTTCGAGACGCCTTACACCATCGTCGTCAACCAGGCCGGCTTCTACGGCATTGCGCGCCCGGTGGCCCGGGAGCGGGCCGAGAAATACCTGAAGCAGCTGCAGCTGTGGGACAGGCGCGACAAGATGTCGCGCGGCCTCTCGGGAGGCATGAAACGCCGGCTGATGATCGCCCGGGCGCTGATGCACGAGCCGCGGCTGCTGATACTCGATGAGCCCACGGCGGGCGTGGACATCGAGATCCGGCGCTCCATGTGGGATTTCCTGCGCGACATCAATGCGCAGGGCACCACCATCATCCTCACGACTCACTATCTCGAGGAGGCGGAGACCCTCTGCCGCAACATCGCCATCATCAACGGCGGCCTCATCGTCGAGCGCGATCGCATGAGCAGCCTGCTGCGGCGGCTCAACACCGAGACCTTCGTGCTCAACCTGCGCAACTCGCTGGCGGCCGCGCCGAAGCTCGAGGGGTACGGGATCGTCCTGGTGGACGACCATACGCTCGAGGTCGAGACAGCCAAGGAGCAGAACCTGAACGACGTGTTCGCCCGGCTGTCGTCGCTCGGTATCGAGGTCTTGAGCATGCGCAACAAGGTCAACCGCCTCGAGGAGATCTTCATGCGGCTCGTGGAAGGGCGTAACGGCACAGCCGCGAACGGCAGCGGCGGCGGCGGCGCCGGCGTGGCCGCGGATGGGAGGACGGCAGCCGCGGATGGCAGGACGGCGGCCGTGAATGGCGGCCCAGGTGCGCCAGTGCGCGCGGCAGCCGGCCAGGGAGAGCGCAGCTGATGAGCACCGTCGCCCAGGAGGCCGTCGCGCCTCCGGTTCGTCTCGGCGTCATCCGTTGGATCGGCTTCAAGACCATCATCATCCGCGAATACGGCCGGATCATCCGCATCTGGGGCCAGACGATCGTGCCCTCGGCGGTCACGGCCACGCTGTACTTCCTGATCTTCGGCAGCCTCATCGGCCGGCGGGTCGGCGCGATGGGCGGGTTCGACTACATGCAGTACATCGCCCCCGGCGTCATCATGATGGCGGTGATTCAGAATTCCTACGCGAACGTCGTGTCGTCGTTCTTCGGCGCGAAGTTCGGCAAGCACGTGGAGGAAATGCTCGTCGCGCCCCTGCCGAGCTGGGTCATCGTGTCAGGTTACGTGGGGGGAGGCGTGGTGCGCGGCCTGCTCGTAGGCTCGGGCGTCACCATCGTTGCGCTGCTGTTCACCCACCTGCACGTGCACCATTTCTTCGTCATCGTCGCCTCCGTGTTGCTCACCTCGATCACCTTCTCCCTGGGCGGTTTCCTCAACGCCCTGTATGCGAAGAATTTCGACCAGGTGAATTTCATACCCACGTTCGTGCTGACTCCGCTCACCTACCTGGGAGGCGTGTTCTATTCGGTCAGCGTGCTGCCCCCTTTGGCGCGGACCGTGTCCTACGCGAATCCCATCCTGCACATGGTCAATGCCTTCCGGTTCGGCTTCCTGGGTGTGTCGGACATCGATATCCGGGTCGCTTTCTCGCTGATGATCGCGGCGGCGGTGGCGCTGTTCACCGCGGCGGTGCTCCTGATGAATCGCGGTACCGGAATCCGCGAATGAAGCCCGTGATCGCGCTCCCCAGCGAAGTCAGGGAACTGCCGCCGCCTTTGTGCATTACACAGCCGTTCGCGACGCACGGTCAGGACGCCAATAATCCAAGCTGTGGCGTGCACTTCAACCCATTATGTGAGGATGGACACATAAAGTAGCGGCCAACCCCCTGTCTCGCAAAAAAACTTTCACAAATTCTTCACCCGGCTGACGCCACCGGGGCCGAAGCTGCTGGGATTGGACGCACCGGATGTGAGCACGCCGGAGCGGAAGAGGCCACATGAAAGCTAGCGGGTTCAATACCTTCATGGCGCGGGTCGACGCCGCCGAGTACGGTATCTGCCGGAGGCTGAACCGGGGCGCGTCCTTTGCCTTCCCGCGGCGTCTCTTTCAGGCGGCAAGCCGCCTGGGCGACGGGATCATCTGGTATGTGTTGCTGGCGGTGCTGCCCCTCCTTTACGGGGCGCCGGCGGTCAAGCCGGCCATCATCATGGCGTTGACCGGCGTGCTGGGCGTCGCGCTCTACAAGCTGCTGAAGCGGGTATTCGTGCGGGAGCGGCCGTTCATCACACACTCCACCATCGATCGCGCCATGGCTCCCCTCGACCGCTACAGCTTTCCCTCGGGTCACACCCTCCACGCGGTGTCGTTTGCGTGGCAGGCGACGGCTCATTTCCCGGAGCTGGGCTGGGTGCTGGTGCCGCTGGCCACCCTCATTGCCGGTTCGCGTGTCGTTCTTGGGCTTCACTACCCCACGGATGTGTTGGCGGGCGCAGCCATCGGCGCATCCCTTGCCGAGCTGGGCTGCGCGTTAGTTTGACGGGCGTGCGCGTACTCTTCATTTCTGACGTCTACTTCCCACGAGTCAACGGCGTCTCGACTTCGATCAGAACCTTCCGAGAGGATCTCGCCGCCTGTGGTGTGGAAACGGTTCTTGTTGCACCACGATACGATTCGAAAGGCGGGCCCGACGGAGTCGACGCCGACGAGCCGGGTCTCTTGCGTGTCGACTCGGGTAAGGTGCCCCGTGATCCGGAAGATCGGCGCATGCGTTGGGGCGCTCTTGCGCGGACGCTCGATAGCCTGCCTCGCGACGAATTCGACGTAGTCCATATTCACACGCCGTTCATTGCGCATTACGCGGGCTCGCGTTTCGCGCGACGCGCGAATATTCCGTGCGTGGCGACATATCACACGTTCTTTGAAGAGTACGTGCACCACTATGTGCCCGTCATGCCGCGAGGTATCGGCAGATTCATCGCTCGCGCGTTCACACGCTCCCAGTGCGATGACGTGCAGGCCCTGATCGCGCCTTCCGACCCCATGCGCGACATTCTTGTCGAGTATGGAGTCTCCACTCCCATTCACGTGTTGCCGACCGGCTTGCCCGCCGATCGCTTCGTTGCCGGTGACGGACAGCGTTTCCGCGCGCAGGTAGGCCTGTCGGCGGATCGCCCGTTGATGACCTACATCGGCAGGGTTGCGCACGAGAAGAACATCGATTTTCTCGTACACGTGTTTGCCCGGGTACGGGAGGCTGTTCCCAAGGCAATGCTGGTCATTGCCGGCGAAGGCCCTGCACGCGAGTCTCTGCGGCACCTTGTGGGGAGCTTGAAGCTGGAGAAGCACGTCTACTTCGCCGGCTACCTCGATCGCAACACGGCATTACTCGACTGTTATGCCGCCGCCGACGTGTTTGCATTCGCGTCACGCACGGAGACGCAGGGGCTGGTGCTGCTGGAGGCGATGGCCCAAGGCGCGCCGGTCGTCTCGACGGCGGAGCTCGGGACGCGGTCTATTCTCAAGCCCGGCTGCGGTGCCGTGGTGGTCGAAGAGCGGCGGGACGAGTTTGCCGCGGCAGTGATACGCGTGCTGCAGGCTCGCGGTTTGCAACAGGAGCTCGGCGAGCGAGGCCGGGCATACGCGCGGACATGGTCTTCCACGTCGATGGCCCGTCGACTGGCTGATCTGTACGGCGCCGTCCGACTGTCGCCCGGCGCCGCACGCGTCACGGCCTGACTTCACCACGGAGTGACCGTACCACGGCGTGACCGCGTCACGGCGTGATCGCACCACGAGCTTGATCGCGTGGCTGCCTCCTGCGCTCCCATGCCCCTGACCTGCACACTCCGACCTGCAATGACGTGGCCTGACTGACCCTCCCGACCCGCACCTGGCGTCGCTTGCACCTGACCTCCTGACCCGCACCTCGCGTCGCTTGCACCTGACCTGCGCCCCGCCGTCGCGTGTGAGCGACAGCGCCCGTGCCGGTATTGTTCTGAGTTAGACTGCGCTTCAACCTTGCAGTACAGGTGTTTGGAGTCGAGGCATGGTGGCCAAGCGGGCGTTGATCGTCGACGACTCGAAGTCCGCACGCGTATTTCTGGCGCGGATTCTCGAGAAGTACGAGCTCGACGTCGATACTGCGGAAAACGCTGAGTCCGCCATCGAATACCTGACGGGCAACCGGCCCGATGTGATCTTCATGGATCACATGATGCCGGGGATGGACGGGTTCCAGGCCGTGCAGGCCATCAAGAACAATCCCCGCACGGCAACCATTCCGATCATGATGTACACCTCGCAGGAGGGCGAGCTGTACCTGGGGCAAGCGCGCGCGCTGGGTGCGGTCGGCGTATTGCCCAAGCAGATCAAACAGACCGACGTCTCCAAGGTGCTGTATCAGCTGCACCTGGTCGCCGACCGGCGGCGCACGGAGCAGACCACCTTTACCGCGGTCAATGTGCCGAGCGTCAGCAGCGCGCAGCCGGCCGCGCAGGACCTTGCGGACCTGGCGGCTGCCGCGGATGCCGGAGCGCCTCTGGCTCTGACTACAGCTGCGCTGCGGGAACAGTTCGCGGAGCTCAGGCGAGCCTTGGTGGCGGGAGTCGATACGCAGACGGAGCGGATTACGGCCGAGGTCCGCGCGCTGCTGCGGGATTCGCTGCCGCCCCCGCCTCTGGACAATGTGCCCCTGGCTCCTCCCGTCCCCTGGGGCTGGGTCGTGGCCGGCGTGGCCCTGGCGATCGCTCTCGGGAGCACCTTGCTCTGGTGGCGGAACGTGAGCCAGCTGAATGGGGTGACCGCGGAGCTGACGCAATTGAGGGCCGCGGTGGCTGCGCAGGGGGCATCCCTGGCCTTGGCGGCTCAATCCGGCTCATTGCCCGGGGGACGCGCTAATGCCACGGCGGGACGCGGGAGGCCTGGGGCTGGGCCCCTACCGCTGGGTGGCGAGAGCGGGGCCGCTGGTGCAGTGGGTGCCGCGGGAGCCGTGGGGGCTGCCCAAGCTGCCGGAGCATCCGCCGGGCGGCCGGGCCCGAGCGATGCCAAGCCCATGGTTCTGCCGGTCCCCTACGGAGCGGACGCCCTTTCCGGGAGCCGGCTCGAGACGGTACGCCAGCTCGTTTACCGCCTGCAGAAAGAAAATGCCTCCGGCGTCGTGGAGGTGAAGACGTACGCCGCGAGATTCTGTCTCGTCGGCAACCCGGTCGATGGCTTCTCGCTTGCGCCGGACGAGACCCTTTTCGCAAAATGCGACGTAGTCGGTAATCCCTCAGACGATGCTCTGCCACCTGCGCAACACACCCCTCTCGCGCTCGCCAATCTTGCTGGCGACGTTCGCCATTCCACGCACGGGGCGCTCCAGGTGC
>DASZVD010000459.1:0-19104 GCA_035547375.1 Steroidobacteraceae bacterium
TGGGGATCCGTGAGGACCGCGAAGCGTCCCATGTTGTTCGGAATGTCGATACCGGGCTTGATCACCTTGCCGCCGAGACGCTCGGCCGCCGCAACCGTCGCGTCCACGTCCGGTGTGGCGATGTAGATGATCCAATGAGGAGGAGTATCGGCCGAGGCATCCTCGGGCGATCCTGTCAGGCCGCCGACCCGGGTCTGGCCTGCCATCCACAGCCGGTAGGAAGGCATGCCGGAGTCCTGCGTCTTCCACGGAACGACTTTCGAGTAGAAGGCGGCCGCTGCATCCGGATCTGTCGTCACCAACTCGTGCCAGATGAACCGTCCCCGAATATCGGCGTTGCTCATGATGCGTTTTCCCCTTGTCTGATGATCAAAAGCCGCCTCCGGCGCTTTTGCTGCAGGCCCCGGAAGGCGCAACTTTCGGGCCCCACGTGTTAGCGAGCTGCATCGGCGCTGACATTCTGCACCGGCGCGACTCACACCGCCATGTGTGTTGTTGAAATTATCTGGCAGCGCGCGTGCGCGGCGCCCCCGGCGGCCGGTTTTGCGGCCGACGTTGGGGCTCCCACAGGAGACCCGCCACCAGGAAAATGCCGGCCACGATCAAGACCATCCCGACGGCAGCCAGCCAGGTGGGACGCTCGCCCAGGAGGACAACCGCGCCGACGAAGGACAGCAGGGGACCGCCTGCCCTCCTGATTGCGCAGGCTCTGCCTGCTCATCGTCGGCCCAGGGCTTGCTCTCGCGAGCGCGCCCGTGCGACGCACGCGTCGCACCCTATCCGAGCGCGACGAAATCCCCCTCGAAAGAGGCCACCCGGTGCGCCCGGTGCACGAGGTGCGCGCTCAACGTGAGGCGGGCACGACCGCGGCGTGCCAGTGTCGCTCGGAATTGTTCCCAGGCGGAGTCGTCGCCAAAGTCACACACCGCCTCGAAGTCGCCCGGGATGGGCTTTTCGTATTCCATCCGGCTGCGTTGAATCACCAGGCGCGCGCCGAGTCGGGCTTCCTCGAGCCGCAGGTGCAGCAGCGTCCAGGCGGACAGTGTCGCGATCGCCGCGGCGCTCCCACCAAAAACCGTCTCGGTGTGGTTGACGTTGGGGGCGAGTGGAGCGGCGAGCTTCACGTGTCCCGTGGTCGCCTTCCTGACCCGCACCCCCAGGGCGGCCGATAAGGGGATGGACTTGTAGAGATAGCGCTCGATGCGCTGTTCCGGTGCTTCAACCATCATGGACCAAATGCTCAAGGTGCAGGCGTCGATACGCAAGACTTTTCAAACGGCGGCCGCTGTGAGTGCTCGTGCCAGATCAGGTACAAGCCGCTCGCGATGACAATGCCGCCGCCCACATAGACTCGCGCCGGAGGCAAGGCGCTCCAGAAAGTCCAATCGATGAGAATGCCCCAGAGCAACGCCGTGTATTCGAATGGGGAGACGACGGACGGCGGCGCGGCACGAAACGCTTCGGTCAACAGACGCTGCCCCACGGCACCGAACACGCCGATCGCCACCAGCCACTTCCAATGCTCGTGCGCTATGGGCACCCAATTGGGGACGGCAATGATGCCCGCCATCAACGTCATCAGCCCGATCGTCCAAACGATGACGGCCGTCGTCGAATCGGTACGCGTGATCACCCGCAATGCGATCACGCTCAACGCGTAGGCGGTCGCTGATATGAAGGCTGCGACAGCCCCGACCGTGACGAAACCTGTCGTCGAGGGCTTGAGGATCACGATGACGCCGACCAATCCCACCGCGATGGCCACCCAATTCCGTCCGTTGACCCGCTCGCCGAGCAGCGGAACCGACAGGGCCGTCGCAATGAGCGGCTCCGCCATGTAGATCGAGTACACGTTCGCAAGCGTCAGGGTGCGCACCGCATAGACGAAGCCCACCAGCATGACGAACATCAGCACGCCTCGCAGCAGGTGCATGCCGAACCGAACGGGCTTCAGCTCGCGATACCTCCCCTTCAGCAAGGCGGGGAGCGCCATGAACGGCAATGACGCGAGTCCACGCAGGAACGACACCTGCATCGGGGGGTAGTACTGGGCGAAAACCTTGAGTGTCGCATCCATGCCGGCGAAAGCCGCCACCGCGACCAGCATCAACGAGATAGCCCTTAGTCGTCCGTGGCGCTCGGTGGGCCCGCGGACGTCCGCAACGCTCACCATTGTATTAACGTGGAACCTGTAGCCCCGGAGCGGGCGTGCGCACTTGCACGCTCTTCGGCTCCACGCTCGCGCTGTTCGCCGGTACGGCTGTGGCGCGATACCCCGTGCCCAGGAGTCGCGCGGACAACGGGAAGGCACTGGCTAAAGAGGCCAACAATGTCGACGCGTACGGCACAGACTGAATCAGCAGTACGACAATCCAGGCAAAACGATCCGGACCGTGCTGCTGCGGGGAGTGCGCCACACCCCAGGCGGAAAGCCACAATCCAAGCATCAGCAGCGTCTCCGATCGCGCGGCCAGCAGCGCCTGCGCGAATCGCGCGGACTGCCCCTGCTTCGGCGTGCGGAAGAAAGGCTCGCTGCGCGTGCAGAGCCCCTTCACCACCGCCATTCCAATGGTGTGCGTCAGCGCGAGGCCGGCGATGGCGGCGGCCACCGTCTGCCGGAAGTTCGCGCCGACCCGTACCCGGTACAGGTGCACGAGCTTCGCCAATTTGAACGTGAAGAGGGACAGCGGCAGGACGGAATACATGACCAGCGGCGGGTCGATCCGTCCGGGCGCGATCACCATGGCCGCCGACCAGCCCAAGGCCGCGAAGTTGAACAACATGTTGCATCCGTCGGCGACCCAGGGTAGCCAGCCCGCGACGAAATGGTACCGCTGACCCGGCGAAAGCGGGCCCCCTTCCATGAAAAGCTCGCTCGAATGACGCTTCAGGATCTGCATAGCGCCGTAAGCCCACCGGAAGCGCTGCTTCTTGAAGTCGATGAAGGTGTCGGGCATGAGGCCGCGGCCGTAGCTCGTCGGCACGTAGCTCGCCTCGAAACCCGCCTCGAAGATGCGTAAGCCGAGCTCGGCGTCCTCGGTGATGCACCACTCGGCCCATCCCGCTCTATCGAGCTGCGCCCGGCGAACCATCGTCATCGTGCCGTGCTGAATGATGGCATTGCGCTCGTTGCGCGTGATCATTCCGATGTGGAAGAAGCCGCGATATTCCGCGTAGCACATCGCCTTGAAGGCGTTCAGGCCCTCGTCGCGATAATCCTGTGGGGCCTGCACGATCGCGATGCGCGGATCCTGGAAGCCCGGCACGAGCTCGCGCAGCCAGCCCGGATCGACGACGTAGTCACTATCGATCACCGCGACGATCTCGACGTCCGACGCCGTGCGCGTCAGGGCGAAATTCAGGGCTCCGGCCTTGAAGCCCGGCAACGGCGCGACATGGAAGAAGCGGAAACGCTCCCCCAGTCGCGCGCAATGAGCCTCCACGGGACGCCAGACTCGCTCGTCCTTCGTATTGTTATCGATGACGAGCACTTCATAGCTCGAATAGTCGAGCCGGGCGAGAGCATCGAGCGTCTCCATCACCATCTCGGGCGGCTCGTTGTAGCACGGGACGTGAATCGAAACCTTCGGCTGCGGTTCGGGGCTCACGCGCACGGGCGCACCGAGGCGTCGTCGATACGTCACCCAATGGGCTTCCGCCCACTCATGCGCTTCCGCCAGGAGCACGAGGATGACACCCAACATGCCGAGCAGCAGAAGCACGCCGGAAACGACGCTCGTAACGGTCATATACTGCTGGGTGAAGTCGTAGAACACCCAAACCGCGATGGTCGCGGCGGTATACACCACGAGCGCGAGGAAGCTTCGGCCGCGGTTCCGCAGCGCCTTGCTGTTCAGGTACAGGATACCCAACACGAGCAAAGCCACCGCCACCGAAATGGCGGCGAGCACGTGCCATTCGGGGACTCGCACGATAGCCGCGGTGCGCTCGAACTTCGGGTGACGGTTGACGTCGTACACGCCCCAATACGAGCCGACGGCTCCCTCCTGGTACGCCTTCCAGGGCTGATCGAAGGCTTCCATCACGTAATAGACGATCTGTTCCTTTTCCGCCCGCTGCAGAAACCGGCGCAGGAACAGTGCCTCATTCGAATCGGACGCCACCGCGTACTCGCGCGTCCGCCCCCGGCTCGGCCAACCGATTTCCGCGATGACAATGGGCTTGCCCGGAAACGCCTTCTGCAGGCGGCGGAACTGCGTGAACGAGTAATCGACCGCGGTCTCGACGCTCACCCCCTCCCAATACGGAAGGAGGTGCACCCCGATGAAATCCACGTGGTCGGCGAGCTCCGGGTGCGCGAGCCAGACGTGCCAGGGCTCGGCCGTGCTGACGGGCTGCCCGATGTCATCGCGTGCCTTGTCGAGATATTTCTCGAGCTCCTCGATCGGAATGTCGCCGCGCAGGACCACCTCGTTGCCGATGATGACCCGCACGACATTGATATGAGTGCGCGCCAGCTCGATCGCCGTGTCGAGCTCGGTCTCGTTCATGTCCCGGTGGTTGTCGATCCATGCGCCGACCGTCACGTTGATGCCATGACGCTCGGCCAGCTGCGGGACGTCAGCCAAAGTGCCGTAGTTGCTGTACGTGCGCACGGCGAGCGTCTTGCCTTCGAGAAGCTGGAGATCCTGATCGATCTCGGCGTCCGTCGGCATCTCCCGGTGAGTCGGATCCTCGCCGATGCGGAAGGGCGAAAAGGCAAACCCCTGAATGCGCGCAGGCCACGGCGGCTCCAGCGTCGGACGGTTGAGAAAGGCCCAGACCGAGAAGGTCAGGGTCGCGAACAGCGCCGCGATCAACAGGCCGGGTAGGTTTTTCATTGGAACAGACTGCCGGTACCGGCCCACAGGATAGGCACGGCGCTCATAACCGCACCTGAACCGGTTCCCTTCCCCAGGTGCTTCTTATTCTATGTCGAAATGCCGCTCGGTCGCGGCGCCCGACAGCCCTCTACCAGACCCCCACGTTGGGCATCGACTTCCACGGTTCGGCGGGAGGCCGCGCCGCCCCCTTTTGCAACAGCTCGACCGAAATATTGTCGGGCGAGCGGACGAACGCCATCTTGCCGTCGCGAGGCGGCCGGTTGATGACCACGCCGTGGTCGACGAGGTGCTGGCAAGTGGCATAGATATCGTCCACCTCGTAAGCGAGATGGCCGAAATTGCGGCCGCCCGTATAGCTCTCGGGATCCCAGTTGTAAGTCAGCTCCACCTGCGCGCTCTCGTCGCCCGGGGCGGCGAGAAACACGAGCGTGAAGCGCCCCTGTTGGCTTTCTTTGCGCGACAGCTCCACCAGACCCAGGGCGTCACGATAGAACCGCAGCGAGGCGTCGATGTCGGTCACGCGGACCATGGTGTGCAGGTACTTCATGGGACGGGCGGGGTCAGAACATTTCCGACGGACCGGGGGTCTTGATGTTCACCTTGTGCCGTGACGGGATGAAGTCACCGGTGATCATCTCCTCATAGCTCTGTCCCGGGCCGACCATGGGATACACGCCGGCGTCCGGATCGATCATGACCTCGAGGAAGGCCGGTCCCTCGAACTTCACGAACTCCTCGATGACCCGTGGCACGTCTTCTTTCCGGTCGAGACGCACGGCATAGGAGAAACCGTCGGCCTGCGCGGCCTTCACGAAGTCCTTCTTGTGCAGCGACTTGTCGCTCGCCGACAGCCGTCCTTTGAAGTACAGCTTCTGCCACTGCTTCACCATGCCGTCGCCGATGTTGTTCAGCACGACGACTTTCACCGGCAGATCGTAAGTGGTGACCGTCTCGAGCTCGCCGATGTTCATGCGGATGCTCGAATCACCGTCGATGTCGATCACGAGCCGGTTCGGATTCGCGATCTGCGCGCCAATGGCGGCTGGCAGGCCAAAGCCCATCGTACCCATGCTACCCGACGTCAACCACAGACGCGGATGACGGAAATCGAAGTACTGGGCGGCCCACATCTGATGCTGGCCGACACCCGTCGTGATGATGGCATCGCCCTGCGTATGTTTGTTGATCTCCTCGATCACGTAATACGGCTGGATGAGCGGGCTCGCACGATCGTAATTCATAGCGTACACACGCTTCATCTCGTTCACGTGCGCGTGCCACGCCGAATAATCACGCTGGAACTTCTCACGCCGGCCGTAAGCGGTGAGGGATTGCAGTGCATCGATCAGCAAGCCGACGTGGCTCCACTGCACCCGCTTCACCTTGTTCACTTCGGCACGATCGACGTCGAAATGGGCAATTCGCTTGGCATTGCGTGCGAATTTCGCCGGAACGCCCGCCACACGATCGTCGAAGCGCGCGCCGACAGCAATCAGGAAATCGCAATCATCGACGGCATAGTTCGCGTAGGCAGCGCCGTGCATGCCGAGCATGTTCAAACAGAGTGGACTCTTGGTGTCCACTGAGCCGATGCCCATGAGCGTGGTCACGACAGGAATATTGAACGCCGTAGCGAACTCTGCGAGGGCGCTCGCTGCACCGGCATTGATCACGCCTCCGCCCGCGTAGATCAGCGGTCGCGAGGACTCACCAAGCATCTCGAAAAAGCGCGCAGCCTCGTGTGCATCCAGCGTCCGCTCCGCAAGCTCCTTCATCCGGCGGCGGTAACCCGGGATCGGCAGCATGCCGCTGCCATGGAAAACGCCTTCCCAGTTCTGAACGTCTTTCGGCACATCGACCACGACTGGTCCGGGCCGGCCCGTGCGCGCGATCTCGAAAGCCGTCCGGAGGGTCGCCTCGAGCTTCGCGGGATCGGTCACGAGGAAAATGTGCTTGGCCACGGCACCCATGATCGAGGGCACCGGGGCTTCCTGGAAGGCATCGGTGCCAATGGCGGCGGTCGCGACCTGGCCGCAGATCACCACCATCGGTACCGAATCGGCCATGGAGTCGCGCACCGGCGTGACCGTGTTCGTGGCTCCCGGTCCCGAGGTGACCAGGCACACTCCCACCCGGCCCGTGGCCCGCGCGTAGCCCGCGGCCATGAAGGCCGCGCTCTGCTCGTTCGAGGGCACGATCAGGGGAATGGTCGCCTCCCCCCGCTGGCTCTGCTGCTCGTTATAGAGGAACACGGCATCGTACGTCGGCAGGATGGCCCCGCCGCTGTAGCCAAAAATCGCGGTAACCCCTTCATCCGCCAGCACCTGCATGATCATCCGGGCGCCGGACATCTTCTGGCCGGCAAGCGGATGCCCGAGGGGGCGGGGCTGAATTACCGTGTCGCTCATGACCAGCTCTTTAAGTAAAGACGGAGAAAGTCGGGAAATCGGCAGCCAGCCTAGCAGCTAAGGGGGTGAGGCGCGAGAGCGCGAACGTCGGCCTTGGGCTCGCCGCGTGCGGACCGCCGGGTTGCGCCCCCCGGACGGTACCATGAGCATGCCCGCACGGGTGTCTTCGGGCCTCGCAATCCATGCGGGGCGGCCGACGCGCCGCTATGATGCAGCCCATGACTGCCCCGCAAAGAATCGATCCCAAGACCCCCATGCGCCATATCATTGCGATCCTCCTGCAGAACGAGGCGGGCGCGCTTGCCCGGGTGGCGGGCCTCTTCTCCACCCGGGGCTACAACATCGAGTCCCTGTCCGTGGCTCCCACCGACGATCCGACCGTGTCCCGCCTCACGCTGGTCACCAAAGGCTCGGACGCCGTCATTCAGCAGATCGCGAATCAGCTCAATAAGCTCGTCGACGTCGTGAACGTCGAGGACATGACGCTGGGCGAACACATCGAGCGTGAGCTGGTCCTGCTCAAGCTGAAGGTCCGTCCCGAGCGCACCGACACCGTGCGGGGGCATGTCATCCGCCTTGGCGGTCGCGTACTGGACCCGGCACCGGATGGCTTCATTGTCGAGCTGACGGGCAGCGAAGCCGAAGTCAACACCTTCATCTCCGAGCTCGCGCGCGATGCGGAGCTCCTCGAAGTTGTTCGCAGCGGCGCGCTGGGCACCGCGCGGAATGCGCGCCCCCTGCGCGTAGTAAGGTAGAACGACCGACGCCGTCTGGCGACGGTCCCCTGTAATAATTCGTGCATTGCGACCCACTCGGCAGTCCCCTTAAGATTCTTCGCGCAAGACGAGACAGGCCCGGGCCCACACGGTTCAGGGCTTGCAGGATGCGGGCGGTTTACAGCCGTGGTGTCAAATGCGACACGCGCGGGTGTTGGGATTTGCCGAGCCTCGGTGAGGCTCCCCACTCGAGGCATCGGCCCCGGACGCATCGGCCGCGCCTCCTGAGAGCGCCATGCATGTATTCAAGAGCTCCCCGGCCCCGCGTAAGCCCACTCGCCATCCCAAGGCCGGAACCTCGAGCGCACGTTCGGCCACCGCGGGCGGCGTAAGCAAGTACTCGAGCGAGTCACTCAACGGCGAGACGAGCGCGATCCTCGCCGCTCTCATTGCGCTCAAGCGCGGCAATGCCGATGTGCGCCTGCCCGAGGAATGGCCTGGCCAGGCCGGCCGAATTGCCGAAGCCTTCAATGAAGTTGTCGAGCTCAACGTGCGCACCGCGCGCGAGCTGGAGCGTCTCAATCAGGTTGTCGGACGTGAAGGCAAGCTCCGGCATCGCGCTTCTCTCAGGAACGTGAGCGGGTTCTGGTCGGACTCGATCATGAACATCAACGCGCTCATCGACGACCTGGTGCACCCGACCACGGAAGTGGCACGTGTCATCGGTGCCTTCGCGCAAGGTGACCTGACCAAGACGATGGCGCTGGAGATTGAGGACCGCGCCCTGCAAGGCGAGTTCCTTCGCACGGCCAAGACGATCAACAAGATGATCGAGCAGCTCAGCTCATTCGCCACGGAAGTGACTCGCGTGGCTCGCGAGGTCGGCACCGAAGGCATTCTGGGCGGCCAGGCACGCGTCGAAGGCGTATCAGGCACCTGGAAGGATCTCACCGACAACGTCAACCTGATGGCGAGCAATCTCACCAGCCAGGTGCGCGGCATTGCGAAAGTCGTCACGGCCGTCGCCATGGGCGACCTCAAGTTGAAACTGAAGGTCGATGCGAAGGGCGAGATCGCCGAGCTCGCCGAAACCATCAACAGCATGACCGACACGCTCGCCACGTTCGCCGAACAGGTGACGAGCGTGGCGCGAGAAGTCGGCGTGGAGGGCAAGCTCGGAGGCCAGGCGAAGGTTCCCGGCGCCTCCGGAACCTGGAAGGGGCTGACGGAGAACGTCAACCAGCTCGCCGCGAATCTCACGACACAGGTACGCGCCATTGCGGAAGTGGCGACGGCCGTGACCCAAGGCGACCTGACACGGTCGATCGCCGTGCAGGCGGAAGGCGAGGTGGCGGCGCTCAAGGACACCATCAACGAGATGATCCGCAATCTCAAGGACACGACTCACAAGAACACGGAGCAGGACTGGCGCAAGACCAATCTCGCCAAGTTCAGCCGCCTGCTCCAGGGACAGAAGGATCTCGTCGCGGTCAGCCAGACCATCCTGTCCGAGCTCGCGCCCGTCGTCGGCGCGCAGCAAGCCGAGTTCTACGTGCTCTACGGCAGCGGCCCCGCGTCGACCCTGCGATTGCTGGCGAGCTACGCCTCGGGCGGCCAGGAAGCGCACGGCAAGGAGCTCTCGCTGGGCGAGGGCCTGGTGGGCCAGTGCGCCGTCGACAAGCAGAAGATCCTCATGCACGGCGTCCCTGTGGAGGCGATTCGCACGCCGTCGGAAACGATCCGCATCTCTTCCGGCCTGTCGGTGTGCGCGCCGCGGGACATCCTCGTGCTGCCCATCGTGTTCGAAGGCCAGGTGAAGGGAGTGCTGGAGCTCGCATCCCTGGAGCGTTTCAGCACCACTCACCAGGTGTTCCTCGACCAGCTCACGGAGAGCATCGGGGTCGTCATCAACACCATGGAAGCCAACATGCGCACGGAGAACCTGTTGCAGCAGTCACAGTCTCTCGCGCAGGAGCTGCAACAGACGAACCTCGAGCTCCAGGAGAAGGCGCAGCTGCTCGCGCACCAGAACCACGAGGTGGAGCGGAAGAACAGCGAAGTCGAGCAGGCCCGTCAGGCACTCGAAGAAAAGGCGAAACAGCTCGCGCTGACGTCGAAGTACAAGTCCGAGTTCCTGGCGAACATGTCGCACGAGCTGCGCACACCGCTCAACAGCCTCCTCATCCTCTCCGACCAGCTCTCGCGCAACAAGGACGGCAACCTCACTTCGCGGCAGGTCGAGTTCGCCCGCACGATCCACTCCGCCGGCAACGACCTCCTCATGCTCATCAACGACATCCTCGATCTGTCGAAGATCGAGTCGGGAACCGTTGTGGTCGACGTGGGCGAGATCCATTTCGACGAGCTGCAGCAGTACGTTGAGCGCAACTTCCGGCACGTCGCGGAGGCGAAGAGCGTGGGTTTCCTCGTGCGCCTGGGCGAGCACCTGCCGAAGTCGGTGATCACCGATGCGAAACGGCTGCAGCAGATCCTGAAGAACCTGCTGTCGAACGCCTTCAAGTTCACGCACCGCGGCCAGGTCACGCTCACGATCGATCGGGTGGAGCGCGGCTGGAGCCTGGAGAACGAGGAGCTCGAGCGAGCGCACGAGGTGCTCGCCTTCTCGGTCGCCGACAGCGGCATCGGGATCTCGGCCGACAAGCAGCAGATCATTTTCGAGGCCTTCCAGCAGGCCGACGGCAGCACGAGCCGCAAGTACGGCGGCACCGGCCTGGGACTGGCCATCAGCCGCGAGCTCGCCAAGCTGTTGGGTGGCGAGATCCGCCTGGTCAGCTCGGCCGGCACGGGCAGCATCTTCACGTTGTACATCCCGCAGACCTACATCGGCTCGCGCTCCACGCGACCCCGCTCGGCTGCGGAAATCGCCTTGCAGCGGACACCGGACCTCGACCTGCAGCAGATCCTGTTGGGCGGCGACGCTTTCCTGACCCACGATACGGCAACACCGCTGGAGGAGCCCGGGCAGGAGCCTCTGGTCCTCAACGAGGCGCACGACGATCGCGACTCGATCCAGCCGACCGATCGCGTGCTGCTCATCGTGGAGAACGACCTTCCCTTCGCGCACCTGCTGCTCGAGGGCGCGCGCGAAAAGGGCTTCAAGGGACTCGTCACCACCATGGCCTGCGGAGCGCTGGCGCTGACGCGGGACTTCGAGCCGGATGCGGTGACGCTCGACCTGCACCTGCCTGACATGAACGGCTGGCGGGTGCTCGACCGGCTGAAGAACCACCTCACCACCCGCCACATTCCCGTCTGTGTCATCTCGACCGACGAGTCGCGCGCCCGGGCGCTCGAATCAGGGGCCGCGGGCTTCATCGCAAAGCCCCTGCGGTCGAAGCAGCTGCTGGATGAAGCGCTCGATGAGCTGTATCGCTTCGTGACCCGTCCGCAGCGGCACCTGTTGATTCTCATGGCGGACTCGCCGGAGCGGGAGGAGATCGTCAGCCTGTTGTCCGGCAATGACGTGCGCATCTTCCCGGTGGGCAACTCCGTGTTGGCCGTCAACATTCTGCGCGATCGGCCCATCGACTGCCTCGTCATCGGCCCCGGCGCGCCCGTCCTCGACCCGCAAGCGTGCGCGCCTCTCCTCAGCGACAGCGGTACGGGCCTGCGCCAGCCGGCGGTGATCTTCTACGGCCCGGACCGCTCGGCGGCCGGTTATGCGGAATTCCGGCGACGTTTCAAGGACCGGCTCACCCTGCGCGAAGCCTTATCGAGCGAGCGGCTGCTGGAGCAGACCACATTTTTTCTGCACCGCAATCCGGAGGCGCTGGGGGAGGCCGCGCGCCGCCAGCTCGAGACCTTGCACGATTCCCGGCGGGTACTGGCGAACCGCAAGGTCCTCATAGTCGATGACGACATGCGGAACATCTTTGCGCTCGCCACCGTGCTCGATGAGCAGGGAATGATCGTCATCTCGGCGGACAATGGCCGCGAAGCCATCCAACACGTCCGGCAGGACGCGGCGATCGACGTGGTCCTGATGGATATCATGATGCCCGAGATGGATGGGATCGCCACGATCCAGGCAATTCGTAAAATACCCGAGCGGCACGAGCTGCCCATCATTGCGGTAACCGCCAAGGCCATGAAGGGAGACCGTGAGAAGTGCATTGGAGCGGGGGCTTGGGACTATCTGTCCAAGCCGGTCAACACGCAGGACCTGCTCGCCGCACTGCACGCCTGGCTCAAGGATTGAACGTGTCCCATCCGCGGGCCCGAATTCTGATCGTCGACGACCTGCCCGAGAAGCTGCTCGTCTACGGCACCCTGCTCGAGGACCTCGATGCGCAGATCGTGGAGGCGCACTCCGGCACCGAAGCCTTGAAGCGCGTGCTGGAGGGAGAGTTCGCCGTCATCCTGCTCGATGTCAACATGCCCGACATCGACGGCCTCGAGACCGCCAACCTCATCAGGCGGCACAAGAACGGGCGCCACACGCCCATCATCTTCATAACGAGCTACGCGGACGAGATGCAGACGGCCCGGGGCTACGAGCTCGGCGCCGTCGATTATATCCTTTCCCCCGTCATCGCCCCGGTGCTGCGCACGAAGGTGCGAGTGTTCGTCGATCTCTACGAAGCGCGCGCCGCGCTCTCCCTGTCCAATCGGGAGCTGGAGACGCGTGTCAGCGAGCGGACCGCGGAGCTGCAGACCATCAATGAGCGCCTGCACGCCGAGATCGCCGAACGGCTGCGTGCCGAGGCCGAGCGTGAAGCGTTGTTGGCGCGGGAGAAAGTGCTGCGCGCCGAGGCCGAGGAGCTGAGCCGGCTCAAGGACGAGTTTCTCGCAACCCTGTCGCACGAATTGCGCACGCCGTTGAATGCGATCTTCGGCTGGATCACGCTCCTGCGAACCCGGCGGCTGGACGAGCCGACTCAGGAGCGGGCGCTCGAGACCATCGAGCGCAACGCGCGGGCCCAAAAGCGGCTCATCGAGGACCTGCTGGACGTCTCGCGGATCGTGACGGGAAAGGTCGCGTTGGAGTTGGTGACTGTCGAGCCCCGGCGCGTCGTCGAAGCCGCGCTGGAAACGATGCACCCCGCGGCGCAGGCGAAAGGGCTGAAGATCGTGCCCATACTCGATGTGGGCGCCGGAACCGTGCGCGGCGACTTCGCCCGGTTGCAACAGATCGTCTGCAACCTGCTCTCGAATGCCATCAAGTTCACCGACGGCGGCGGCCAGATCGAGGTGTGCCTGGCCCGCCGCAACGGCGAAGTGGAGATCAGTGTGACGGACAGCGGCCAGGGCATCAAACCCGAGTTCCTGCCGTTGGTCTTCGACCGGTTCCGCCAGGAGGACGGCTCGATCAGCCGCCGGCACGGCGGCCTCGGCCTGGGGTTGGCCATCGTGCGCCACCTCGTGGAGTTGCACGCAGGCAGCGTGGACGCGCAGAGCGCCGGAGAAGGCAAAGGCGCACGCTTCATCGTCAGGCTGCCGGCTCGCGAAGGCGGCCTCCTGCCTCGCGTCCCGGAGGCATCGGCGAGCGGCACGATCACACCATCGATGTTGCTCGGGGTGCGCATCCTCGTCGTCGACGACGATCCGGGCGCCCGGGAGCTGATCAGCGGCATGTTGGAAGGTTTCGGCGCGCAGGTCAGCGTGGCCGCAAGCGGACAAGCCGCCCTGACACAGTTGCTCTCGAAGCGCCCGGACGTCCTGATCGCCGACCTGGGAATGCCGGACATGGACGGCTACACACTGATCGAGCAGGTACGGGCCCTCGAGCCTGACTTCGGCGGATTGACGCCCGCAGTCGCGGTCACGGCCTATGCCTCACCCCAGGACCGGCTGCGGGCCCTGCAGGCCGGGTACCAGAATCACGTCGCCAAGCCGGTCGAGGCGGAGGAGCTGGCGATCGTGATTGCGAGCCTTGCCGGCCGCCCCGCGCAAGACAAGCGAGCCTGACTCCGCCCGGATCGATAGTGCCGCGCGCGAGCCCGGGCGCTCCGCCTCAGATCCGGCCACGAGGCTAAAGGCTAAATAGGATTGTCCGGTATCAACACCGTGGAGCCCGTCGTGCGGCGCGCCTCCAGATCCCGGTGCGCCTCCGCGGCATCCGCGAGCGGGTAGGTCTGGCCGATGAGCACCTTGACCGCCTTACTCTTCACCACCGCAAACAGCTCGCGCGCCGCGCTATCCAGCGCCTCCCGCGTGGCGATGTAGTGAAACAGCGTCGGCCGTGTCAAAAACAGCGAGCCGCGCTTACTCAGCTCGAGCGGAGATAGGGCGGGAGGCGGCCCTGAGGCGTTCCCGTACGTGACCATCATGCCCAATGGCCGAAGCGAGTCGAGCGACTCGAAGAACGTGTCCTTACCGACCGAGTCGTAAACGACCGCCACACCCTCGCCCTTGGTGAACTTTCTCACGCTGGGCACGACCTCATCACGCCCCGAGATCAGCACCAGCTTGCAACCGTGCTTGCGCGCAAGCTCGGCCTTCGCTTCACTGCCCACGACGCCGATGACCTTTGCGCCAAGCGCTTTGGCCCACTGGCACAGAATGAGGCCTACCCCGCCCGCCGCGGCGTGTACGAGCACGGTATCGCCCTTGGCGACGCGATAGGTCCGGCGCAACAGATAATGTGCCGTCAGGCCTTTCAGCATCAGGGCCGCGGCCTGCTGGTCCGAGACGCCCTTCGGCACCTTGACCAGCCGTTCCGCCGGCACATTGCGGAGCTCGCTGTAGGCCCCCGGCTTGGAATAAACGTAGGCGACCCTGTCACCCACGCGGAAACCCCTGACCTTCCGGCCAATCGCGGTAATGACGCCAGCGGCCTCGCGGCCCAGCCCACTCGGCAGCTCCCCGGGGTACAGGCCCGTCCGGTCGTAAACGTCGATGTAGTTCACCCCGATTGCGGTATGGCGCACCTGCGCCTCGTCGGGGGCGGGTTTACCCAGCTCGACGTCCTCGAACCGCAGGACTTCGGGACCGCCGTGCTCGTGGAAACGTATGGCTTTAGTCATGGGCGCCGACATCCCCCTATCCCATCGCTTTCCGACAGTAGGCGCATCCTTAAGTCCGACACGCTCCTAAAGCGCGGAGTCGTCGGTCTCACCGGTCCGAATGCGGATCACGCGCTCGATCTCGGTGATGAAAATCTTGCCGTCGCCCACCTTCCCCGTCTTGGCGGACTTCATGATGGCTTCAATGACCTGGTCGACCAGATCGACGCGCACCGCGACCTCGATGCGGGTCTTGGGCACGAAATCGACGACGTATTCGGCGCCGCGATACAACTCGGTGTGGCCCCTTTGGCGGCCGAAACCCTTCACTTCCGTGACGGTCATCCCCGATACGCCGATATCGGACAGCGCCGCCCGCACGTCGTCGAGCTTGAACGGCTTGATGATCGCTGTAACCAGTTTCATGTGCGAGGTCTCCGTCGGATGATCATTGCGTTATTTATAGAAGGGTTACGCGGATTTTGGCGGCAGAAGGCAGTTTGCAGCTTTCATGCCACGAGCCCGGGGATCCAAATGCCTGAGTTCCGATCGAATTTCGCGCATCCGAACACCATATTGCACCATTCTGGCGCGACCTTTTGTGGTGCCTGCCCCTCACTGGTGCGACGCATCCGCCTTCGCATAGGCTATCCTTTGCCTGATGTTCGACCAAATAATCATTGTCGGCGCCGGCCAAGCTGCCGTCCAGGCGATCGATACACTACGCCGCAAAGGGTACACGGGAAAGCTCGTGGTGGTTGGCGATGAGCCCTGGCTGCCGTATCAAAGGCCTCCCCTGTCGAAGAAGTATCTGGCTGGAGCACTGGAACGCGACCGGCTGCTGATACGTCCCGCGCAATTCTACGCGGAGCACTCCGTGCAGACGCACCTTGGGCGCCGCGTCGAGGAAATCTCGCGCGCGGATCAAAGGCTGCGGCTCGATGATGGGTCGACGCTGGCGTACGACGCCCTTCTTCTCGCAACCGGCAGCCGACCACGCAAACTGACGGCGCCTGGAAGCGACCTGCGTGGGGTCTATTATTTGCGAACGATCGCCGACGTGGAACGCATACGCGCCGACTTTGGCCATGGAAAGCGACTGGTGATCATCGGTGGCGGGTACATCGGCCTGGAGGTAGCGGCCACTGCGCGCGAAGCGGGGCTCGATGTCACCGTGATCGAGATGGCTGATCGCGTCATGAACCGTGTGACCTGCCCGGAGATCTCCGCGTTCTATGAGAAGGAGCACGCCCGGCACGGAGTACGGATCATCTGCAATGCGAAAGTTCGCGCGCTCGCGGGAGATTCGAGCTCGAATTCCGTACGCGCCGTGCTCACCGAGGATGGTGCGGAGCATCCTGCCGACATCGTCATTGTCGGCGTCGGCGTACTCCCGGCCGACGAGTTGGCGGCGGCTGCCGGGATCGAATGCTCGAACGGCATCAGTGTCGACGATCACTGTCGGACGTCCGACCCGCACATTTACGCGGCGGGCGACTGCACCCATCACCCGAGCCTTCACTACGGCCGTTATTTGCGCCTCGAGTCCGTGGACAACGCCTTCGAGCAGGCGACCACCGCCGCGCTGAACCTGCTGGGCACGCCGACGGTGCACGATAAAGTGCCTTGGTTCTGGTCAGATCAGTACGACCTGAAAATGATCATCGTGGGAATCTGTCACGGGGCTGACAACGTCGTCACTCGCGGCAATCCCGCGTCACGCAGCTTCAGCACCTGCTATCTGCGCGACGGCGAGCTGATTGCGATCGACAGTGTGAACAGCCCCAAGGATCAGATGGCGGCGCGCAAGATCATTGCAGCGCGCGGCCGTCCCGACCTGAGCAAGTTGGCGAACGCCGAAATCCCTCTCAAAGACACTGTTTGAAGTCTGAAACCCCCTGAAGCCCCCCAGAGCCCCTGAAGCACCGTGATGCACTTCACGGTGCCCATCGTGGAACCTGTGGGAACATCCGCCCCCAGCCGAGTTGCCTCCAGCGAGCAGCCGGCAAAAACCACGCTTTTTGCCGGCGGCAACGAAGCTAATGTCCGAAAAATGGCCATAGGCCAATTTTTCCAATGGACTAGGGGCCAATGTCCAAAAGCAAGTTGTGCACACGGAGTGCGGCGCTCGCCTGTGTTGCTCTAGTGGGTAGCGCGGCGGCGGCACCGGCCTACCGGGTGCTCTATCACGAGCGACTCGCCATCCCACCTCTGACCGATGCCAACGGGCAGCGGCATTTGAGCTTTGACGCCTATGGACGTCATTTCGACGTCGATCTCGAGATCAACGCAGGCATCGCACAAGCAGTATCCGCCGGCCGATCCGACATCAAACCCTATAGCGGCACCCTGACCGGCATCGATGGCTCCTGGGTACGACTCACGCAAACTCGCGACGGCTGGCGCGGTGTCATCTCCGACGGCTCTCAGCTCTATGCGATCGAGACGCCGGGAGATCTGGAGGGTGCCATGCTCTCCACCGCGGCGGACGCGGTCTCGAAGTCGTCAGCGGTCATGTACCGGCTCGCCGATGCTGACATTCCGAGCGGCGGCGGCCTATGCGGCACGGATCCCGACGAGAGCCTGACTTCCGGCAGCGGCCGCCCCACGGCACAGAAGGCCTTTACCCAGATTGCCGCCGACATCTCATCGTCGGATACCACCTCGGTATCGGTCACGCGACAGCTCAATGTCGGCGTGGTCGCGGATCATCAGTTCGTCGACGCTATCGGCTCCGACCCGGAAGGAGCCGTGGTAGCGCGCATGGATATCGTCGACGGCATCTGGTCTTCGCAGGTAGGAATTCACATCGCGGTATCGTCCATTACGCTGCTGACCGACGCCACCGACAGCTTCTCCGGCACCACGACTCCCACGGATCTGCTGGCGGAGGTGGCCGGCTATCGGGCCGGTCTCTCGGCCCATGACGAGACCGGGCTGACCCATCTCATGACAGGCCGGCAGATGCAGGGCAACATCATCGGCATCGCCTATCTGGGCGACGTCTGCAACGGCTCCACCTCCGTCAGCCTGTCGCAATCGACCGGCTCGACGACGTTGAGCGCGCTCACCGCCGCGCACGAGCTCGGCCACAACTTCAATTCGATTCACGACGGTGTGCCGGGCGTGTGCCAGTCCACGCCACAAACCTACCTGATGGCACCGTTCATCGACTTCAACGAGCAGTTCTCCGCCTGCAGCCTGCAGCAGATCAACCTGCGCGCGGCCAGCGCCAGCTGCCTCGTACAGGTCAACAAGTCCGGCACGGGCTCGACCACCCAGCCGGCCACCTCCGAGGCCAGCAGCGGCCAGACCGGCGGCGGGGGCAGGCTCGACCTCACCTGGCTGTTGCTCTTGGGCACAGCGCTGGGCGTGCGCCGCATACACGATCGGCGTGCCGCCTAGGCTCCTGGATCAACACCGAGCCCGGATCAGACCGCCAGGTCGACACAAAGCGTCAGGCCAACACCACCAATAAATCTTTCGCGTCCACCTGCGCTCCCGGCTTCGCGACGACCTCCGCGACCTCTCCGTCCATTTCCGCTCGCACAGCCGTCTCCATCTTCATCGCTTCCAAGGTGATCAGCACCTCACCGCGAGTGACTTTACGACCTATCGTCGTAGTCACGGTCGCGACCGTGCCGGGCATCGGCGCGCCGAGGTGCTTCGGATTACCCGGCTCGACCTTCCGTTGCGGCGGACGTTGCGGCTTCTGTTTGCGGTCGGGAACTCGAATCGGTCGCGGCTCGCCGTTCAGCTCGAAGTAAACGGTACGTGTTCCGTCCTCATTCGGCTCACCAGCCGTGACGTAGCGAACAATGAGCGTCTTACCCCGCTCGATGTCAACCGTGATTTCCTCGCCAGGTTCCATCCCGTAGAAAAACACAGGCGTGGGTAAGATGCCTACGTCACCGTAGTGTTGCCGATCCTGCGCGTACTCTGTCCAGACCTTCGGATACATCAGATAGGAAGCGAGATCGTCGTCGGTCACCGGCCGCGGCAACTTCTTCTGGATCTTGGCGCGCTCCGCCTCGAGATCCGTCGGCGGCAAAGAGGCGCCCGGCCGCTCCGTCAACGGCTTTGCACCCTTCAGGACCTTTCGCTGCAGCCCCTCGGGGAAACCGCCGTAGGGCTGTCCCAGGTCACCGCGGAACAACTGCACCACGGACTC
>DASZVD010000460.1:0-13408 GCA_035547375.1 Steroidobacteraceae bacterium
AAGCCGCCACGACCGTGAAGAAAGTGAGATCGTCAGCCGAGAGCATTAACTCCTACCTTAAGGCAAGACTTAGACGGCGTAAATTGCTTTGCGTCAGAGCCTGTTGCACGGTCTGCGCCCTTGGACGACCTAAAGGGGCTCGAATTTGGAAGCTAGGGGGACCGAGATCGCCGTGGGCCTGGGGCTGGCGTCGTTGCCGACGCCATGCCTGCTGCTGGACGAAGCGCGGATGCTGCACAACATCGAGCGGCTACGCACGCGCCTGCCCGCGTCGGTTCAGCTGCGACCGCACTTGAAGACGGCGAAATCGCCGCCCATTGCACACTTGCTCATGACGAGCCCGAGCGGGCCGGCGACGGTATCTACCCTGCGCGAGGCCGAGTACTTCGCTGCCTGCGGCGTGCGCGACATTCTGTATGCCGTCGGCCTGACGCAGGCGAAGCTCGACCGCGTGCAGGCACTGCGCGCAGCGGGCGTCGACTTGTCCGTGGTCGCGGACAATCTGGAGATTGCCCGCGCGATCGCGGCCAGCTCTCGCTCGAGCGGCCGGATCATCCCGGCGCTGATCGAGGTGGACTGTGACAATCATCGCGCCGGAGTCGATCCCCAGGACGGGGCCGCCCTGATCGAGATCGGCCGGGCCCTCAACACCGGAGCCGAGCTGCGCGGGGTCATGGTGCACGCCGGCTCGTCGTATGGCAGCAGGAGCATTGCGGACATCGAGGCGATCGCGGAACTGGAAAGAGGCGCGGCCGTGAGCAGCGCGCAGACCCTGCGCTCGGCCGGACTGCCCTGTCCGGTCGTGAGTGTCGGGTCCACCCCGACAGCGCTCTTCGGCAAGGACTTCAATGGTGTCACCGAAGTGCGCGCAGGCGTGTATGTCTTCTTCGATCTCGTCATGGCCGGCCTGCAAGTGTGCTCGATCTCCGACATCGCGCTGAGCGTGCTGTCGACCATCATCGACGTACAACCCAGCAAGGGCCGCGCCATTATCGACGCCGGTTGGATGGCCATGTCGCGCGACCGCGGCACGTCATCCCAGAGCGTGGACCAGGGATACGGCGTCGTTTGCACTGCCCAGGGGAATCCCTATCTTGACCTGCTGATGACCGAGGCCAACCAGGAGCACGGCGTCATCAGCCTGCGCCCCGGCAGTAAGCAGCGCTTACCCGAGCTGCGCGTAGGTGAGCAGGTCCGCATACTGCCAAACCACGCCTGTGCGACGAGCGCCCAACACGACAACTATCACGTAGTGAACGGCACACCCCCTCGAGTCCTCGCCGTGTGGCCGCGCATCAGGGGCTGGTGACGTGTCGCAACCCATTGCCACGGTGGAGACCACCGGCGCGCCGACTTGGTTACGCGCCGGCTCGGGGTGATATCGCGTGATCGATCGTAGAACACTGCTCACAGGCCTGGTTTCCGCTGCCGCGGCGACGCTCGCCCGCGGCACCGCCAGGCGCGCCGAACTGGATGAGTATGACGCGACAGGCCTGGCGCAGCTGGTGCGCAAAGGCGAGATCACGCCGCTCGAGTTGGTGGAGCGTGCGATTCGTCGTATCGAGGCACTGAATCCGAAGCTCAACGCGATCGTAAGCGACTCGTTCGAGCTCGCTCGTCGCAGGGCGCGTGAGCCGGTTCGCCAAAGAGTGTTCGAAGGCGTTCCATACGTCATCAAGGACACTCAGGAATTCGCAGGACTTCCCTGCACGAAATCTTCCCGCGCACTGGCACAGCGCGTCCCGACCCAATCGCTGCCTTTCATCGACGCTGTGGAAGCGACCGGCGCTATTCCCTTGGGAATAGCCAATGCCCCCGAATACGCGCTCGCGGCGACGACCGAGCCGCTTTTGTACGGACCCTGCCACAATCCCTGGGACCTGGAACGCAGCGCGGGCGGATCCAGCGGCGGCTCCGCCGTGGCCGTCGCCTCGGGCATGACACCCCTGGCCACTGCATCGGACGGAGGCGGCTCGATCCGCATCCCCGCCTCCAACTGTGGCCTGTTCGGGTTCAAGAACAGCCGGGCCCTGGATATCGGCTCGGAGGATGAGTTGCTCTCGGTACGCGGGTGCTTGAGCCGTAGCGTACGCGATGCGGCCGCCTTCCTTGTCGCCACCGAGGTTGCCGAGCCGGTCGACATGCCGCGTGTTGACTTGGTCGAAGGGCCGGACAAGCGCCGCCTGCGCATTGCATTCACCACACGCAACACCTTCGGCGAGGAACCGCACCCGGAGGTGGCCAAAGCGACGCGCGCGACTGCGGCGCTCCTGGCGCGTCTCGGCCATCACGTTACCGAGGAATGGTTGCCCCAGGACGGCGCGCAGCTCGCCCATCACTTCATGACGTTCTGGGGCCTCGATGCGACCTCGCGACGGGACTTCGCCCGCAAGGTGCTCGGACGAGAGCCGGAAGACTCGCTCTTCGAGCCCTGGACGCTCGGGCTCATGCGGCTCTTCAAAGAGCAGCGCAACTACGCTTCGGTCGAGCTGGCCTACGAATACTTCCGCGTCTGCCAGCTGGCGTTGCGACGGTTCCTGCAGAAATACGACGTTTATGTCACGCCGGTTCTCGCCTCACCGCCCATCCCGCTGGGAGAGCAGGCGCCCGACGTCGAATTCGACACCCTGCAACGGCGGATCGTCAGATACGTCTCCTACACGCCGCCCGCCAACATTGCCGGTCTCCCTTCGATGTCCGTTCCGCTCTACTGGACCGCCGAGGATCTGCCGGTCGGCACCCTCTTCACGGCGGGTTTCGGCAAAGACGCTCGACTGTTGGCCCTGGCCTACGAGCTCGAGGCCGCACTGCCCTGGAAGAGCCGTTGGCCGCGGGAATCCAGCTAGACGTCGAATTCGACGCCCTGCGCCAGCGGCAGGCTCAGACCGTAGTTGATGGTCTGCGTCTGGCGGCGCATGTACGCCTTCCAGGCATCCGAGCCGGACTCGCGACCGCCGCCAGTCTCTTTCTCACCACCGAAAGCGCCGCCGATCTCGGCACCGCTCGTCCCCATGTTGACGTTGGCAATGCCGCAGTCGGAGCCGCGAGCCGACAGGAACAGCTCGGCTTCCCGCAAGTGGGTCGTAATGATCGACGATGACAGCCCCTGCGGCACGTCCTGCAACATGTGAAGCGCATCGTCGAAGTCACGATACTTGAGCACATACAGGATCGGAGCGAAGGTTTCCCGCTTCACCACTTCCGTCTGCGTCGGCATTTCGACCAGAGCGGGCTGCACGTAGTAGCCTTTACGGTCGACCTTCGCGCCGCCGGTGACTTTACCCCCGTCCTCCCGAGCCTCCGCCAACGTCGTGTGCATGGACTCGCAAGCCGCCTTGTCGATCAAGGGGCCAACGTGAGTCCTGGCGTCGCGGGGATCGCCAATCTGCAACTTCGTGTACGCACGCTTCACCGCATTCAGAGTCTTTTCGTACACGTCCTCGTGCACGATCAGACGGCGCATCGTCGTGCAACGCTGCCCCGTGGTACCGGTAGCACCAAACGCGATCGCACGGACCGCAAGCTCGATGTTGGCGGAAGGCGTGACGATGGTCGCAGCATTCCCTCCCAACTCGAGGAGGCTCCGCCCGAATCGCTCAGCCACCGCCGTGCCGACCGAGCGGCCCATGCGCGTGCTGCCCGTAGCGGAAATCAACGGAATGCGCGAGTCCGTCACCAGCTGGCGACCGATATCACCGCCCCCGATCAACAGGGCCATGAGACCGGCCGGGGCCGCGCTGAACTCCTGCACTGTCCGGCTGAGCAGCTGATGAGTGGCCCAAGCCACCAGCGGCGTCTTCTCGGACGGCTTCCACAGGACCGGATTACCGCACACCAGAGCAAGTGCTGCATTCCAGGACCACACCGCTACCGGAAAATTGAACGCCGTAATGACTCCAACGGGGCCGAGCGGCTGCCACATCTCGCGCATGTGGTGCTCGGGACGCTCGGAGACGATGGTCAGCCCGTGCAGCTGGCGCGAGAGACCCACGGCGAAATCGCAGATGTCGATCATTTCCTGCACTTCGCCTACACCCTCGGACAGGGTCTTGCCGACTTCGAGAGTGACCAGACGGCCGAGTGCATTCTTGTGCGTACGCAGCTGCTGCCCGAACAGACGCACCAGCTCGCCCCGTACCGGCGCCGGCACGTTGCGCCAAGTGCGGAACGCGGCCTGCGCAGCAGCAATGGCCTCATTCACATCCGCCGCCCGGGATACGGGCACGGAGGGCATCGGCGATTCATCGATGGGTGAGGTCAGCGTAATGGTGTCGCGCCCCTCGGGCACCACAACTTCCATCGACCGCAGGATCTGACGTGCTTCCTCGCCCGCCTGCAATTTCGTCCCGCTCGACATCAGGCAGCCCTCGCACCCGTGACCGGCGGCAGCGCGTACGCAGCACCGAACCGATTCGCAAGGAAGGACTCGAGTGAGATGTCCTCCTGCCGCACGAAGCCCTTGCCCGGAAGCTTGCCCTGAGCGAGCAGGTCCAGCACGGCGCAAATACCGCTCGCCGTGGTGATCTGGATGGCGCTGCACTCCACGCCCGCGATTACCCGGCCGTAGATCTTGTTGGCGTAGCTCTCCTGCACCAGGCGGCCGTGCTTCATGCCGCTCACCGTCACGAACACCAGAACGACGTCCTGCATCGTGCTCGGAATCGCGTTCTCCAGGATGTCCTTCAGCACTTCCGGACGCTGACCCAGGCGCAGGTCATGGATGAGCGCCTTCATGATGTCCCGATGGCCGGGATAGCGCACGGTCCGATAGTTCAACGTGCGGACACGGCCGCTCAACGTTTCACACAGCGTACCCAGGCCGCCGGAGGTGTTGAACGCCTCATACCGGACTCCGTCGAGCGAGAACTCCTCCAACTCCTCGAGCGGAGGCACTTCGCGCAACGTGCCGTTCACGATCGCCTCGCACGGCTGCAGGTATTCGTTGATGACGCCGTCGGTGCTCCAGGTCAGATTGTAGTTGAGGGCGTTCGAGGGAAACTGCGGCAGGGCGCCGACCCGCAGACGGACGGTGTCGAGGGTATCGAAGCGCGTCGCCAGATCGTGCGCCACGATCGAGATGAAGCCCGGTGCCAGGCCGCATTGCGGGATGAAGGCGCTGGTGGCGTCGACGGCGAGTGTCTTCACGAGGCGAGTGGTGGCCACGTCCTCGGTGAGATCGAGATAGTGCACACCGGCAAGCCTGGCGGCCCGCGCGATATGACTGGTGATGCTGTAGGGAGCCGCGCTCAGCACCGCGAACTGTCCCTTGAGGGCGTCCGCGAGCTCCGCAGCGTTGGTCAGGTCGAGCCGACGCGTGGTCAGCAGGGCGTGCTTGGGCAGCCGCTCGAGCTGCTCGGCCGAGCGATCCACGACGGTCACCCGATAGTCGCCGGACGAGGTCAGGAGGCCGGCGATCATGGCGCCGATCTTCCCGGCACCGGCTAACAGAATCTGTTTCATGGCGTTGTCCCTGGAATATGAGGAGCAGGCTGCATATGACGAGCAGTCTGGCGGCGGCGCCGTCCAGATTGAAGATTGCAATCTGTCCGCCGGGGAGCTGCTAGACTGACAGAATGTCTAGCCGAAAAGACACTTTGCTACCCGACGAGCTGGACTACCGGCTGCTGGCGCTGCTGCGCAAGGACGCCCGCATGCCCATTGCCCGGCTCTCCAAGGCGCTGGGCATCTCCCGGGCCGGCACCTATGCACGGCTGCAGAAGCTGGAAGATGCCGGCGTGATCGAAGGATTCACCGTGCGCGTGAACGAGAAGTTCCATGGGCGGCTGATCCGTGCCCATGTCCTGATCAAGGTGGCGGGTAAACTCGCGCGGACGGCGGAAAAGCAGTTGCGGGCCATTCCGGAGATCGTCGCCTTGCACGCCATCAGCGGTGTCTACGACCTGATCGCCGAGCTCGAGGCCCCCGGTGTCGCGGATCTCAACGAGCTCATCGACCGCATCGGCGAGCTCGAAGGGGTGGAGAAAACGAACTCCTCGATCCTGCTGGCGACGAAATGGTCGCGCCGGGAGTGATCAGCCGAAATCGACCGTCCCCAGAATCCCCTTCGGATCGCAGAGCTGCTTCAGGCGCCCGGCCAGCTGCCGTTCGGCCGCGCTGGCATAGCGCTTGTAGTAGGTGGCATTGTGAGGACCGACGCCGTGCTCGGCACTGAACGACCCACCGTACCCGCGGACGACCCGGTCATAAATGAGCTCACGTACGCGGCCGACGACGGGCGCATCGTAAGGTCCCGCGCCGGACGGCCAGACCAGATTGAAATGATCGCCCCCGTCACCGCAGTGGCCGAAATCGCAGATACGCAGTTGCGGGTAGGCTTCGGTCAACAGCCCGATGAGGTCGGCGCGTAACGCGGGCAGCTGCGACCGCGGGACGGAGATATCGAACGCGACGATGGCACCGAGCGCACGCACGCCGTCACTGATGGAATGACGGATTGCCCAGAGCTCCTCTGACGGCCCGAAGCGCGCATCCTTGACGAGCGGCTCACCCCCTTCCATGGCCTTCGCCAGCAGCTGCGTCAGCAGCTCCGACAAATCCAGATATTCCGCGCCCACCGTGGAGGCCAACTCGACGAGCACCGCATAAGGCGGCAACACCTCGCCCGCGAACGGATTGCGCAAGCGCCCGTTGTGGGCGAACGCCGCCTCCATCGCGTTCGCCGACATCCCCTCGAATGCCGCGAGAAACTCGCCCGCCTCGGACTCGAGCAACGCCACCAGCGCGGGAATCGCGGCATGACTCGTCGGCTCGATGAGCGCCACCGCGGACTGCCTGGGAATGCGGTGCAATTCGACCTGCACGCGCGCAATGATGCCGAAGCTGCCGCCCGTTCCGACGAACAGTTGCTTCGAGTCGACCCCGGAGTTGTCCTTCCGCAGCCCCGTGAGATCGGTCAGGATCGTGGCGTCCGCATCCGCCAGCACCACCTCCAATCCGAGCAGATTGCGTTGCACGTCCCCGTAACGCACCAACCGTGAGCCGCCGGTGTTGGTCGCCACCATGCCGCCCAGGCTGGGATCGGAGCCCAGATCGATGGGAAAGGACAGATCGTACAGTCCGGCGGCGCGATTGAGCTCCGAGAGCCGCGTGCCGGCACGGACGATCGCGGTGCGATTGTGCACGTCGATCGTCTCAACGCCCCGCAGCCGGTCGAGACTGACGACCAACTGCCCACCCGAAGCGTCGGGCGTGCTCGAGCCTACCAGGCCGGTATTGGCACCCTGCGGAACGATCTTGAGATCGTGCGCAAAACAGTAACGCACCAGGCCCGCAAGCTCCGCCACGGTGGCCGGCCGGGCTATCGCCAAAGCATGCCCGGCGCCGTAGCGATAGCCACGCTCGTATTGCTCCGTATCCGCGGGAGAGTGCAGGATCGCCCCTTCCCCCACGATTGCGCTCAGATCACGGAGCAGCCCGGCGCCGATCATGCAGCGGCCGTCATTTTGAAGATACCCTGCGCATTGCTGCTGTCGAATGCCAGGTCGAGCCGCCAATGGCCCGTCACGGCATCGCGCATCTTCTCGCGTTGAATGAATTCGTAGAACGAGCCCGGCACACTGCGGCGAACCACGCCACTGTCCTCACCGACAAACTCACGCTCGACCGGATCGGCACGGAATGCAGTCTGCCGCACACGCCCCGACCGGGACACTTCAATAGTGTCCTTCATGGGGCGGCCCAGCCGGCGCTGCTCCGCGACGACATCCTTGAGGCAGGCGACACGGTCGGTCGCGTGATTGAACACGTTTCCTTCGGTAGCTATCCAGGCCATCTCGGCAGACTCCGCGCGCAGCGTCTCGTAGTCGCTCCAGCTCGGATTCGCATGTTGACGTTGGAAACAGGTCACCAGCTCCGGCAATAGCGTCCGCACCTCGTCGAACGACAGCGATCCTCGCACGCTGAGCTCCTGGAGCGCGCGCTTGGCTTCATCACTCAAGGGATCGCGCGACGACGCGGTGACGCGCTCGACCGCTTCCTGGAAGGCAGGAGAGAAACGCTCCGGGTGCAGCTCGCTGACAAAGAACTGCGGCAGCTCTTCAGGAAAATCCAGGTGCGTGTAGGAACGACCGGTCATCCCCAGACGATCCAACGGATATACCCGACTCAT
This sequence comes from Steroidobacteraceae bacterium, assembly GCA_035547375.1. Lineage (GTDB taxonomy): Bacteria > Pseudomonadota > Gammaproteobacteria > Steroidobacterales > Steroidobacteraceae > 13-2-20CM-66-19. Next base: position 8,129 of record DASZVD010000460.1, read on the forward strand.
CTTATAACCGAGAGGTCGCAGGACGCGCGTAATCGCCGCCTCGCCCGCGGGCAACGCACCCATTCCGCCGAGGGCAACGGTTCGAAGGGCGCCGTGATCGAACACAACGCGCCGCCCTTGCGCGACCACGTCCTCGACATAGCTCCTTCCGGTCGGCACGCGTGCCAGAAGATCGCGGAATAGCAGGAGATTCAACGCCTGCGCCAGGACGGCCCGCGGAACATCGTTTCCCACCCGGCCCACGACGAAGGGTGACACATGGACGGTGTGCAGCAATGCCGCGGACTCCTCGGCCGAACAGGAAGCCTCGAGCAGTCGCTGCAACGTCGATTCGTGACAATTTGTCATAAACTCACCAGCAAGACGGGCCTGATGACCCACACCGCCAGTATTTCGGGCTTCAGCCACCCCCTTCAATCGATATAATCGGATGAGTTCATGAGGATTTAGAATATTTCCATGGAACGCCGGCGGCGCCCCCTGCCCAAGCTCCTGGGCCTGCAGGCCTTCGAGGCCACGGCCCGGCTGGGCAGCGTCTCCCGGGCCGCCACGGAGCTGTTCCTCACCCAGGGCGCGGTCAGCCGCCAGATCCAGGTCCTGGAGACCCAGCTGGGAGTGCGACTGTTCCACCGCTCGAAGAAGCGGTTGATTCTCACCGAGGCGGGGGCCGCCTATCTCCACGACGTTCGCGGCGGCCTCGCCGTATTGAGTGATGCCACCGACGCCCTGATCTCCACCCAGGGACGTGGCGGAACTCTCCGGCTGGCGACCTTGCCCACCTTTGGAGCGAAGTGGCTGGTGCCGCGGCTTCCCCGCTTCTGTGCAAGCCATCCCCACATCACGCTGGACCTGATCACCCGCCTGGCCCCTTTCGACTTCTCCATCGAGCAACTCGACGGCGCCATCCACTTCGGCGGCCGTGAGTGGTCGGGCGCCGTCACCGAACACCTCACTGAGGAAGAAATGACGGCGGTCGCCGCTCCTCGCCTCGCCCAACACTACCAGACACCCGCCGACGTTCTGCGCCTGCCCCCTCTGCAAATCACTTCCCGCGCCTTCTCCTGGCGCGCGTGGCTCGCCGCCGTCGGCCTCACCGACTCGGCCATCACGCCTTTCCTTCAGGTCGAAACGTTCGCCATGGGCATCGAGGCCGTACTCGCGGGATTGTGTGTTGGCATCCTGCCCACCTTCTTCGTCGCCGCGGAACTCGCCTCCGGCTCTCTCGTTCCTTTGGGCCCTCGCATCACCAGCGAGTCCGCCTACTACTTCGTCTACCCCACGCGCAAACGCGACTACTACCCGCTCCGCGAGTTCTCCCGGTGGCTCAGGGAAGAGCTCTCAAAGTGACCACGCGCCGCTCGCGAGTTTCCAGCGGTGGGCGCTGCGCCGGCCCCCCTTTCAATCCGCAGCGCGCCCGAGTATAAGGACTTGATAAAAGGGGGAACGCGCCCGCGTTGCAAACCCAAGGCGGGCATCGCGCATGAAGAATCCCGATGAGGCCTGCGATAGCCTTGAGCGGCGGCGCCACAGGGGCGACGTCGCGATCACGATTGGGGCACTTCTGAGCGTGTTCGCGATTCTAGCCGCTGCCGCCCTGGCGGCTTGGAGCCTCTCGGCAGACGATGAGCGCTACGCCACCGTCGTCACCACACAGAACGTCCCGCTGACCTACTAATCAGATCGCATCCCCATGCTGCGGGCGCGCGCAGCAGCTCGTCGTCCGCTTGCGTGCTCGAATCCGCTGAGGCTTGTGTACCGAGACCATCACCGTGGGGCCGAGTGCGGCGCAGTGCTCGCATCTGCACCAGATCACCGTCGCCCTCTCATCGGCGGACACCTTCGGCGCTCGAGCTCGCACAGCCGGCCCTCCTCAGATGCCCCATCATGTTGCGACGGAGCTTGCGTTATATGCTGCCCAGAGCGATGCGTAGCGCCGCCCGGCTCGCAACAGCGACTCGTGCGTCCCCCGCTCCACGATCGTACCTTGATCCAACACCACGATCTGATTCGCGCGGGCCACCGTTGTCAGCCTGTGCGCGATAATGAGGACGGTGCAGCTGTTGGATATCTCGCGAAGATTGCGTTCAACCTGTCGTTCGGTGGCGCAGTCCAATTGGGAGGTCCCCTCGTCGAACACGACGAGCCTGGGCCGTATGAGGACAGCACGGGCGATGGATAACCGCTGCCGCTGACCGCCGGAGAGGCTGTGGCCCCTTTCCCCTATCCGAGTGTCGTAACCCTGCGGCATTCGCAAGATCTCTTCGTGCAGGGACGCAACCCTCGCCGCGGCCTCCACTTCGTCCCGAGTGCTGCCGGGCCGCCCCAGACAGATGTTCAGGTGAACGGAATCATCGAGCAATTGGATGTCCTGCGAGACGATCCCAATGGAGCGGCGCAGAGCGCGTAAGGGCAACCGCGAAATATCCACATCGTCGAGGAGTATGTGGCCCTTCTTGGGCTCGAAGAGCCTCGCAACGAGACGTGCGATAGTGGACTTCCCCGCTCCGCTCGGTCCGACGAGACCGAGGACCTCTCCCGGCCTTATCTCGAAGCTGACATCTCGCAACAGGGGCCGACCGGATTCGAACGAGAAGCTCACGCCACGGAATTCAAGCTTCGCAGGTGTTGCACTGGCCGACGACGCACTGGCCGACGACGCATTGGGTGACGACGCACTGGCCAACGACGGCTCGGTGTCGCCGTCTCCCGGGGGCGACGCGCTGCGTCCAAACGAGCTCGACTCGGTGGGCTCGCGAAGCACCTCGATCATTTTGTCGAGCATTCCCATGCCCTGGGAAAACGCTTGTGCGGCGTACCCGAGCATCTCGACGGGTCGCAGAAGCTGCAAGGTGTAGGTGTTGACCAGCACGAAATCTCCGACCGTCATTTGGCCGAGGCGGACCTCGTAGGCGGCATAGAGCAGAGTGGTGCCCACAAAAAATCCGTAAATTCCGGCAACGAAAAGCCCGTTTCGAGCGTGGAACTTGAAGAAGTCGACCGACTCCCGCTCGGTATCGAGGAGCGCGCGACGCACCTTCTCTTGCGCAAGCTCCTCCGCTGCAAAGGACTTCAGGAGCTCGCAGTTGAGGATGGCGTCGGTCATCGTCGCGGCGGACGCAATGCGGGTCGCCGAAGCACGCTTCGCCGGTTTCGAGGTAGACATTGCCGCGTATGTAAAGGCCGCCGCATAGCATACGAGCGCCGCGCAGAAGAGCAGTAAGAACTCCGGGCGCGCCAGCCGACCGAGAATGACGATGGTGGTACCCAGCTCCGCGCTGACAGGCAACACAGTGAACACGAGGTGATGCAGGATCATCTGGTAACCCTGGAGACCGTTCTCGAGCAACTGGCCCGCGGAGCCGATCTGGCGTTCCAGGTGGTACCGCAATGGCAGGCGCATGAGGTGAGTGAACAGGCGCTCGCTCAAGGTTCGAAACATCCGGCGCTCGGCCCGCGAGTAAATCAGACCGCGCGCTTCCGTGATCGCACGCGATGTGAACTGCGTAATGATGTAGAACGCCAGCACAGCGCCGTCGCAAATCAGTGAGCGAGGGGGCGCGGGATGAGTGAAGCGATCGACCTCCACTTTGAGGGCGATCGGGGCCAGGGAGGTCAGGGTCCCGGCCAGAATGACCAGCCCCAGGACGGCCGCGAGATGCAGGCGCACAAAGGCGCTTGCCTCCGCCCACACGATCGAGAGCACCGCGCGCATGTGCTCGCGAGCGCTCGCTGGCTTTTCGGGTGGCAACACGCATTCCGGCTGCACTGATCCGCTGGAGCTCATGAGTCACCGGGCACCGGACATTCGTCGTCGTCATGACCTCGTCGCCGCAGGTCTCGGATGAGCCGCAAGACCGCCGACAGCGGGACATTCGGCCCCTGTAAGAGGTCCTCGAGGCGAATAGTGAACAAGTGGGGTGCGAGAAGCCGATAGGCCTCGCGAGTCTCGTGCAGTGTGGATTTCCCCCGGTCGAAACGCACCGCCAACTCCCCCAGCGAGGCGACTTCGTGTTGCATCGCGTACCACACGACGATCGCTCTCGCCAGGGACAGCAACGCGCTGCTCTCGTGCGAAACGATCGCCGCGGGATCGACCTGAAACCAGCGTGCGACGGCTTGAATCAGTTGCTCGAGCGAGGCGGGCTTGGCTCGCTCCCTCGAGCGTGACTTGAGCCACGCTGCAAAATGATCAAACGGCCGGCGACCGCTTCCTCTCGGCGCGCTCGTGGCCACGGGCGATCGGCTGTGCAGCCAGGGGGGCGGTCGGGCGATCAAAGCGCGATACGCCTGGGCTCCAGGCCCGAGCTCGAGGGCGAGCAGCTTCAGAGCCATTCCCGTCGTCACCCAGGGGAAATCCGGGAAGCCGAGATAGGCTCGATGGCTGCTCCACCGGCTCGGAGGATCCCGATGAACCGTCGCGAGCGCCTCCAGGACGCTGCCGGCCTCTTCGAGGAGCACGTGGCGATACGGGTGTTGGAATAGAGCGCCCTTTTGTCCGAGCCGCTCGTTGACGCGACGCGCGTGTATGGAGGTGATGCGCTGCATCACTCCCGCGAGTGATACTCCATAAACCTGCAGGATGAGCAATAGCTCGTCATCGAGCCACTTGAACGCGTGCACCTGTGCGCCGCAGCGCGCAATTGCCCTGGCCACGAGCTCCCCGAGCGCGACTCGATCACTGTCGTCGGCAAATACGGCCTGTCCGTCCTCTCCGATCGTGGAGACGAAATAGATTCCCTCGGGAACGGGTGCGTGCCTGGAATGGGTCATCGACGACTCCTGTCCTTAACGGTCCTCCACAGATCCTGCACTTCCCGCACGTCGGCCACGACGGCTCTACGGCGCCGATACACGCAACCGTTGGGTGTTGATCTGCACGTGCTGCAAGTGATAGCCCGGCGCCGCCCGAATCTTCGTGTGCAGCGCCGGATCGAAGAAATCGCGCAGCCTGGGAGGTCGTCGCGACCGCAAGTAAAGGTGCAGATGTTGCTTGACGTCGGCCGCTCCCACCTTATCGAGATCCTCCGCGGTGGAGACCTCGCGAACGACACAGGGAAATTTACGAATTCCCCAGACCGTGTATGCCGCGGCCGCCCGGTGAGTTCCGTTATGGAATATCAGCCTTCCCTCCACATGGAACGCCGCGGCAAGGTTGATGCCGTATCCAATGGCTACAGCGACGACGTGCGACGGCCTCCCAGGCCCGCAATAACCCGGTATGCCGCCGGGATCCAGCAGCGTTGTCTCGAGTACGCGCAGGTCCGACGAACGCGATGCGAA
>DASZVD010000461.1:0-2662 GCA_035547375.1 Steroidobacteraceae bacterium
CGTATAGCAGCCTGTCGAGCTCGAAGGGCGCCGCCACGCCTGGCGGTATGGGTAGAGGATCTGTAGGAGAGCTCGATGTTGAAAGAGGGTGATTTGCTGTGGACGCCGAGCCGGGAGCGCGTGGATAAGGCGCACCTCACGGCGTTCACGCGCTGGCTCGGAGCCGAGCGCGGCAGGTCTTTTGCCAGCTACGCCGATCTGTGGCAGTGGTCCGTCGACGATCTCGAAGGGTTCTGGCAGGCGATCTGGGACTACTTCGAGGTGCAGTCGTCGGCGCCGCACGAGCGGGTGCTGGCCGATCGGCGTATGCCGGGAGCTGAATGGTTCCCCGGCGCGCGCCTGAATTATGCACAGCACGCTCTGCGCAATGAGCGTCCGAACGCCACGGCGCTCTTGTATCTCAGTGAACGAGCGGCACTCACCAGCCTTTCGTGGGAAGAGCTCGCGAGCAAGGTGCGCATTCTCGCCACCCAGCTCCGCAAGCTCGGCGTGCGACCCGGCGACCGGGTCGCCGCCTTCATGCCCAACATTCCGCAGACGGTCATCGCCATGCTGGCCACCACCAGCATCGGCGCCATCTGGACGAGCTGTGGGCCCGACTTCGGCACGCGCGGCGTGTTGGATCGCTTCACGCAGATCGCCCCGAAGGTGCTGTTCTACGTCGACGGCTATCAGTACGGCGGCAAGCCTTTCGACCGCAAGTCCGAGGTGCACGAGATCATCGACCAGCTGGGCTCGCTCGAGCGGGTGGTGTATCTGCCGTATCTGAACCGTGACGACCGTGAGACCTTCCACGCGCACACCGTGCTTTGGGATGATCTTCTCAATGCCCCGGGCGTGCCGGCGAGCGAGTTCCACTTCGAGCAGGTGTCGTTCGATCACCCCCTGTGGATCCTGTTCTCCTCCGGGACGACCGGTCTGCCCAAGCCGATCTGCCACGGCCACGGCGGCATCATCCTCGAGCAGTTGAAGCACATGCAGCTCAACTATGATTGCGCCGACGGGGACCGGCTGTTCTTCTTCACCACCACCGGTTGGATGATGTGGAACTTCCTGGTCAGCGCGCTGCTGTCGGATGTCGTGCCGGTGCTGTACGACGGCAACCCGGCGTGGCCGACGCCCGATGTGCTGTGGAAGATGGTGGACGAGACCGGCACGAAGCTGTTCGGCACCAGCCCGACTTATGTCGCGGCGTTGGCAAAGAACGGCATCGTGCCGAAGGCGAACACGAAGCTCGCCTCACTGGAGAGCGTCACGCTCGCCGGCTCTCCCGTGACGCCCGAGTGCATGCAATGGATCTACGACAATGTGAAGAAGGACCTTTGGGTCGCCTCCGGCAGCGGCGGCACCGACGTCTGCACGGGCTTCGTGATGGGTACCCCGACTTTGCCGGTCTATGCCGGTGAGATTCAGGCGCGCGCGCTCGGAGCCGCGGTGTATGCGTTCAACGACCGGGGCGAGAAAGTGATCGACCAGGTGGGCGAGCTCGTGCTGACGGAGCCGCTGCCGTCCATGCCGGTCTGTTTCTGGAACGACACCGGCAACAAGCGTTATCTCGAGTCGTATTTCCAGGAGTTTCCGGGCGTCTGGCGCCACGGGGATTTCTTCAGGATGAACAGCCGTGGCGGCTGCTTCGTGCTCGGCCGCTCGGATGCCACGCTGAACCGGCATGGCGTGCGGATCGGCACGGCCGAGATCTATCGTTCGCTGGCGCTGCTGCCGGAGGTGGACGATTCGCTCATCGTCAATCTCGATCTCCCGGGCGGGAAGTTCTTCATGCCTCTGTTCGTGAAGCTCAAGCGAGGCATCGAGCTCGATGAGGCGCTGCGCGAGAGGATCCGCGCGACGCTGCGCCGCGAATATTCGCCGCGCCACGTGCCCGACAAGATCTACAAGGTAGAGGGCATTCCCTTCACGCTCACCGGGAAGAAGATGGAAGTGCCGGTGCGCAAGATCCTCATGGGCGTCGCGCTGGAGAAAGCGGCGAACCGCGACGCCGTCGCCAACCCGCAGGCGCTGGACTATTTCAGCGCCTACGCCAGGAACCAGACCGATTATTCCCTCACTGCCTGAAGATTCCGGAGTCGAGTATGGAAGAATTGAAGTTGCTCATCGGGGGGCGCGACGTCCCGGCCGCGAAGTCGGCCACCTTCGACCGTCTCAATCCCATCTCGGGAGAGGTCGCTACGCGCGCCGCCGCCGCTACCGCGGCTGATGCGAAAGCTGCGGCCGACTCTGCGGCAGCTGCATTTCCGAAATGGGCGGCGTTGGGGCCGAGCGCGCGCCGCGCGTTGCTGAACAAGGCTGCGGATCTGCTCGAAGCGCGCGCTGCGCAGTTCGCCACGATTCTCTCGACCGAGACGGGCGCGACGGGTGGCTGGGGCCACTTCAACGTGCACCTCGCGGCCGGCATGCTGCGGGAGGCCGCGGCGATGACGACTCAGATCTCGGGTGAGCTCATTCCCTCGGATGTGCCGGGAAGCCTCGCCATGGGCGTGCGACAGCCTGCCGGTGTGGTGCTCGGCATTGCCCCGTGGAACGCCCCGATCATTCTGGGTGTGCGCGCGATCGCGATGCCGCTGGCATGCGGCAACACGGTCATCCTGAAGGCGTCCGAAGTCTGCCCGGCCACGCATCGGTTGATCGGCGCCGTGCTGACCGA
>DASZVD010000462.1:0-11884 GCA_035547375.1 Steroidobacteraceae bacterium
ATTGGGCCATGGTGATGCCGTAGTTCTGCTGGATCAGTCCTGGGAGAAAGGTGTCCTGGACGTTCTGGGCGGCCTGCTGCCAGTTGTTGGTATAAAACACGCCGACGAGCCACGTCACGCGGCCGTCGGAATCGTTCGAGGCGAGGCGCACCTCCTGGGTGAAATTGCGCTGCTCGGTATCGTCGTACGAGGGCGCGTACATGTTGGGCGGTGGAATCGGCTGATTGGCCCAGACATCGGATTCGAAGAACGCGAGGTCCTGGACGCTCGGCTGCTCGCGCTGGTAGTACGACGTGTTCGAGGTGAGTGTCGCGATGGGCAGGCGCCATTGGACTTTCAGGGCCGGCAGACTGAAGAGGTCGGTGGTCGTGTTGCGGATGTTCGAGCTGCGATTGAAGGAATCGCTGCCCGGGTCGGAGAGCGGCTCCCAGTAGGCGCTGGAGTCGTTGATGTAGATCTTCTGCCAGTAGAACGAGGGCGTGAACGTCAAATCGTCGGTGGCGTCATAGGCCATCGCGATGCGCAGGGTGCTGATGTTGTCGTAGTTCGAGCCCGGTTGCGCGACGTAGCCGGTGGTGGGGTCGAGGCGATTGACGTAGCCGCCGTCATGCCGGTACGAGGCGCTGAAGCGCAGGCCGAGCACTCCGTCGATCAGCGGCACGTTGACCGCCGCGCCGATCTCTTGAGACGGATCGCCGCCTTTGGTGAAGGCGAGGTCACTGCGCGCGTAAAGGTCATACTTGGTAGTACTGGGCTGCGGCGTGATGAAGCGGACGGTGCCGCCCTCCGAGCCGGCGCCGAACAGCGTGCCCTGTGGTCCCCGCAGCACCTCGACGCGCTCGAGGTCGAAAATCTGCGGCCAGACGCTGCTGCCCAGGCCGCTGAAGGAGGCCCGGTTCTGGATCGGAGTATCGTCGATGTAGATGCCGGTGGCGCCCGAGCCCGCATCCGAGGCCACGCCGCGAATCGAGATGTTGGCCACGGCGCCGGAGTAGTCGCTGTTGCGGGTGAATTGCACACCCGGCGTCATTTTGGCGATGTCGTCGACGCTGCGCACGATGTTCTCGTCGAGCGTCTTCTGTGTGAACGCCGTGAGGCTGATGGGCACTTTGCTCGCGGTTTCCTCGCGGCGGGAAGCCGTAACGGTGATTTCCTCCAGCCCTTCGGACGAAGCGCTCGCTGTGTTGGCGGAAGGGCCGGCCTGTTGCGCCAACGTGGCTTTGGCGAGCAGCAGCGCCCCCGGCAGGAGCAGTCCCATCGACAGTCGCTTGGAATCCATCATCTCATCGGTCCCCCCGAGATCTTGTGTGATGGCCCGAATGGCGCTCCGTGGCGCATTCACCGCGCACGCGCGGTGCATCCCGTATGGCGGTCCCGGCCGGGAGGGGCGCGTTATGTTGTAGGGGAATCGCCGCGATGCGGCCATCATCCTCTGGGATGAGAAGACCGCCGGGACCCTGGCGCTCGAGAGCGCCGCCGGAGGCTCTTCTGGAGCATAATTCCGCTCACGGCGTACAGTTGGAGGACTTGCTCATGGTCTGGCACGAGACGGGAGGCTCAGGGTCGCGGACGATTCTTTTATTGCACGGACTGGGGGCTACCGCGGCCGTGTGGTCCGGTGTCGAGCGTGCGTTGGAGCGGGCGAGCCTCGGGTCCTGGATCGCGCCCGACCTGAGCGGGCACGGCTCCTCCGCGGGGCATCCGCATTACAGCGTGGGACAGCTTGCTGCCGACCTGGTCGAGCTGGTTCGCGAGGTGGAAGGGGAGGTGCTCGTGGTCGGGCATTCCCTGGGCGCCTACGTGGGGCTTGCGTTGGCGAGCGGCTGGTTCGGTGTCGAGGTGGCGGGCGTGCTGGGTGTGGGGCCCAAGATTTCCTGGTCGCCGCGGGATCTCGAGCGGGCCCGGGAGCTGTCGGAGCGTCCCTTGCGGTGGTACTCCTCGAGCGAAGAAGCCTGGGCACGCTATCGCCGCGTCTCAGGTCTCGATGCGCAGATCGCTCCCGAGGAGTATTGGCTGGCGCGCGGCGTGAAGCAGGCGGAGTCGGGCTGGCTGCTGGCGCAGGATTCACTCACGTTCGGCGTCGCCGGGGCACCGTTCAAGACGCTTTGTGCGGCTTCGCGGGCGCGGGTCCTGCTCGCTCGAGGCGAGCGTGACGGCATGGTCTCGAACGAGGAGCTGCGGCAGTATGCACAGCAGACTGCCGAGATCGCGGGTGCCGGACACAATGCCCACGTCGAGAAGCCCGAGGCGCTCGTGTCGCTGTTGGAAAAGCTCGTGAATCATGCGTGAGCCCGGAGCCGGACATCGGCACGCCGGGGCCGCCGGCATCCTCCGTTACCAGGGCGCCGGCTTGTAATCCTTCAGAAACTGACCCCAGACGTGTGTGCCCGTCAGCCGTCCGGTGAAGATCGGATCGACGATCCGGGCCGCGCCGTCAATGATGTCGAGCGGGGGAGCAAAGCCCTGCTCGGCCTTGCGGGCCGCGTGGACGGCCGGGTCCTCATCCGTCACCCAACCCGTGTCGACCGCATTCATGTGGATCCCGTCCCTGACGAAGTCGGGAGCGCTCGTCCGGGTCATCATGTTGAGAGCCGCCTTGGCCATGTTGGTGTGAGGGTGCTTGTCGGTCTTCGTGGCGCGATAGAACTGTCCCTCCATCGCGCTGACATTGACGATGTGCTTGTGGAGCCCGGGTGTGCGCACCATGAGAGGTTTCAGGCGGGCGTTGAGGATGTACGGCGCGATCGCATTCACCAACTGCACCTCGAGCAGCTCGGGTGTCGCGACTTCGTGCAGCCGCAGCCGCCAGCTGTTGATCTCGCGCAGATCCACCTGTTGCCGGTCTTCGTCGTAGCGGTTTGCCGGGAAGAGGCGCTCGCCGTCTCGATAGTCCTCATCGAGATAGCGCCGCTGTGACAGGGCGGCGCTGTGTAACAGGCCTTCTCCGTGTGCGTGCACCGAGGGTGCGATCGGTGCACTGACGCCGGCGATCTGCGGTGTCTCCAGAGTTCGTCGCAGTTCCTCGTGACTCGCCAGCGGTCCGCGCAGACTCTCCGCAACCGTGGCTGAGGACTGATCCTCCTTCGCCAGCAAATGCTGGAAGAATCCGGCGGGCCGGCGCACGGTCTGGCAGGCGTTGTTGAGAATGTAATCCAGCCGGGGGAGGCGCTCGAGCAGGAAGCGGGTGAAGAGCTCGACGCTCGGCGTATGACGGAGATCGAGTCCGTGGATCTGCAAGCGTTGCCTGAAATCCGCGTAGTCGTGTTCTTTCGAGTAGCGTTCGGCGGCATCTACGGGAAAACGCGTGGTGACGATGACGTACGCGCCGGCCCGCAGGAGCTTCAATGCGGCCTGGAAGCCGATTTTCACGCGTGCCCCGGTGACCAGGGCATAGTGTCCGCTCAAGTCGGCGGTCTGCTCGCGCTTGGCGTAGTTGAAGTCCCCGCACTCATCGCACATCGAGTCGTAGTAGCGGTGTACCCTGACGAAGGGCTTCTTGCAGACGTAGCAGGAGCGCTCCTGGTGCAGTGCGGGGCGCTCGCCGAGATCCTCGGGTTTGGGCGGCTCGAGCCACAGCGGCGTGTAGACCTCGGCGCGCCGCTGCACCCGCAGTCCGGTCTGCTCGACGATTTTCCGGTCGTGGGCTTTCGTGGCGGCGCGCTCGGCCCGCCGGAACGCCTTCGCCATCCTGACGAGGTCGTGCCGCTCCGGCTTGGCGACGAGTCCCGCCAGCGTCAGCAGCTCTTTCCGCTGCTCCCGGGTGAGCCTGGTGAGGTGCGAGCGGTCGGCCTCGATGGTGCGCAGCACGCGAACGCAGGTGATCACATCATCAACGGACAGCTCGGACGGGGGCGGGGGATTGGTCGCGCTCATGGGGCATTTTACAATGCCGGTGAAGCTCGATCATTCCGGCCGAGCAGGAGCTGAAGCCTCCCGATGAAGCGTGCAGAAGGGTCGACAATCCCGGCGGGTCTTTTTCTGAGCGGGATGGCAGTGGTTCTGAGCGGGATGGCCGTGGCCGCCGAGCCGCCCATCCCCATCTACACCTATAAGGTCGTGCACACCTATCCGCACGATACGACGGCCTACACGGAGGGGTTGTTCTATTTGCACGGCTTCCTCTATGAGAGCACCGGGCTCGAAGGCCATTCGAGCATTCGCAAGGTGGCGCTCGAGACGGGCAAGGTGCTGCAGACTCGTGAGTTGCCCGCCGAGTACTTCGGCGAGGGCATCACGTATTGGGGGAATCGCCTGATCGGGCTCACGTGGAAGTCCCAGGTAGGCTTCACTTTCAACCTGCACACGTTCGCACCCCTGGGGCGGTTCACGTATCCGGGCGAAGGGTGGGCGCTGACGCGCAATGATCACGAGATCATCATGAGCGACGGGACTTCGCAGCTGCGGGTACTGGATCCGAAGACCTTGCACGAAGTCCGGCGCATCCAGGTGACGGCGCACGGGCGGCCCGTGGATCAGCTGAACGAGCTGGAGTGGGTGCAGGGCACCATCCTGGCCAACATCTGGCAGACCAACCGGATCGCGCGGATCGATCCCAACACCGGCGCGGTCGTGGCCTGGATCGATCTCACGGGACTGCTGCCGAAGCCGGGCCCGGGCGATCCGCCGCCCGACGTGCTCAACGGGATCGCCTATGACGCGGCGGCCGACCGGCTGTTCGTGACCGGCAAGCTGTGGCCGAGTCTGTACGAGATTCGCATCGTGATGCGGGGACGGTAGGAGCGGATCATGACCGTGGCAGGCTCGTAGCCGTGCTCGTGCACCTCATCGACGGCACGTACGAGCTGTTCCGCCATTTCTATGGATTGCAGCGCTTCAACCAGGGCAAAGGCAGCCCGTTCGGTGCAGTGGCCGGGGTGCTCAACACGGTCCTGCAGATGATCGAGGAGGGCGCCACTCACGTCGGCGTCGCCACCGATCACGTCATCGAGTCGTTTCGCAACGAGCTGTGGAGCGGCTACAAGACGGGCGACGGGATCGATCCGGCGCTCCGGTCGCAATTTCATCCGCTGGAGGATGCGCTCGCCGCCATGGGTGTCGCCGTGTGGCCGATGACGGATCTCGAGGCCGATGACGCCCTTGCCTCGGCTGCCGCCCTGGCCGCACGGGATCCGCGCGTGGCGAAGGTTTGCATCTGGACGCCTGACAAGGACCTTGCGCAGTGTGTGCGTGCCGATCGTGTCGTGCAGGTGGATCGCAAGAGCAAGGCGATCCGGGATGCCGCGGGTGTGCGGGAAAAATTCGGTGTGGCGCCGGAGTTGATTGCGGATTATCTCGCCCTGATGGGTGATAGCGCGGACGGCTACCCGGGCATGGCAGGGATCGGCGCCAAGGGCGCCGCGCGGCTCGTGAGCCGCTACGGCAGGATCGAGGATTTTCCGGAAGAAGTACTGGGTGAGCGCCGGGAACTCGCGTTGCTGTTCAAGCGGCTGGCCACGCTGCGTACGGATGCGCCGCTGTTCCGGGATGTCGATGAGCTGCGTTGGCGCGGGCCGACGGAGCGATTCCCGGCGATGACGGAACGGCTGGGCGGTACGAAGCTGTTGGCGCGGGCACTCGCGGCAGGGCTCACGCTCTGCCCACGTTAAGTTATTGAAATGTTGGGATAATCAGGGTTGGAGCGGCGACGGCTCGCGGGACGGATTGCCGTTTCATTTCGGTCTGCGGCGGGTCCATACAGCAGTGTTGTCGCGGACATTCATTTCGCAGGCGCTCCCGTATGTTGCGATCAAGCGTCGGGGCGCTTGTGTCCCGCCCGGCCATGACTTTTTGGCATGGCGAGATGAATTTTCTAGGCTTGCTGTGGCGGTGTGAATTGTGAAAGTTTGACCAGGGGTGCCGGGCGTCGGGCTTGTTGCCTGCACGCGACGTTGTTTGAGCGGAGCCGGGGGAATGCCGGCGGTACTACCGAAACGACTATTCTAAATCGGGGAGGCCTGCTTGAAAGCGAACCATAAGATCCATTGTGCAGTGGCGGCGATCCTCGGCGCGCACACGGTGGCCGCCACTGCGGCGACCCCAGCTGATGCAACCCCCGCCGAGTCGGAGGCGGCCGGCCCCTCGATCAGCGAAATCGTCGTCACGGCGACGCGGCGCGAGGAAAGCATCCAGAACGTGCCGATCACCGTTCAGGCGCTGACGGGCGATACCCTCCAGAAGCTGAACGTCACCACGTTCGACGATTTCGTCAAATACACCCCCAACGTCACGACGGCCAATCTCGGCCCTGGGCAGAGCAGCATCTTCATGCGCGGCTTGAGCGTCGGCGTCACGGGCCAGCAGGGCACGGGTACGACGGGCCCGATCCCGAACGTTGCCGTCTATCTCGACGATCAGTCGACGGCGTTGCCGGGCCGTAACCTCGACATCTACGCGGCCGACATCGAGCGTATCGAGGTGCTCGAAGGCCCGCAGGGCACGCTGTTCGGCTCCGGCGCCGAGGCGGGCGTGCTGCGGTACATCACGAACAAGCCGAAGCTGGACGTCACTGAAGGCGCGGCCAACGCCGGCTATAGCTATACGGCACACGGCGATCCCAACAGCAACCTCGATGCAATGATCAACCTGCCGTTGATCGAGAACATGCTGGCCGTGCGCGCCGTCGTATACACCGATAATCGCGGCGGCTACATCAACAACGTGCCGGCCGTGTTCCAGCGTGAGGGAACCGACATCGGCCTGTCCAGGAGGAACGGCGGTGTCGTGCCGGCCGACAGCGTTACCTTGACCAATGCCAACCTGACGGGCAGCGCCATCAACTCGGTGACCTACAACGGCGCGCGCCTGTCCGTGTTGTTCAAGCCGAACGACAACTGGGACGCGTTGCTGCAGCAGAGCTACCAGAACATGAACGCGCAGGGTGTCTTCTACGACATGCCCTATGGGCCGGAAGGCCTCACGTTCGATCAGTACGGCGAGCCGCTCGGGGTGCGTAAGCTGCCGGAGCTGTCGACCGCCAATTTCGAGCCGTCTTACAACAAGGACCGCTTCGAGAGCACCTCGCTCACGGTTGACGGGAAGATCGGTGACCTGAAGCTCGTCTACAACGGCAGCTACCTCGTCCGCAACATCGAGCAGCAGCAGGACTACACGAACTACGCGCGCGGTGTCTACGGCTACTACTATCAATGCACAGGCGTCAGCTATTCGGCCACCACGGCGGGCGCGAACGCCAAGTGCTATTCCCCGGGGTCCACCTGGCAGGAGACGGAGCGCAACACGCACTTGACGCAGGAGTTGCGTGTCAGCACTCCGGACGACTGGCGCCTGCGCGGCATCGGCGGCCTCTACTGGGAAGAGTTCAAGATCTACGACGACACGGACTGGACCTACAAGACGGTGCCGTCCTGCTCGCCCACGTACAACGACAACTGTTTCAACAACACGCAGCCGTGGCCGGGCGCCACGGCGAACAATCCGAACGAGCGCAACGACAACATCGGGTTCTTCGACGACACCACGCGCACGATCCTGCAGCGGGCGGCCTACATTTCCGGCGACTTCGATATCATCCCGAAGACCCTGATCCTGACCGCCGGCACCCGCTACTACCACTTCGACCAGTCGGAGCTCGGTGGCGACGTCGGCAGCTTCTACTGCAAGAACTTCGCCCCGACGACCTACTATGGGCCGTGTACGTCCACGACCAACGGCAACGGCCAGCCGGGCGGGACCGGGATCGCCGGCAGCGCGCCCTACGGCACGAACCTCAATGTCGCCGACTTCAACCACGCGCAGTACCACGGGTTCCGCAGCCGCGCCAATCTGAGCTGGCACGTTACCAACGACTTCCTGCTGTACTACACCTGGTCGCAGGGTTTCCGGCCGGGTGGCTTCAACCGCGGCACGAAATACACCCAGCCGGATGCGACGGGCGCGTACCAGTATGCAACGCCGACGCAATACCGGCCGGATACCCTGATCAACAACGAGATCGGTTTCAAGACGGAGTTCCTCGATCACCGCCTGCAGTTGAACGGCGCCATCTACCAGGAGGACTGGAAGGACACCATCGTCGAGTTCTTCGCGCCGCAGCTGGGCTTCGGCAACCTGACGTTCGTCACCAACGGACCCAACTATCGGGTCCGCGGCGGCGAGCTGCAGCTCACGGCGGTCGTCACGGACGGCCTGACGATCACCAGCTCCGGCTCGTATAACAAGAGCTCCCAGGTCAATTCTCCGTTCATTCTCAATAACAACCCGGCGAGCCCGAATTTCGGTACGCCGATCACGCAGACCGTCAATGGCGTGACCACACCGCTGCGGAACGTGTTCAACACCGTCGGCAGCCCGCTGGGCGAGTCGCCGCTCTTCCAGGGCAACGTCCGCATCCGGTACGAGTTCCCGCTGATGAGCTACCATGCCTTTGCGCAGGTGGGCGGGCAGTACTATGGCGGATCCTGGTCGACCGTCGGTACGGTGAACAACTACTACATGGGCGGCTGGGCGCTGTTCGATGCCTCGGTGGGCGCGTCGAAGGACAACTGGACGGTCACGGCGTTCGTGCAGAACCTCGCGAACCGCGATGCGAGCGTCTATACGAACGCGGCCCAGTTCATCCTGACGCAGACTCCGCTGCGTCCGCGCGTGGCGGGCCTGAAGTTCGGCTATAAGTTCTAACGAGGCTGGAAGCCGGTCTGCGCCAGCCGGGCGGGAGAGCCCCGCCCGGCTGGTAGTATCATCCGGGGTGATGCAAGCCCAAATCGCAGACCTGGAGCGGGCGACCGCGCGCAACCCTTGCCTGCTGGAGAGTTGGCGCGTCCTGGAGGCGCTCTATAGATCCAGCGGACGTGACGGCGATGCGGAGCGCGCCGCCGGCCAGATTACTCAGCTTACGGCCCTGCCTGAGGAGATCCGCGCGGCCTGCAGCCATTACTACGAAGGTGAGGTGGCTGCGGCGGAGGATCTGGTGCGCAAGTATCTGGCAACGCACGCAGAGCACGTCGAGGCCCTGCGCCTCCTTGCCAAAATTGCGGCCGATGCCGGTGCCCATTACGACGCGGATCTGCTGCTCCAGCGAGCCGTGTCGCTGGTGCCCGATCACGAAGCGGCCCGTCACGAGCTCGCCCAGGTATTGTTAAAACGCCAAAAGCACGAAGCGGCCCGCGCACACCTTGCGCAGCTGCTGCTGCGGGCGCCGGACAACCATGCCTATCGCGCACTCTACGCTCGAGTGGCCGCGGCGATGGGGGATTACTCGAAGGCCTTGCCGCTGTTCAACGAGCTGCTGGGGCGAGGGGGGCGGGATCCGGAGCTCTACCTGTCGGTGGGGGACGCTCTGAAAACGGTCGGAAAGACTGCGGAGGCGATCGATTCGTATCGGCTTGCCGCGGTGAGCCCGGCCGGGTTTGGCATGGCGTGCTGGAGTCTGGCGAACCTCAAGACCTTCCGGTTCACCGAGGTGGAGATCTCGCTCATGCAGGAGCGGGAGCGGACCGCGACACTGCCTGAAGACCGCTACCATCTGTGCTTCGCACTGGGCAAAGCGCTCGAGGACGGCGGCCGCTTCGCGGAGTCTTTTGCCTACTACGAGCGCGGCAATGCCCTGAAGCGGGCGACGCTGCGCTACCAGCCCGAGTCCCTCGAACGTACGGCGCGCCTGCAGGCAGGCTTCTGCACACGCGAGTTCTTCGAGATGCGGGCGGGATTCGGCAGCGACAGCACCGCACCCATCTTCATCGTCGGCCTGCCTCGCTCCGGCTCGACACTCGTCGAGCAGATTCTGGCGTCGCACTCGCAGGTCGACGGAACGATGGAGCTCGCGGACATTCCGCGTCTCGCGCAGGAGCTGCAGTCGAGCGAGCGCGCCGCGAGCCTGGGCTACCCGGGTATCCTGGGTGCCCTGAGCGGGCCGATGTGCCGGGCGTTGGGAGAGCGGTACTTGCGCGAAACGACCGTCTACCGCACGGGCAAGCCGCGTTTCACCGACAAGATGCCCAACAACTTCCAGTACCTGGATCTGGTGCAGCTGATCCTGCCCGATGCGAAGGTCATCGACGTGCGCCGTGAGCCCATGGCCTGCGGCTTCGGGATCTTCAAGCAGCTCTTCGCGAACGGCCAGCGCTTCGCCTACACTCTGGAGGAAATCGCGCGTTACTACCGGGCGTACGTGGGGTTGATGGAGCATTGGGAGCGCGCTCTGCCCGGGAAAATCCTGCGTGTGCAATACGAAGACCTCGTCGAGGATCCCGGGGCGAGCGTGCGCGGCATCCTGGATTTCTGCGGCCTCGAGTTCGAGCCGGAGTGCGTGGAATTTCACCGGCGGCGCCGCAGCGTCCACACGCCGAGCTCCGAGCAGGTCCATCAGCCCCTTTACCGGGATGGGCTCGAGCATTGGCGGCATTACGAGCGTTGGCTGACACCCTTGCGGCGCGCGTTGGGATCTTGATGAGCATGAATGAGCCGGCGGTAAGTCGCATCGAGACCGAGGTCAAGCGGATCCAGGCGCTGCTGCAGCGGGGCGAGCTGGTCGCGGCGCTGCAGGCCGCCGAGTCGTTGCGGGCGGAGGTGCCCGAGAATCGCGATGTGTTGTACCTGATCGCGGTGGCGCAACGTTACTTGCGGCGTGTCCCGGAGGCGCTCGCAACCCTGGCGGAGCTGGAGCGGCTGCACCCTGCTTACAGCCGTCTCTATCAGGAGCGGGGCCACTGTCATGTGGCTCTGCGCGAGGCGCAGCCTGCCATCGAGGCGTTCCTGCGCGCGGTGAACCTCAACCCGGCGTTGCCCGGCAGTTGGAACTCCCTGCAGACACTTTTCAAGATGACAGGGCGGACGGAGGACGCCGTCATGGCCGCCGGACACGTCAAGAAGCTGGCCGAGCTGCCGACGGAAGTCGTGACGGCCACCAGCATGTTCTCGGACGGTGACATTTATCTGGCCGAGCAGGTCATCCGCGACTTTCTCCAGCGGCACGGACATCACGTGGAAGCGATGCGCCTGCTGGCGAAGATCGGAGTGAGGCTCGACGTTCTGGACGATGCCGAGGCGTTGTTGGCGGGGGCTCTGGAGCTCGCTCCCGATTACCACGCCGCCCGGCACGATTACGCGCTCGTGCTGCTGCAGCGGCACAAGCACTTGGAGGCGCAGGAGGAGTTCGAGCGCCTGTTGCGGGTCGATCCCAACGATCGTGCTTTCCGGATCGGTTACGCCGGCGCCCTGGTCGGACTCGGCCAGCACGAGCGCGCGCTGGAGATGTATCAGAGGATCCTGGAGGAGTTGCCGCAGGCGGCCGACGTGCAGCTTTCGGTGGCGCACGCCCTGAAAACCATCGGCAGGCAACAGCAGGCCATCGACTCCTATCGGGCCGCCATCGGGCTGCGACCGAGCTATGGCGAGGCGTACTGGAGCCTGGCCAACCTCAAGACCTACCGGTTCACGGCTGAAGAGATCGCGCGAATGCGCACGGAGGTGGAGGCTGCGGCCGTCTCGCAGGATGATCGCTATCACCTGTGCTTTGCGCTGGGCAAGGCGTTGGAGGACCAGGGCGACTACGCCGGATCGTTCGTCCACTATGAGCGGGGCAATGCCCTGAAGAAGGCCGAGCTGCGCTTCAAGATCGAGCCGATCGAGCGCAATGCGCGCCTGCAGAGGCAGGTGTGCACGCGCGAGCTCTTCGAAAGCCGGCGCGGGGTCGGCTTCCCGAGCGATGCGCCCATCTTCATCGTGGGATTGCCGCGGGCGGGCTCCACTTTGCTCGAGCAGATTCTCTCGTCCCACTCGCAGGTGGAGGGAACCATGGAGCTGGCTCATATTCCGCGGCTCGTCGGCGAGTTGCAGGGGCGCGATGCGGGCCGGGGCGATCCCCGCTATCCGGCCATCCTGACCGAGCTCACACCGCAGGCCCTGTATCGCCATGGCGAGCAGTTCA
>DASZVD010000463.1:0-2937 GCA_035547375.1 Steroidobacteraceae bacterium
GGGCTCGGGCAGACGGTAGTGCTCGGGCAGACGGTAGCGCACACCCGGATCACAGGTGCCGGGTTGGTGTTGATTGCGACAGCGACGGCCTGTCTGGGCCTGTATTGCGTCTGCGCCCGGGCCGGTGAATCGAGCGGCGCCGAGGAGGCCGCCGCTGCGCAGCCCGGGATGCTGGAGGAGGTCGTGGTGAGCGCGCGCAAGCGCAAGGAGAATCTGCAGGACACGCCGGTCTCGGTGAGCGCTTTCTCCGGCGAGGCGCTCGAGGCCCGCGGCATCACGAATATCGCCGAGATCGGCAAGCTCACCCCGAATATGAGCTTCGAGCCCGCGGCGAACATTTCCGGCTCGAGCGCGGCGGTCACGGTGTTCATCCGCGGGGTGGGTCAAACCGATTTCAACCTGACCGTCGATCCGGGCGTGGGCCTTTATGTCGATGGCGTTTACGTCAGCCGCTCCATCGGCGCGCTGCTGGATACCGTCGACCTGGAGAGCGTGGATGTGCTCCGAGGTCCGCAGGGAACGCTGTTTGGGAAAAACACCATCGGCGGGGCGGTCGTGCTGACTACGACGCCGCCCAGCCGGGAGTTTTCCGCCTTCGCCGACGTGACGACCGGGCCGGACCGCCGCTTCGATCTGCGCGGTGGCCTCAATCTTCCGCTCACCGATACCCTCAGAGTGCGGCTCAGCGCCTCCTCGCAGAGCCAGGAAGGTTATGTGCAGCGTTTGAGCGATGACGGAAAGATGGGCAACCGGCACGCGCAGGCGGCCCGGGCCGTAGTGCGCTTCGAGCCGTCCGAGCGCTTCTCGCTCGACCTGTCATTCGATGGAACCCGGCGCCGTGAGGAAGCCTTGCCGTCCGTCCTGATCGCGGTGAATCCCCTGGGGCAGTTCGCCTCCTTCTGGAACTTTGCTCTGAATGCGGCAAGCTGCTTCACGCCGCCGAATGGCCTGCCGATTCCGGCGAAGCCGCAGTGCTACGGCTCGCAGTGGCTGACCAACAGCCCGTACCGGACCTGGTCCGGCGCGGGCAACTATTCGGACCTCGACCTATGGGGCACCGCGCTCACCGCCCGGTTGGAGCTGGGGCCGGTCGAGATCAAGTCGATCTCCTCCTACCGGCATCTCAACAGCCGCTTCACCGTCGACCTGGACGGCTCGGCTCTGCCGATCGACGAGTCCAGTAACGACTACTCGCAGCGGCAGTGGAGTGAGGAGCTGCAGTTCAGCGGCGCGGCGTTCGCGACGCGCCTGAAATGGCTCGCGGGGTTGTATTACCTGAAGGAGCAGGGTACCGACCACAACGGCCTGGCGTTCTCGATCGCCGACTTCCTCAGTGGTGGCGTCGTCGACAATGACAGCTTTGCAGGGTTCACGCAGGCGACGGTACAGGTCGCCGACCGCGTCAATTTGACCCTCGGCGGCCGCTATACGGATGAGACGAAGCGATTCCTGCCGGATCAATACATAGAGGCGGATCACACAGGCGGCTCGCTGCTCGAGCTGAGCAGGTGCTTCATCCGCGCGGTCCCCATCGTGCCCCCGGATCCGAGCTGCACGGCGGACCCGGTCTTGAACCCGGACGGCAACCGCATTCTGCCGTTCCAGCAGGCATCCACGCGGGCGCGCGCATTCACCCCCTCGCTGTCGATCGATTACAAGCCGACCGATGCGCTCCTGACCTACGTCTCCTTCGCCAAAGGCTTCAAGTCAGGCGGCTTCACGCAGCGGATCTTTCCCCCCGAGCCCGTGGCGCCCTCGTTCAAACCCGAGTTCGTCAAATCCTACGAGCTGGGGCTGAAGGCGGAGCTGTGGGAGCACCGGCTGCGCTGGAATTCCGCCGTTTTCCTCACTGACTACACGGATCTGCAGCTGATCGTCAACGAAGGTATCGCACCGAAGGTCCGCAACGCCGGCAAGGCGAAGATCAAAGGCTTTGAATCGGAAGCGGTGGTGGCACCGGTCGAGCGCCTCAGGCTGACAGCGGCCGTCGGCTACACGGATGCCTATTACGAATCCGTGCCGGCGAGCGCTGCCCCGGTCACCGTCGAGAGCCAGCTGCCGGATACCCCGAAGTGGACGGGGACCGTTGGCGCGCACCTCGATCTGTGGTCCGGGCCGGCTGGCAGGTGGACGCTCCAGTCCGACTGGTCCTACAAGAGTGCGCATTTCAAGGATGCCGTTGATTCGCCGAGCCTGTTCCAAGGTGGCTATGCCCTGTTGAGCGCGAGCCTCACTTTCGAGAGCGTGCGCTCGTGGTCCCTGAGCGTCGGCGGCACCAATCTGACCAACAAAGCCTATCTTTTGTCCGGTTACCAGTCGCTCGATTCGTTGGGCGCGACGACGGGCGCGTTCGCACGCGGGCGCGAGTGGTACGCGCGCGCCCGGTATGACATTGGTGGCCGCTGATCTCCTTGCACCCTTGTGCCGGGTGGGTGAGGCGCGCATATTCCACGAGGGCGATGGCTCGGCTTTTCACATAACCGCTCCGGGGGGAACACCTGCCATGCACGAGTCCACGACGGCCGTTGAGCCGCAGAAGCGGCTGGAGTTCTGGCGGGCGATGACGCGATCAGCGTTCGTCGAGCTCGAGATCGACGCCAAGACTCAAGCAGGATTTTACGGCTCCCTGAATTCCGAGTCCCTGGACGATATCCAGTTCACCGTGGTGGCCTCGACACCGCAGCACGTCAGGCGGACACCGGCGCTGGTGCGGGGATCGTCGTCCGACGACTATTTGCTCAGCGTGCAATTGCGCGGCCGAGGCATTCACAAGCAGGACGGTCGCGTGGCATCCCTCCACAGAGGCGACTTTGCCATCTATGACACGACGCGCCCGTACGAGATGCTGTTTGGGGATCCCTTCTCCCAACTCGTTCTGACGCTGCCGCGCCGGCTCGTTTGCCGGCGGATGCCGGACCCCGTCGGCATGACGGCGCG
>DASZVD010000464.1:0-4682 GCA_035547375.1 Steroidobacteraceae bacterium
CGCGCGGACATGCCTTTCCCGAGCGAAGCCGACGGCATCGATTTCGAGGCGGAAGTAGCCGTTGTCGTGGATCGTGTGCCGATGGCCACTCCGGCGGCACGCGCACTTCAACATGTGAAGCTTCTCATGCTGGTGAACGACGCCAGCCTGAGAGTGCTGGCCGGTCGCGAGATCAAGACCGGCTTCGGCTTCCTGCAATCCAAACCCTCCACCAGCTTCGCGCCGGTCGCGGTCACCCCCGACGAGCTCGGGCCTGCGTGGCGCGACGGCCGGGTGCACCTGCCCGTGCGAGTGGAGTGGAACGGCGAGCGCTTCGGCACGCCCGACGCAGGCCGCATGGGCTTTGGTTTCAACGATCTGATTGCCCATGCGGCGCGGACCCGCAACTTGCAGCCGGGGACGATCATCGGCTCGGGCACGATCTCCAACCCCGAGTACCGGACGGTCGGCTCGGCCTGCATCGCCGAGCGGCGCGGTATCGAAACCGTCGACCATGGCAAGGCGAGCACGGCTTACATGAAGTTCGGCGACCGTGTGCGGATCGATATGCTCGATGCGCGCGGCGCCTCGATTTTCGGCGCCATCGAGCAGCGCATGGTGCAGGCGCCGCTGCCGTGAATATTCTCATAACGGGTGCGGATGGCTTCATCGGCCGCGCTTTGGTGGCGCGTCTGCTCTCGAGCGGCGTGCTGCCCGGCCTGGGCGATGCGCGGCGGCAGGTGACGCTGCTCGATCGCAACTTCGCCGCACCGGTCACCGATGCGCGCGTGCGCACGGTCGCGGGGGATTTTTCGCGTGCCGCCACGCTGAGCGAGGTTTTGCGCGACCCGATCGACTGTGTGTTTCACCTGGCGAGCATCCCGGGCGGCGCCGCGGAGGCGCAGTTCGAGCTGGGGTTGGAAGTCAACCTGCGGGCGACGCTCGATCTCTTCGAGAGACTGCGCGAGCAGGGCACGACTCCCAAGGTCGTGTTTGCCAGCACCATCGGCGTCTACGGCGTGCCGTTGCCGGAGCTCATCGACGAGAGCACGTTGCCTGGTCCGACCATGAGTTATGGAGCCCACAAGTATGTCGGCGAGGTCCTGCTCTGCGACTACAGCCGCCGGGGCTGGATCGACGGTCGCGCGCTGCGTCTGCCGGGGATTGTCGCGAGGCCGCCGCAGGCATCCGGGATGTTGTCGGCGTTCATGAGCGACATCATCCGTATTCTGTCGGCCGGGCGTCCCTTCGTTTGCCCCGTGGCGAGCGACGGCATGGCGTGGTGGATGTCGCGGACCTGCGTGGTGGAGAACCTGCTGCACGCGGCGGGTTTGAATGCGGCGCTGGTGGAGAAGAGGCGTGTGTGGCTCTTACCCGTCTTGCATGCCTCGCTCGGCGACGTTGTTGCTGCCATAGCGCGCGTGCATGGCGAGGAGGTTCTCCAGCACGTCACGTATCAGCCCAATGCCGCTTTGCAGGCTCAGTTTGCCAATCTGCCGCCGCTGTGTTGTCCGGCTTCGCTGGCGGCCGGCTTCCGTAACGACGGCACGCTCGAGTCATTGGTGCAAAGAGCGCTGGATGGACCGTGATCTCCCCTGCGCCAACAGTCATAGTGACGGGCGCCAGCCGTGGGATCGGTCGCGGCTGTGCGTTGGCCTTCGCCGCACGAGGCGCTGACGTTTTCCTCGTTGCGCGTGACCCCGTGCAGCTCGAAGAGGTCGCGGCCGAGATCCGTGACAAGGGTGGCAAGGCGACCAGCATCGCTTGCGACCTGACACAGGCCGCCGCCGTGCAGGAGCTGTTCGCAGAGCTCGAGTCCTGCGATGTCCTCATCAACAATGCCGGCGCGAATCATCCGCAGCCTTTCCTGGACGTGGATCTCGCCACGCTGGATGAGCTCCTCACGTTGAATGTGCGCTCGATGTTCGTTACCGCGCAGGCCGCTGCCCGGATCATGGCGCGCGCAAAGGCGGGCGTCATCATCAATATGTCCTCGCAGATGGGACATGTCGGGGCACCCAATCGCACCGTGTATTGCATGACCAAGCACGCGATCGAGGGGCTCACCAAGGCGATGGCCGTCGAATTGGCGCCGCTGGGCATCCGCGTGAATTCGGTGGCGCCGACGTATGTCGAGACGCCGATGACCCGGCCATTTCTCGCGAACGAGGCGTTTCGCCGCTCGGTGGTGGACCGGATCCCGTTGGGACGGATCGGCACCATTGACGAGGTCGTCGCGGCTGTTACATTTCTGGCCTCGCCCGCGGCCGGCCTCATCACGGGGGCCAGCTTGTTGGCGGATGGCGGCTACACGGCGCAGTGATCCGGAGGTTGCATGCTTTTGCACAGCTGCTCGACGCACACACGTTCACCCGCTGCCGATGCCGAGCAGCCCGGGCGGGCGGGCCGGGTCGTACGCGGCAGCGGGCGGACGCTCACCGTGGACCTGCACTGCCATTCGTTCGTGCCCGAGGTCGAGCAGCTGGTCAAGGGACGGCCCGAGAAGCTGGCGGAGCCTGCGGTGCAACGGCGGGTCATGGGTGGGCCGTCGGTGGACTATAACAACAGGACCATGTTGCCGAACGCCTTCCCGAAGCTCACGTCGGTCGAGCTGCGCCTGAAGGACATGGACGAGATGGGCGTCGACGTGCAGGTGTTGAGTCCCACCTCGGTGCAGCATTACTACTGGGCCGACCTCGACCTGGCACGCGAGATCGTGCGGACCACGAACGAAAAGATGGCGGAGGCCTGCGCCCTGCACCCCGGGCGGCTGCTGGCGTTGGGCAACGTGGCGCTCCAGCACCCCGACCTGTCCGTCGAGCAGCTCGAGCACTGCACGCGGAAGCTGGGCATGCGCGGGGTGGAGATCTCGACCGCCGTGAACGGCCTGGAGCTGGACGATCCGCGCTTCGCAAAATTCTGGGCACGGGCGGAGGAGCTGGGCTGTGTGGTTTTCATCCATCCCTTCGGCACCTCGCTCGGCGAGCGGGTCAATCGCTTCTACCTGCAGAACATCGTCGGCCAGCCGCTCGAGACCACCCTCGCGCTGTCGCATCTCATTTTCGGCGGCGTGCTGGATCGGCATCCGGGCCTGAAGATCCTCGCCGCGCACGGCGGCGGCTATCTCCCTGCGTACATCGGCCGCTCCGACCACGGCTACCGCGCGCGCCCGGACGCGCACACCATGAAAAAGGCGCCGAGCGAGTATCTGCGTCAGATTCATTTCGACACGCTGGTGTACACCCCCGCGGGACTGCGACACCTCATCGGCCAGGTGGGGATCGGCCAGGTGGTGCTCGGCACCGACTATCCATTCGACATGGGCTCATACGATGTGCACGGCCTCGTTGCGGCCCTGGGCTTGAGTGAGCCCGACCAAGCGGCCCTCCTCGGGGGCAACGCCGCGCGACTCATAGGACTCGACACGTGAACAAGACGCTCGTGATAGGGGGTGGCATCGGGGGGCTCTCGGCCGCCCTGGCGCTGCGCAAGGCCGGCATCGCCGTGGACCTGGTCGAAATCAACCGGGAGTGGACCGTTTACCACGTCGGCATCGTGGTGCAGGGGAATGCCTTGCGCGCGATGTCGGTTCTGGGAATCGCCGAGAAATGCGTGGCCGCGGGCTTCCCGTACGAGGGCCTCGAGTTCCGCGATCTCGACAATCACCTGCTGGCCGACATTCCGGGTGACCGGATTGCAGGTCCCCATCTCCCTGCCGACCTGGGACTGACGCGTCCCGCGTTGCACAAGGTGCTCACGGATGCTGTTCGTGAGGCGGGGGTAAGCGTTCGGCTCGGAGTGACCTTCACCGACATCGCGGATCGGGGTGCGAGCGCCACCGTGACATTCACGGACGGCACATCGAGTGAGTATGATCTCGTCATCGGGGCCGACGGAGCGTATTCCAAGGTTCGCACTGCGCTGTTCGGCAACACATACGAGCCCACATTTACGGGGCAGGGCGTCTGGCGCTACAACGTACCGCGGCCGCCCGAAATGACTCGCGCGGTCATGTACGCCGGGCTCGAAACGGGTAAGTGCGGCTTCATTCCACTGACGCCCGATACCGGATACGTGCTGCTCGTGCAGGCGGAGTCGGCGACCGAGCGCATTCCGGAAGACAAGCTCGCGGAGAGCTTCCGCGCGCGCCTCGCCCGCTGCACCGGGCCCATGGCGCGGCTGCGTGATCAGATCACGGATTCGAGTCTGGTCGTCTATCGGCCGCTGCACGCTGTCTTCCTCCCCGCTCCCTGGTACAAGGGACGAGTCGTTTTGCTCGGCGACGCCGCTCATGCCACTACACCGCACCTCGGACAAGGCGCCGCGCAAGCCATGGAGGATGGCATCGTGATCGCGGAGCTGTGCGGGAGTGGGGCTCCGGTGGAAGAAGTCCTCGCCGGCTACATGCGGCGCCGTTATGAGCGTTGCAAGCTGATCTACGAAGGCTCGCTCCAGATCGGCGAATGGGAGCAGCATCATTCACCCGACGCGGACCCCGCCGGGCTCACCGCTCGTATGCGAGCGCTGTTCGCGCAGGAGATTTGACACCCTACGACCTAAGTCCGACAGCTGCTAGCCCGACTTCGCGGATTCGAGGGATAGCGCGAGGGTAAGGCATTGATTTTCTGGGAAGCCACTCGCGAAGGTCTGCACTACATGGACGTAGCGGCGGCGGCCTGCGCGGCGGTGATTTTCGGGGGTGG
>DASZVD010000465.1:0-19968 GCA_035547375.1 Steroidobacteraceae bacterium
GCCGCAGCCAGCCCTGCCCCACGGGGTCGATGTTGATGCTCGGGGATGCCGTCAGCACGGCATCGTTATAGAGCGTCCAGTCGGAAGCCGCCGTGGCGCCGGTGAAGGTTTCCTGGACCATGAAAGGTTGGGACTGCGCGCCCGCCGGCGTGGCCTGGAGGACAAATCCCAGGCACAGGAGCGATGAGAGCACTGGACGGAAGAAGCGATTCATAGCATCCCGACTGAAGGGTCATGACAACCACGAGGTGGGCGCCAGTTTCCCCAAGGACGTCAGCTCGCCGTCAGTCTCAATCCTCTCAAAGCTCTCAATAAGGCCGGGGTTTTATGTTACGTGATCCACAAAAACGAAACCCCTGCCGAAGACCGTCCTGATGGGCAGGCTGATGCCTCTGTGACGCGCCTTGTTGCGCAGGCGGCTGACGATCACGTCGATGCGGTGCAGGTCTATCGTGACGTGCGAACCAAACAATTGCCGATGCAGCTGCTCCTTACCGCAGATCTCGTTCACGCTGCGCAGTAATGCCTCCACCACGCCTTGCTCCTGCGGTGTCAGCGGGACCGATTCTCCCGAGGGGCTCGACAGCGTCTCCCCGGCGAGACTCCAGCGCCCGGACACAGGCAACGGCCTCAGTCCGGGCTGGCGCTGCATCCGGCTCCACAGCTGATCGAGGGTCCTGGCCAGTTGCGCGAAGTTCACCGGCTTGATCAGGTACACATCCGCTCCCAGGTCCAGGCCGCGCAGCTGGTCCTGCCTGCCACCCCTGGCCGTCATGACAACGATGCAGTGCTCCGCGAGACCGTGCAGGAACTCGAGCACGCTGAAGCCATCCTCGCCGGGCAACCCGATGTCCAGCAGCACGATGTCCACCGGATCACGGTGCAGCTGCTTCCAGAAGGCTTCGGCGTTGCCGACACCCCAGACCGAGTAACCCCGGGCGCGCAGGAAGAACATCAGCTCGTCCAGCAGGTCGGCGCTGTCTTCGACGATGGCGATGCGTGCCGGGGCTGTCATGCGCCCACTCCAGCGGCGTGCGTGGGCAGGCGCAGTTCGAAGCGGCAGCCTCCTGGACCATTGGCGGCGAGGACGAGATCCCCACCATGGGCCCGAGCCACCTGGCGTGCCACGTACAATCCCAGCCCTGCCCCCCACACGTTCATGGATGTGCTCGCGCGACGATAGCGCTCGAAGATCTGTTCCACCTGGTCTGGCGGAATACCCGTCCCCTGGTCCTCGATGCTGAGGACGCAGAGCTCATTCCTGCGGCTCACATCGAGCATCACCAGCCCTCCCGGGGAGTACTTCAGCGCATTGTCGAGCAGATTCAGCAGTGCGATGCGCAGCAGGCCGGCGTCCACCATCTGCCACGGCTGCTCCGCTGCCTCATCCCCCTCGTCAACGGCGCGACCCTGAAGTGTCAGCTGCAGACTGTGGGGTGCCACCACCTCGGCTGCGGCGGCAGCCGTGCGTGCCAGGTCCAGCAGCCCGGCAGGCTTGAGATCCAGATAAAGCGAGTCCGCGGACAGACGCGCATCGGCCAGACAGTTGTCAGTCAGTTGCACCAGGCGTTCCGTGGCGCGCCGTATTTTTTCATGACGGTGATGACGCTGTTCTGCGGAGAGCGATGGAACCCCAAGGTTCGCAAGCGCCCCGCTGATGATCGCCAGCGGCGTCCTGAACTCGTGCGACACCATGCCGATGAACTGGCGCTGGTGGAAGCTGGCCTCGCGCTCGATTGCAAGCTCTCGCGCCAACTGCGACTTCTCCTTGATTTCCCGGTCCTCTGCGCGGACCCTCACTACCGCCATGCCCAATACGCCCATCATGTTGGCCATCACGACATACTGCCAGGCGCTGTTGAAAGTTTCGTAGAAAGGTATCCATCCGTAGAGCGCCAGCAACGCCAGCAGCGCAGACCCCAGATAGCAACCCGGCAACAGCCCCAGCACCAGGGTGAGAACACCGATCTCGCCCCGCCGCCACAGCCGCACGACGGCAGCGGTGAAGATCAACGCACCCGCCGCAAAGAACACCCCTTGCAACCGGACCGCCAAGCCGTAGAAGCCCAAGGGGATGCACAGCAGCAGCGGCAGGTTCAGCAAAGCGCAACCCATCACCACCTTGTGGGTGCGAGGTGCAATCTGCGCAAGTTTCACGAGCTCGTCACCCATCCACAGCACGACGCCGTAGCTGAGCAACACGCACGTATCGACCACATAGTGCTGCAGATGCAGTACGGAACGTCCCAACAGCCAGTCGACATAGCCCTGGAGGCAGGCCACCACGAGATAGGTGACGGCACTGCAGGCGAATACCGACCAGAACAACCGTCGCCGGAGCACCAGGGCGAACAGCAGGGCCAGTCCCGCGGTCATGGCGGCAAGACCGAAGTAGAACCCCCAAAACGCCGTACGGCCGGCCGCGTGCACCAGGAACTCATTGGGACGCCAAAGGGAAGCCTGCACCAACAGGGCACTGGTACTCTGCACGCGGATCACGACTTCGTAACCCCGCGACTGCGTCGGTGGAGGCGGCAACCGAAACACGGGCAGCCGGTAATCGAGATCCCCGCTCGGCCCCGACTCCATGGCACCCGTCTGCCGCCGCACCCAGGGAGCGGCCATATCCAGCGGGCGGTAGTACAGCACCACGTGGTCCAGATAAACCGGCCCCAACTGCAACCAGCGCTCCCCGCCCGCAAACGACGCAGCAGGCAGATCCACCCTCACCCACAGTACAGAGTGGGAGTATCCCAGTGACGACACCCGGTGCTGAATCGGAAGCCCTGCGACCAGTGCCAGGAACTCATCCGTGCCAAGTCTGCCTGTGCGATCCAGATACGCCTGGAACGGCACATCCACCCCGACGCTCAGTGGGGCTGCCGAGGCATGACCACAGAACCAGGGCAGGAGCGCCAGCAGCATGACACTCCCAAGGATCTGCAAACGGCAACACCGACCACGCGTCAGAGAAGCGCGCCGCGGGCGGTCTGCACGGATTCCTGTTGATTCAACCACGCGCCGTTTTACGTCCCCCAGGCTGTGGAGATGTTTGCCGGGGCGGCGGAAGGGGTGTGGCGGTAGAGGCGCGCCGCCTGCAGGAAAACTCCCGAAGCGGCGCTAATGGGAATGGAAGCAGGTGATCAGTGCTTCCGCTCCGACGCTGAAAGATCGTCGATGAGCGAGATGAGCTGCTGAGGGCCGCCGGCCTTGGCGACGTCCGTCGTGTACTTTCCGTCGACCACGATGAGCGGGACGCCCTGCACCTGGTAGCGCTGCGTCAGCTGTTCGGCGCGCTGCAGGTTCGAATTCACCGAGAACGAGTTGTAGGCCTTGGCGTAGTCGTCCGGGCTCACTCCGTTGTCCTTCGCGAACGCCTCCTGCATCTTGAGCGACTCGTCGTCGCTCTGGGAGATGAGCGGATTGTGCTGTTGCTGAATGGTGTCGAAAGCCTTTTCGACGAGATCCGGACGGTTCAGCGCCATCAGGGTGTAGTAAAGACGGGCATGGGCGCGGTGCGCGGGACCCCACATCACCGGAACCCGCACGAAATCGATGTAGCCCGGTTTGCTCTTCAGCCAGGCCTGGATATACGGCTCCAGCGCATAGCAATGGGGGCAGCCCAGCCAGAACACTTCCACGACCTCGACCTTTCCGGGTGACACGTTCGTCGGCTGCGCCGGCACGAGCGGATCGTAATTCACACCCGGCTTCCATTTGCCCGAGGGCAGCTGAGCACTGGCCGGCAGGGCCGCGAGATGCTCCAGGCTCACATCACCACGATCGGGCGGAGTGTGGTCCTCGTCCCCCGCCTCGCCGGCCGACTCCTGGGCAGCGGTCGCCTGCTCCGCCTCACTCTCGGGAGTCGCAGCTGCGGCGGGCGCGGCAGGCTGTTGGGTCGCCGGTCGCGTCTGCTGCGCGGCGGGTACCGTGGCCTGTTGGCGCGAAGTGGATGCATGTCCGCATGCACAGACGAGCGTAGCGAGCAGCGATGTCAGGATCAGCGGTCGGATCATCGTAGCCTCGATGTTGGCGGGTGCGTCGGTGTCAGCGCATGCCGGGCCGGTGTCAGCGCATGCCCTGCACGTAGGACGCCACGTTGCGAATGTCTTCGGGCGTCAGGCGCTTGGCGATGGTGAACATCATTGCACTGTTCGGGTCCGCCTGTGCGACGCTCGAGCCGGTGTAGCGGGCGCCGCTGGCGTAATCGTTCAGCTGCTTCACTACATAGACAGACTCCTGGGCGCGAAGTGCCGGATAGCCCGCAGCCATATTGCCGCGACCGACCGGTCCGTGGCAGGCGATGCAAGCCGGAATGTTCCGGGCCTTGTCGCCGCGGCGGTACAGGTCGCCGCCCTCCTTCCAGTATGAGGGATCGGCTTCGAGACCTGACACCGTCTGCGCCTGGTAGTACACGGCGAGATCGCTGATGTCCTGGTCGGAGAGAGTGGCCGCGAGCGGCTTCATGATCGGATTGTCGCGGGTGCCGGCACGGAAGAGCCGCAGCTGCCCGGCGATGTAGGCGGCGTTCTGGCCGGCAAGGCGCGGCCATTCGGGATTCGAGCTGTTGCCATTCGGGCCGTGACACGAGGAGCACACAGCAGCCTTGGTGGCACCGTTCTGCGCGTTACCGTGTGCGAAGGGATCCAGAGGACCGGTCGAGGTCGCTGGCCCGGGTGCCTCGGCAGCCGCCGCCGGCGTGGGTGCAGCCGCCGCGGGTGCTGCGGCAGCCGGCTCCGCCGGATTGTTCTGTGCTTGAGCAGGGACCCGTACCAGAGCCAGTGCAACCGATGCGGCGAACGCGGCGCCGTGGAGCCAACTCATCTTCTTCGCCATTGTGTTTTGTTTCCGCTTCGTCCCGTGGTTCGAGGGCGCCGAAGTGTACACTACGCGGGCGGAGCAGCCCTTGTGGCTGTGGGTGACCGCTATACCCACCCTCCCCGCGCACCCCTCATCCACAGGTTAAGAGCTCATGAGCCGATTCCCCCGGGCCGAATTCCTGATCAGTGCGGCGGCGCCCGGGCAGTTTCCGGCCGACCGGGGCGCCGAAGTGGCGTTCGTCGGCCGCTCCAACGCCGGCAAATCGACCGCCATCAATACGATCGTCCAACGGCAGGGGCTGGCACGTACCAGCAAG
Organism: Steroidobacteraceae bacterium; assembly: GCA_035547375.1. GTDB lineage: Bacteria > Pseudomonadota > Gammaproteobacteria > Steroidobacterales > Steroidobacteraceae > 13-2-20CM-66-19. Next base: position 5,138 of record DASZVD010000465.1, read on the forward strand.
ACCCCGGGTCGCACCCGGCTGCTGAATTTCTTCGAGCTGGCGCCGGGGCAGCGCATCGTGGACCTGCCCGGCTACGGATACGCGACAGGCCCCGAAGCCGAGCGGCGTACGTGGCAGCCGCTCATCGATGCCTTGGCGACCCGGAGCTCATTGCGAGGATGGTTCCTGATCGTGGATGCCCGCCGCGGAATCGCGAGCGGGGACGAAGCGCTGTTGAGCTGGGCCGGTGCCGGCCAGAAGGTGCACGTGCTGCTGTCCAAGGCGGACAAGCTGAACCGCAGCGAAAGCGCCAAAGTCCTGAAAAGCTCGACGGCCGCCCTGGAAGGCCAGGGAACCGTACAGCTGTTCTCAGCTCTAGCGAAGACGGGAGTGGAAGAGGCTCAAAGGGTCCTTGAAGCGTGGCTGAAGTAGATGGGCGCACCTTCCGCTGAAAGCGCCGCCAGGCGTCTTTCAGCCCAGCCCATGAAGAATAAAAAACCCCGGCGGCCGCGAGGCCACCGGGGCCAGACTAACCCGGCACAGGTCTCGTGAACCGGGTCGTACCCGCTCAGGGAGGGAAGCGGGGAGTGCACGTGGCACTCAATAAGTCAGACGACCGGGACGAGGAGAAGTTCCGCAGAAATCTCAAACAGAATCTGTAATAAAATCAATGAATTAATTTTCAAACTGTATCGTCGACGCTACAGAAACGTATACGACACGCCCAGGGTGTAGAGCTGTACGTCATCCGCCTCCCGGACGTTGAAGTGCTCATATTCGACCCGCGCGGCAAAGCGGCTCAGGAAGTGGACCTGGGCGCCCACGCCCCAGGCAAAGTCCGTTCCGTTCTGTGACAGGCCGAACAGGCCCTGCTCGGGCAGATCGCCGTTGAACTGCCAGCGGGCGAGCCCCGCCTTGCCGTACACGTCGATATCGGGGACCGGAATCGGCAGATAGCCGACCGCAAAGGCGGCGAACGCCTTCGAGTCCGCATGGGCAGGCCCGTAGTACGTGTACCCGTCCGCGCTGCCGAGGTCCATGTATTCAGCCTCCACACCCAGCGGGAAGCCCAGCGGACGGAAGCCGCCGTAGATCTTCCAGGACGTGTTGCTGAGAGAGAAATTCGTGTGGAAGACATCTTCCATCTTCGCCCGAGTCACACCGACACCCGCATACAGACCGAGCAGGTCATCGGCATGGGCCGCGCTGGCGAGAAGTGCCAGCGAGCTGGCGAGCAGAAGTTTTCGCATGTTGAGAACCTCGATGGCTCCGTTTGAAAGGTTATCGCAAGGTGGTGTAAGGAATTGTCCGACGCCCGCCACGAGCCGGGAGTGACCTCGCATCTTACCAAGTGAACGCAACTGACTCCCGTTGGAGTTGAAAGTTCAGCATGGCGTGCCGCGAGCGAGCCCGCGGTTGGAACGAGCCGCCGGGCTTGCGCTACCGAAGGTGTAGGCGACCGTAAGTGATTGGTTTTCCGAGCCTCTGAGACCGAGGCCCGTACTGCAGCGCCGCTGCTATTTTTTGCGGGCTTGACGCGCGATCAGCCTCGCGTACGCCACTCTTGCGCGTGCGCCTCTAGCGCACGCCGGCCTCGTGAGCCGCCCGGGTGAGCCGGCGCGTGCGCCTGGAGTTGGTGTTTGAAGGTGACCGGTACGCAGCAGGCGAGGAAGGCAACGAGGATGGACGTCTCGATGCGATCCTCGCGGTGACGCGGAGCCGCCACTCGGCTGCGGCTCCGCGGCTGTGCCTGATCCGATCAGCTGCCTTTCTTGATTCCCTTGCGCGGCACGGGCTCCGAAAGATGGAAATGGACCGCTTTCCATTCACCGTGCACACGCCGCGCCACCATGGTCCACCGGGCCTTGGCCACGTCGCCGGTCGGCATCGGCGCCTGGGCGGTCCCGAAGAGCCAGGCGAAGTCGCCGACCACGTAGCCTTCCGGAATGATCTCGGTCCACTTGAAGGGTTTCAGCCCGTTGAGATGGTCCAGAAACTCGTCATAGCGATGGCCCTGCTCGCCGCTCGTGCCGAACACCAGGAAGCTTTCCTTGGGCGCGGCGATGGAGTGAGCGGCGATGAACTTCGTATCGCGGCCCAGGGCGGCATCCATCCACGCCTTCGTGAACTCGATGAGACCCGCATCCGCCGGCGTCGCCGCGACGGCGGACGTCGCGCTTTCGGCGGCTGCCGCCGGCAGCGCCGCGGCTGAAACGGACAGACCCAGCAACACAGGAACCATGAAATTCGCAATGCAACGCATGTTAGCTTCTCCTGGTGAGCGACGTGTTGAAAGAATCGAGCAGCCAATCCTTACGAGGGTTACCGATACCTGGCGGCCAGCACGGTGACCGTGCCGCAGCTGAGCAGGCTCGCCAGCATGCCGACGGCCAGTGCGGCGTCGTGTTCGAAATAGCCGTGCAGCGCCCCCACCGCCTGCAGCGCGTTGAATCCCGCGAAGGAGGCGACTGACACGCCCTGGGCGGTCTTCGTGCGCCACAGGTGCAGCGCTTGCGGTATGAACAGCACGGCATTCAGCAACATGGCGAATCCGAAGACATAGGCAACGAGCTCGCGCATCTTCAGCGCACCGCCGCGGCGAGCTTCTCGACCGGCTGGAATTCCTCGTGAATCCCGAAGAGCGGCGGACCGAAGACCTGCAGGCATTCCGGCCGCCGCATGATGGGTGCGGCACTGTAGCCGACGACGCGAACCCGCTGACCGTACGCCAGCATCTCGGCGGTGAGGGGCTCGGCTGACTCGGCATCCAGAATGATGATCAGGTCGGGAACGATCGCGACCGTGCGTCCGTGGCGGCGCGCGACGAGATATTCGTTCTGGATCTCGATCCTGAATTCCGGCTCCTGGCTGGCACCGCTGCTGATCAGCACGTATCCCCAGTGCCAACCGTCCCGCGTCTCGTGTACGACATCGACGATGCGGCCATTGAAAAGCTCGAGCGCATACCTGTTTTCCGACGGCGTGTTCAGGAATTCGATCAGGCCTTTCACCGGATCCCGTTGTGAGTCGCGGGCGGCCCGGATGCGCCGCCCGATCTCCAGCGTGTGGGTCACGGTCTTGTGAACGGTGAACTGTTTCACCTGCCGGCCGGTCATGGGATAGAAGCTGCCAAAGATCTCGGATCCCAGCGACGCGCACACAGCCCGCACGACGTCTTCCGCGGTGCGGTTGCTGACGGTCCTCACGTTCACGACGTTTCCGGAGTCATCCATCAGGACGCTCGGCGTGGCGGGACACCCGTAAACGCCGAATGTAGTCATTTCAAGATGGGGGAAGGCCCGGCCCATGCCGTCGCCGTCGACGATCGGAATGCCGGCCAGCGTGCCCAGGGCAACGGGAATCATCGAGTTGGCACCGCCGATTTCAGCGCTGATCAACGCATCGATCTTACGGCCATAAAACTCCTCGCTGGCCGCCAGCAGGCGCAGCAGGGTCCGCGTGCTGACCAGGTGCTCGATGATGACGGTGGGTGCGCCCACGCCGGCTATGGAGACGACGAAGGCATCGTCCGCAAGCTCGGCGGCATCCAGAATCACGGGAGTGCGTCCTTCGGCAAGTTGGTTACGCACGTAGAGTTCGCCAACGTAAGGATCGCCGCCGCCGCCCGCTCCGAGAATGACCGCGCCGCGGGCCATATCGCGCACGTCGTCGACGCTCGAAATTGTGTACATCACAGTGCTCCGGCGTGGAGCTTGCCCACGGCACGGACTTTCACCTGGACGGCGGTGGTTTTCATGTGCGTCATGGGCAATTCGGTCAGCTCGACAATCTCGATGGAGTCCGGCACGGCGCCCGCGGCGAGCGCAGCGGCCCGCGCTTCTTCCTTTGCTTGCTCCAGCGCGGGCTCGCGACCCGCGGAGAAATCGAATATTCGATCCACGCGACCGCTGACCATCGATATCGCGGCGCCCACGGCGTTGGCGACCTCGGCATGGGGTGGGCGGATAACCTTCGACGTGCCGCGCAGCGATCGGCTCAGGAGAATGCTGCCGCCGCCCACCACCACGACCGGAACCGGGAGACTGCTGGTTTTCATTTGATCGATGGCGTCTTCAATCTGGTTGTGAATCCGGTCCATGACCGCACCGGCAAGGTCAGCGTCGATTCCGGCGACCAGAGCCGGATCGCCGAGCACCGCCTGCCCGCAGCGCACGGCAACATCCGTTGTCGTCAGCTCCGTGCCGCCGAACGCGCGCCCGCGCCGCGTGAGCTCATACCCAACCGAATCCGGTCCGAGCTTGAGGTTTTTCGTCGTGCCATGAACGCGGGTACCGCCTCCCAGCGGGATCGACAGAACGTCGGGCATGCGAAAGTTCGTGCGGACGCCACCGATGGGATGAGCTGTTGCTGTTTCGCGCGGAAAGCCCCGGACCAGAAAACCAAGATCTGTCGTGGTACCGCCGATATCCATCACGACGGCATCCTGTAACCCGGTCAGGAAAGCCGCGCCCCGGATGCTGTTGGTGGGACCGGCCGAGCAGGTGACGATGGGAAACCGTGTCGCATAACTGGTCGACACGAGGGTGCCGTCATTCTGACTGAGATACAGCGGCGCCCTGATTCCGAGGTGACCGAGCGCGTCGATCAGTGAGGACACGACGCGGCGCGAGAGCGGCCGCAGACACGCGTTGATGATCGCGGCGTTCTCCCGATCGATCAGGCCCAAGCCGCCGACTTCATGCGACAGCGTGATATCCGCATCCGGATGAGCCTGGCGCAGGATGTCTGCCGCTTGGCGCTCGATGTCGGGGCGAACCGGAGCGAAGTTGGCAGTGAGCGCTATGGAGCGGACTCCGGCCTCTTTGATTTCCCGGCCTGCCTTCTTCAGGCCATCCTCGTCCAGTGGGGCGTACACGCGGCCGTCGTAGAAGGAGCCGCCGCCGATGAGGTAGGACTGACGCCCGACCACTTCGATCAGGTCCTCCGGCCAGCCGACCATCGGAGGGATCCCGTCCGTCTTGGGGAGAGAGACCCGGACCGCCGCGACTTGAGCCAGGTCGCGCCGCTGCACGAAAGCGTTGATGAACTGCGTCGTGCCGATCATGACTGCCGCGAGCCGCTGCGGGGACAGACCGGACTCCTGGAGCACGGCTTTGACCGCCTCGATCAGGCCGCCGCCCACATTCTCGGTCGTGAAGCGCTTGGCCGAGGCGATTACGGTATTACCGTGCAAGATCACGGCGTCGGTGTTCGTACCCCCGACATCGACGCCGAGCACCATTGCGGCAGCCGTCACTTTCCATGCTCCGTCAGCAGATTGAGAACGATCTCACCGCCGCGGACGATGAGCTTGAGGTGGGTTTCGGGTGTCGCCAACACCTGCAGGTCAGCGAAGGGATCGCCGGAAACGCCGATCAGGTCCCCGAACGCCCCGGGCGTGAGGGCTCCCAGGTCGCCGCTCATGTTCAGAAGCTCGGCGTTGATGTGAGTCGCGGAAGCGATGACTTCCGTGTTCGATTGCACTTGGCCGCGCACCGTGAACTCCCGACTCTGCTGCTCGCGCAAGGATCCAAACAGATCCGTGCCGAATCCCAGCTTCACCCCGGCGCTCGCGCAAACGTCCAGCGATTTCATGTTTTCATCGGCAACCAGGCGAAGCTTGTCACCGGCGCCGGCGGGCAAAGAGGCCGCGTTCTTCCGTAAGGCATCCACAACGCCCAGGGTCGGGACGACAAATGCGCCGGCCTGTGCAACCTCGTCGGCGCTTGCACGATCCATCAGAGTGCCATGCTCAATGGACCGTACTCCGTTGCGCGCGCAGCGCCGCGCCGCTTCGGCCGTGTGCGCGTGTGCCATGACGTAAGTACGGCGTGTAGCGGCTTCCTCCACCGCTGCGCGAATTTCCTGATCGGTGAACTGATTCATCCAAATGGGATCCGTGGGAGACAGCACGCCGCCTGAGACAAACAGCTTGATCTGGTGGGCGCCTTGCCGGAGCTGCTCGCGCACGGCGGCGCGAACCTGATCCGGACCGTCGACAACGGCGCTGAGCGCGCCGTTATACCCGCAGTTGCACAGCGCAACGCTGTCGGCCGCCCGCATGTCGCCGTGCCCCCCCGTCTGGGAGAGCGCCTTCCCGGATATAAAGAGACGCGGCCCGCGAATCAGCCCTTGCTCGGTTGCGCGGACCAGGCCGATATCGCCGCCTCCGGCATCCCGCACGGTCGTGAAACCCCGCAGGAGAGCGGACTCCAGGTGGCGCCGCGCATCGAGAGCGCGCAAGGACGGGTGTGTACGATCTATCGACGCAACATCAAACGTAGAGCTGACAGAGTGAAAGTGCGCGTCGATGAGGCCGGGCAACACCGTCAGTCCGGTGGCGTCGATCTCCGTGAATCGCTCGCCCGTCCCAGGGACCTCGCCTACCCGGGATATCTCCGTGATACGGCCACCGCGGACGACGATATAGCGCGCCTCATCCGAGTGCACGGTCGTGCCGTCGAAAAAGCGCCCGACCTTGATACGTATATTCATCATTGGCATCAGAACTTGGCGCGCAGCTCGACACCATAAGTCGCCGGCTCGACCAGCAGACCGATTCCCGCGACCCCGACGCCCAACGCGGGGGAGACGTATTGTGAGTAGGCGCGCGTGTTGGTGATGTTGCGTCCCCAGAGGTACGCACCCCACCACGATCCTTCGATGCCCAGGCGAGCATTCAGATATTGCTTGGCGTCCTGGACGTCAACGTTGTCGACCTGCCAGTACTTGCGTCCATACAGCTGAGCGTCGACTCGCCCATACCATTTCAACTCTCCGACCAGGGGAGCCCGATATTCCGTGCCCACCGAGCCGTTCCACGGCGTGAGATTGGGAGTGTAGTGGCCTACATATTGAGGATAGGCCGCCAGCTCCTTGATGCGGGCGTCGCTGTAGCCGAAATTGGCGAACAGCAGCCAGCTCGAAATGGGGTGCCACTGCAATTCGAGCTCGCCGCCCTTGATGCCCACCCGATCGATGTTCTGGTCGATCTGCGATGCGGTCTGCACGTCGACGTAGTAGTACTGGTAGTTGTGATCATTCTCGTAGAACAGGGCGCCGTTCAGGACCACGGCGCCGTCGAGATAGCTCGACTTGAAGCCTGCCTCGAAGTTGCGGACGAACTCGCTCTTGAACGTCGGCGAGATGACGCTCGAATTGAAGCCGCCCGGACGATACCCGCTGCTGGCCGTGAGGTAGAGCGTCTTGGTGCGAGTGGGCTTGTAGGAAAGCGTCAATTTCGGCTGCGAGGCCAGAAACGTCGCGCTGTAGAACTTGCTGTGCGCGATGTCGTGCTGCGAGCGATCATCGTGGTCGTAGCGCAGTCCGGCGGTCAGCGTCAACGTAGGGAGGAGGTCGTAATCCAGCTGGCCGAACACGCCGGTGGATCTGTAAAGATTACGTATGTTGTTGTTGACGATCAGCTGGGTGGGGATATAGAACTGATCCGGATCGCCGTCGCGATCGATGAAAACCCGCGTCAACTGGTTCGTTGAGAAATACTGATAGGACACGCCGGCGACCCAGCGCAGCGGGCCGGTGTCCTTGGACGTCAGCTGCATCTGCTCGGTGTAGATCTCGGTGCGGATGTCCTGGCCCTGGCCGGTCTGAAACCCGAGGTTCAGGAATCCGCCCGGGGCCTGCACGGGGTTGCTGAAGTCGATGTCGGCGCGGGTGATTTCGTTGGACCGGTCATAGCCGTTGACCCACGAAAAGGTCGCGAACCCCAGATCCCCGTCGATCTTGAGTGAGGTATCGACCACGGTGCCGATCCCATGGGGATAGAAACTGTAGGTGGGGTCGGGAAACACGTTCGGATTGGCTGGCCGGATCCAGCTGTATTGATTGGTCGAGGAGCTGTACCCGTTGATCTGGCCACGCAGATCGACGGTCCACGCGTCGCTGGCCAGGAATGTCAGGCGGCCGCGGGTGGTGTAGTCGTAGTGGAGGAAGTCCGATTTGTCGTCGAGGTAGGAATTGTTGATCAGGCCGCCGGAGTGCAGATAATCGCCGGAAACCCGGAACAGCAGGCGATCGCTCCCCAGCGGCCCCGAAAGACCCACTGTGGCGTTCACGGAATCGCCATTGCCGAGCATGGCATCTGCATAGCCGGATAACTGGGCCGTCGGCCGCCGCGTATTGACGATTACCGCGCCGCCTATGGCATCGCGACCGTAAAGAGTGCCCTGCGGCCCCTTCAGGACCTCGATCTGATCGACATCGAATAGCTGCATGCTGAACTGCTTCTGATCGGCCTGCTGTACCCCGTCGACGACTACCGCGATGGGGGGATCCGCGTTCGTGACCTGGGCGAGGCCACGCACCACCACCCAGCTGTTGCGGTATGTGCCGGCGTGATCGAAGGTCATGTTGGGTACGTATCCGACGAAGTCGGAGGTGTTCTTGATCCCGGAGTCCGCGATGCTCTGCGCGGTGAAAACATTGACCTGAATGGGTACGTCCTGGAGACGCTCGTCACGCTTCTGGGCGGTGACGACAACTTCATCGAGCTGCTCTTGTGCAACGGCGGCGACCGGCGCGGCGAGAAGGATGGCCGGAACCAGGGAGAAGGCGGGCTGGACTCGGGTTTTCATGGATGTTTTCGAGCCTGTGCGCACCAGCTGCGCTCGCTGGATTGAACGGGGTGCGTGCGCGTGAGCGCAAGGACAGCGGCGGGGGATGCGCCGTGCAATACCGGGGGATAGGGGGCTCAGACCGGGTGCTGGGCTATCTTCTCGAGAGCCGCGGCTCTGCTGTGGACACCCAGCTTGGAGAAAATCCGCTTCAGATGGTGCTTGACGGTTTCGGGAGACAAGCCCAGCGATCTCGCCATGCCCTTCGTGGTCGTGTGCGCGGCAAGCGCCGACAGCACGTCGCGCTCGCGCTCGGAGAGCTCGCTCCAACCCTCCAAGGTAGTGGGCCGCGCGGCGTCCAGCGCCCGCAACACCTGGCGGATGTGCTCGGCAATCTCACTGGGAAGCGGCTTGGAAACCAGCCAAAGAAGCGCCGGGCTGGCTCGTGACCACAGGTCGATATAGGGACGCACGGTTCGCAGGGCTGCCGTGATCTCGAGAGCCGACTTCAGGTGTTCGCGGGCACGCGCGCTGTTACCGGAGTCCTCCTCGGCATTGGCGAGCATGATTTGCGCGGTCGCTTTGAAAAGCGCATGCCCGCGGGCCTCGGTCTGCGCGATCAGGCGCGTCGCGAGCTCACGCGCCCGGTCGTGCTGTCGAGCGACGACCAGCGCTGGAATCACTGCACGAGACAATGTGTAGAGAAACAGCCAGGAAGCCTCGGTCTTTTTGAGCTCGTGATCGAAGACGCGCTCGAGTCGCTTCAGCGCGGCAAGATCGGGCGCTTCCCGCCGAAGACTCAGTTCCATCCGCGTTGCCGTAATGATGAGCACGAGACGGCGCGCGTCGCGCCTCGTTGCCTGGCTGTACTCGTAGGCGAGGGACTCATCCGTCTCACTGGAGTGTCCCAAGGCATCGAGAGACAGGGCGCGGACGCGGCACAGCAGCGCCCAGCTCTCCGGCAAGGTGCGGTCGGGATCGAGCGTCGTACTGTCCACGACGGCAAATGCCGAGTCCAGCTCGTTGCGCTCGTAGTGGATCAAAGCGACCAACGCGCTGCTGAGCTGCGCCAGCAGGGGCTCCGGCTCGGCGAACCGATCCAGCCGCTTCGGCTGGGTGCGCTCCAGAAACCTCGAGGCCGCATCCAGGTCGCCGTCGAAAAAGGCCAGCCAGCCTCGTTGCGGACTGACCGACGGGAGATGAGCGGCGATCTGGTTGCGCTCACACAGCGCGACATACTCCTGGAACGCACGCCGCGCCTCCTTGGTACTGGCGTGTCTTAGAAACAGGAGTATTTCGACAGCGAGGATCAGCCCACGGTGGAGCTCGTTGCGTGGAAAGCTCAGGTGCGCCAGCCGTTCCACGGTGGCGCAACGCTCGAGGATCCTCGAGCGGGCGCCGCCGTGAAGATCGGCCAGGAGATCATCCGCGACAGAAAGGTAGGCGGCGACGTATTTCTTCCAGCCCGAGCCGGGATCATGGCGCGCGGCGGCTGGTTTGCGCACCTGGGGCTGGAGACGGGCGTACAGCTCGCGGGCCAGTGACGCCCGGCCCGCGATCAGCGCGAGCATGTAATCCGTGAATTGCAATTTGAGCGAGAGCTTGCGCGCACCGGGCGGCAGCACGTCAACGAGCGTCTGCACGTGGCTCGGTCCGGAAGACAACAGCATCTGATCGCCGCCCGCGCGCTCGAACTGATCCACGGCGAGGCGCAACTCGCCCGCCTGCAGGAAATGCCGTATCGATTCGAGAGTCTGCCCTGCAGCGGCCAACACCTGTGCGGCTCGCCGATGGAGGGTGCTCTCGTATTCCTTTCCGGCCCGCGCAAGGTCATTGCGCAGGTATTGCCTGAGGAGCGGGTGCAGGCGCAGGGTAAAATCACTATCGCTCGTTACGTTCACGATGGGACTCAGCTTCAGGACGCCGGACATCAAGGCGTAACCGTCGTCCCGTTCCATGAGAGCGTTTGCCAGGGCCGGCGTCAGCGCCGGCAATATCGAAGTGACGGTGAGCAGTTTCCGCTGATCCCCGGTGAGTGCCTCGAGCACCCGGTGCGCGAGATATTCGAACAGACCCAGGCCCTGACGCTCGAGTCGCTCCAGCATCTCCGTGACGGACGGCATGTCTCGGGCGCGCAAGCGGGTCAACTGCACCGCGACCGGCCATCCCTCGGTCAAAGCGGCAACCTGGGCGATCTGCTCGGGGGCGAGGCGTTCGGAGAGCAGCTCGGCCAGCTCTCCCTGGGTGAGGCGCAAATCGTCGGCCTGAATCGTAGCAGCGAGCCCCCGCAGCTCGTGTTCGACGAACCACGCAGTCGGGGCTCGACGTGACGCGAGAACGACACGAGCCCGCGCGGGCAGCGCGAGCAGCAAGCGCGGTAGCAGAGATTCGGACTCCGTGCCGATGACGTGCTCGAGCCCATCTATGCAGAGGCAAACATTCGCACCGAGCCTGGCGGCCCTCTCGGCGAAATCCGCGGTGCTGAACTCGAGATCCTTGGGGTTCACGCCCGCGGCGCTGCCGGCAGCGTACAGGCTGTGGAGGAGCTGGCTCGGATCGGCATCGTGCTCGTTGCACTCCAGCCAGATTGCGGGATCGCCTTGTCCGGTCAGCTGCCGGTAGACGTGCGCAAGGAGGGTGGTCTTGCCGAAGCCCGCGGGGCCCAGAATCAGCGTGCAGTGCGCGCTGCCCAGCTGGTTTTCCCCGGTAACACGTCGCAGGAGCCGGTCCCGCACCAGCTCGTGCGGGGCAACCACAGCGGGGCGAAAGCGTCCTGCGGTGGAAGTGTAACTCTTCACGGCAGCGAGGACGGCCGGATCCAACGCTTCATATCAATGCGCTTCGTCTCAATGCGCTTCGTCCCAATTCGCGCCCGTGCCCAGATCGACACGCAGAGGCACCCGCAGCTCGGCGGCACGCACCATGTGCTCGCGCACACCGGTAGCGACAGCCTCGACAGCATCCGCTCGGACCTCGAGGACCAACTCGTCGTGCACCTGCATGATCAGACGCGCCGGCACGTCTTCGCGAATGCACCACGCATCCACGGCGATCATGGCGCGTTTGATGATGTCAGCGGCCGTGCCCTGCATCGGAGCATTGATGGCGGCACGCTCGGCGGCCTGTTGGATCTGCTTGTTGCCTGACCGGATGTCCGGCAGATAGAGACGGCGCCCATATACCGTCTCGACGTAACCGGTCTCGCGCGCACGCAGACGAGTCTCTTCCATGAAGCGGCGCACTCCCGGATAACGTTGGAAGTAACGCTCGACATATTTCTGCGCAGAACCGCGATCGATGCCGAGCTGCCGCGCAAGCCCGAACGGCGACATGCCGTAGATCAATCCGAAGTTGATGGTCTTCGCCAACCGGCGCTGGTCGGAGCTCACTTGCGCGAGCGGGACCTCGAAGACCTCCGCAGCCGTTGCCTGGTGAACGTCGCGATCCTCCGAGAAGGCCGCCAGCAAGCCGGCGTCCGCGGACAAATGCGCCATGATGCGCAGCTCGATCTGCGAATAGTCCGCCGCCATCAACACATGACCCTGTGGCGCGATGAAGGCCTGCCGGATGCGACGGCCTTCGGTGCGCCGGATCGGGATATTCTGCAGATTCGGATCCGCGGATGACAGCCTGCCCGTCTGCGCCACTGCTTGATGGTAGGATGTGTGAATGCGGCCCGTACGTGCGTTGATCTGCTCCGGCAGTTTATCCGTGTAGGTCGATTTCAGCTTCGCCAAGGCGCGGTAGTCGAGCACGATTCGTGGCAACGCATACGTGGCGGCGAGCTCTTCCAGCACGTCTTCCGCCGTGGAGGGTTGGCCGGTCGGCGTCTTGCGCGTCACCGGCAGCTGCAGCCGCTCGAACAGGATCTGCTGCAACTGCTTGGGCGACTCGATGTTGAATTCCGTGCCCGCCTCCTTGTGGGCCTGGACCGTCAACACCTGCAGCTGTGTCGCGATCTCGCGGCTCTGTGTGCGCAGCAGATCCCGATCGACGAGCACACCACGATGTTCCATGCGCTGCAGGACCGGCACGAGCGGCTGCTCCAGCTCCTCATAAAGCGTCTTCAGAGCCGGAATCGTCTGCAGCTTCGACCACAGCTCCCGATGCACGCAGAGCGTCACGTCGGCGTCCTCGGCGGCATACTCCGCTGCCTTGTCTACCGGTACCTGATTGAACGTCAGCTGCTTCGCACCCTTGCCCGCCACGTCCTCGAAGGCGATCGTCGACATGCCAAGATACGACAGCGCCACGGCGCCCAGATCGTGTCGTGAGGCCACGCTGTTCCACACATACGATTCGAGCATCGTGTCGAATCGCATCCCGAGGAGATTGACGCCGTGATTCTCCAACACATGCGCGTCGTACTTCAGGTGGTGCCCGACCTTGCCGCGCTCGGGATCCTCCAGGACAGGCTTCAGCGCAGCGAGCACGCGCTCTCGATTCAGCTGCTCGGGCGCGCCGGCGTAATCATGAGCCAGCGGCACGTAAGCCGCCTTCCCCGGCTCGATGCAGAACGAGACCCCCACGATCTCGGCCTTCATATAATCGAGACTCGTGGTCTCGGTATCGAAAGCGAACAGCTCGGCCTGGCCGAGCGCCGCAATCCAACGCTCCAGGTCGGCCCATTGGGTGATCGTCTCGTAGTGACGCTCCAACGGCTGCAGCGCTTCACCAACTTGCGCCGAAGCACCAGGGACGGCCGCAGCGGACCCTGGAGCTGCGGAGCCGGCACTCTCCCCATCCAGCTGCTTCAACAATGTCCGAAGCTCGTAATGCGTATACAGCTGCCGTAACTGCTCCGTGTCGGGAGCGGACGGCGTGAGCTGCTCGGAAGACAGCGGCAGATCCAAGTTGGTGTGGATGGTCGCCAGCTTCCGGGAGAGCTCCAGAGTTGGCAGCCCGGCGCGCAGATTCTCACCGACCTTGCCGCTGATCTCCTGTGCGTGTGCAACGAGATTATCGAGCGTGCCGTACTGATTGAGCCACTTGGCGGCTGTCTTCGGACCCACCTTCTCGATGCCGGGAATGTTGTCCGAGCTGTCCCCTACCAGGGCCAGGTAATCAATGATCTGTTCAGGGTAGACGTCGAACTTCGCCTTGACCCCCGCGCGATCGAGGGTGCTGTTGCTCATCGTATTGATGAGCGTGATGGAGCCATTGACGAGCTGCGCCATATCCTTGTCGCCCGTCGATATGAGCACACTGTGCCCTTCGCCCGCCGCGCGGCATGCCAACGTGCCAATGACATCGTCGGCCTCGACGCCTTCCTCGCGAAGGATGGGCAGCCCCTGTGCCCGCAGAATCGTCAACAACGGCTCGATCTGGGCGCGCAGATCGTTCGGCATGGGCGTGCGGTGCGCCTTGTATTCGGCGAACAGCTCGTCGCGAAAAGTCTTGCCCGGGGCATCGAAAACGATGGCGATGCGCTTGGGCTGGTATTCCTTGATGAACTTCACGAGCATGTTCAGCACGCCGTGAATCGCGCCCGTAGGCTCGCCACGTGAGTTGGACAGCGGCGGCAGGGCGTGAAAGGCCCTATAAATGTACGAGGAGCCGTCGACTAGAACGAGATCGGGGGAAGTGCTCATGGAATCAATCGACCCGGGCGGGCGGGCAGTATAGCGGACTTGTGAGCCGGCCCCGTCATGGCCCGGCCTGCGGCCCTCGCTTCGCCGTCGCGGTCAACCCCGCCCGCAGTGCCGCGCTATACCGCTCATCGGCACCCCTCGAGGGCCTCCAGGAGCGAAGGAGCCTGTCCCAACCATGCTCGAGCGGCTGACCTCCGCCATTGCAGCAAACCGCTTCGGCCTCGGTGCCCGGCCCGGCGAGCTCGACGCCATCGGCGGCAACGGCCGCGATTGGTTACGGATTCAACTGAAGGGCCCGCCGCCACAGATTGCCGAAGCACAACTGCGAAGCTCGGCCGACATCCTGGTGGAGGCATTGGACTTGCGCCGGGAGATCCGCGCGGCGCGCCAGGCGCAGTCGGCCGGCGATGCCGCGGCGGTGCTCATGAAAGTGCCGCAGCTGCTGCGCCCCATCTACACCCAGGAAGCGACCGCCCGCTTCCGGCAGGCAGTCGGCACCGACCGCCCCTTTCTCGAGCGCCTCACGCAGTTCTGGACGAACCACTTCGCCGTCTCGGTGGACAAGAGCCTGCTGCTGGGACTGGCGGGAAGCTTCGAGCGCGAGGCCATTCGCCCGCACGTTCTGGGCAACTTCAGCGACCTGCTGCTGGCCGTCGAGACCCACCCGGCGATGCTGCTGTACCTCGAC
>DASZVD010000466.1:0-4124 GCA_035547375.1 Steroidobacteraceae bacterium
AATGAGCCCGCCGCTCGCGTCGACTCGCAGGGGCGGCGGCACCTCGGCCGGCACGAGCCCGCCACGAATGGTGAAGCCTGTCGCGCCGGCCGGTGCCGTCACGAGGCACAGGAACGGTTGCTGCCGCGAGTGCCGGTCGAGGACCAACAATTCATCGCCCCCGACCTGCTCGAGTTGCGTGCCGGGCAGGGCTCGAATCTCGAAGCGGCCTGCCGGGAAGCGGCGCGACAAATCGGTGTCAGGGGCCGGAACGAGCACTATGGTATCCCCGTCGCGGTGCCACCGGGCTGCGCCCGGCGCGCTGCCGTCATCGTCGTTGAGCGCGACATGGTGTGAAACCAGCAACCGTACCGGCTCTCCCGACAACACCTCGACGGAAAGCGTGAGCTCTTGCGGTTCGTGCTCGGCGGCGGCGCGGACCTGGATGACTCCGGCGGCGTGTTTGTAGATCCAGCGGCAGGCATCGGGCGCCATCTCGAACGCGGAAGGCACGTGCAGAAGCTGCCATTGGCCGCCGATCTCGGCAAAGATGCGCTGACCGTGCGAGCGGAACAGCCCCAGATAGGTGTGTACCGTCGACAGGAAGCGATTGATGCTGACGTGACCTTGCGTGACCATCGAATGAAACACGCCGCTCATCCAGACGGTCGAGGTGAGCGCCGTTTCATCGGGCGTGGTGTGCAAGCCGGTGCGTAGAATGTGCCCATGGGGACGCAGGACCCGCAGCTCCTTCGCGCGCAGCACGACGTGACGGTCAGGGCCGTGGAAAAATGACAGCCGTGCGCCGCTCTTGTCGGTTTCTTCATGCCGCCACGGCGGCGGGAACAGCTTGCGCAACTCCTCCGTATCCAGGTCGAGCGACCGGAGCAGCGGTGCCGCGCTGAAGAGTGTTGCCGTGTCGGCGAGCGTTCCGGTGTCGGTGAGGGTCCCGGTGTCGGCGAACACCCCGGTGTCGGTGCCGGCAGCCCTGCGCGTCTGCCTCGTCTTGATTTCCACCGGAGCGGCTTCGGGCAAGCCGAGCGCGTCCGCAGCTTTTTGCACATCCGGGGGTGCAGTAGCTTCGGGGTGATCGGGCACATACAGACCGAAGAAGCCCGCTGCAACGGGGCTCTTCGGCAGGAGGTTGATGGGTGCGTCACGGATGACGACGAGCGCGTGCTCGTGCTGCAGGCGGCGGTTCGGCAGATCCGCGAGAAGTCCTACCGGCGGCTCTCCGGCACGGGTCGCCAGCCCGTGAAACTGTTTGGCGTCCGTTGCGAACGCGAGGCCTTCACGGAGCGAGCCGATCAAACACCACGGAAAGCGGCCGTCCACGGCTTGATTCTGGCGTGTGGCCACCATGGTGCCGCGTTGCGGATGTCGCAGCGGCGTGTGATCCAAATACTGCGCGACGTAAAACTCGTTCAACCGCACAGCGCCGTATGATGCCAGCGCGACGTCCTGCACATACGTCAGGTCGACTTCCTGTGCTTCCGAGGCCTCGAGGTGTACGTGCCAGAACCAGACGGGCTTGTCGCGCGCGAGGACGAGGGCGAGTGAGTAAGAGATGCCATGCCACGTGCCGGTGCCGGTCAGACGGCCGCCGGCATCCAGGTGAAAGCGTGTAGGGCTGCTCGGTCCGAGGAGGGCCGCCCATTCGATCGGATTGGCGCGCCGGCGCAGGTAGAGATTCGCCGGGCCGCCCTCCACCTCGTTGCCCACGAACAGGCCCAGTGAGACGGCCTCGCAATCGAATCGGCGCACGGAGCCGTTTGAGTTGGCTTCGAGGCGCAATCCGGATGGGCTCGAGAGGCGCAAGGGGCTGTAGCCCGTGGCTGATTCCGGCATGTGACATCGTGCTCCGCTGCACTAACCCGCCAAGCCTCAGTGCTTACCGGGTGCGAGGGCACAATGGTACAGCGTTCGGCGCCCGCCGCGTGGAACGCCTGGATTCTCACGCTCGCGTTGGCCCGGTCAAGGCACGTGGGCGACCAGCTTCTCGGCTTCGGCGATGAGTGCGGCCTGGTGGGGCTGCAGCGCCTGTCCTCCCATGTGCTCGAAGAGCGGCAGGAAGGGATCCGCGACGCCACTGCGCCACCCGGACATCTCTTCGAGCACCGCGAGGCCACAATTCGGCACGTAAGCGGTGGAATAGCCGCCTTCGTGCAGCATGACGACCCGGCCGTTGCACAGCTGCTCGGCGAGATCCAAGGTCATGCGCGCCAGGGCGCGGTAGGTTTCGCTGTGGCATTGCATGCGGCCGAGGGGGTCCATGGCGCTGCCGTCGAAGCCGGAGGACACGATGATGAGCTCGGGCTTGAATTTGCGCACCGCGGGCACGACCACCCTGGCCCAGGCTTCGAGGTGCGCGCCGTGTCCGGAGCCCGGTGGCAGCGGGATGTTGATGTTGGCGCCGGCGCCGGCGCCGCGGCCGTTCTCCGTAATGTGACCGGAGTCCGGTGGATAGTAGTTGTCCTGGTGAACGGAGACGGTCAGTACCGCGGGGTCTTCGATAAACGCATGCTCCTGGCTGTTGCCGTGGTGGACGTCCCAATCGACGATCGCCACGCGCTTCATGCCGTGCACGGAGCGCGCACGCTGCGTGACCAGGACGTTGTTGGCGAATATGCAGAAGCCCCGCGCGCGGTCACGCTCCGCGTGATGCCCCGGTGGGCGCACCAGACAATACACGTTGCGCACCTTGCCGCTGACTACCGCGTCGAGACCTTCCAGGCAGCCGCCGGCGGCCAGCAGGGCGATCTCATAGCTGCCGGTTCCCATTGGAGTGAATTCACCGGCGTCGCCTCCGACGCCGGCGGAAAGCTCGCGCACCCGATCGACGTACTCCGGCGTGTGATACGCGAGGATTTCCGCGCTCGTCGCCGGGCGAGGCTTGATCCGTTGCAAGTGCTCCAGAAGGCCGGAGACCTCCAGGAGCCCGAGCAGGCGCCGCTTGGTCTGGGGTTGCTCGGGGTGCAGGTCCGGCTGCAGGGTGAGGCTGTAGGGCAGCGGTCCCGCGCTGGCGCCGGTGTGATGCCAGAAATAGTGCTCGTGACAGACCAGGCCGGTGGTGTGCACTGCGTGCTCCTTGGGATGAATGGAACGAAGGATCTCGAGACTCGCGCGGCTTCTAATGCCGGTACGTGAGCTCTACGCCCCAGGTGCGGGGCTGCCCGGGCACGAACTCGATACCCTGGGCGCCGAGCGCGCCGAAGGCCGCGGGCGTGATCGGATAGCGCCAGCGCCGCAGATCATAGTCCTTGTTGGTGAGGTTCTTGCCCCACAGATACACGCCGAAGGCGCGGTCCGGGGTCTCGAAGCCGAACCGGCCGCCCACGAGGGTGTAACCGCCGATCTTCAGCGGCCAGCTGGCCTCCCCGTTGTTGAGGAGGCGCACACCATCGGAGTTCACCGCGTCGGAGTATTCGTCGCCACGCGAGCTCGAGTCGGCGTGGAAGACGAGTGAGCCGAACGGCAACGGCTGCCGGTAGTCGACGGTCGCCCCCAGGTTCCACTCGGGCGTGAACTGCAGCCGGTTGCCGGAACAGTTCTGGCCGAGGCCCAGCGAGTCGCAGTTCGGGAATTGCAGGTACTTGGCGTCGAGCCAGCCGCCGCTCAGGCCCAGGGTGAGGCGCTCCACCGGCACGTAGTCCAGCTCCAGCTCGACGCCGCGGATGCGCGACTTGCCCGCGTTGTTGGTGGTGAAGCCCAGGCCGACCAGCTGGCTCACCTGCATGTCCTTGTACTCCGTGTCGAAGACGGCGCCGTTCAGGCGCAGGCGGTGGGCGATCTCGGACTTCACGCCGAGCTCGTAGGTCACGGCGGTCTCGGGCTTGAAGTTGAACTGCGCCGGATCGCTGAAGTCGATGATGTCGGTCTGGAAGCCGCCGCTCTTGAAGCCCTTGCGCACCGTCGCGTAGCCCAGCAGGCCGTCCCGCGGCTTCCAGGTGAGCGTGACATCGCCGGAGACCTGCTTGTCGTCGCGCCGGGCATCGGGAAAGGCGATGTAGTCGGACTCGAAGCCGAGCGGCGCGTTCACGGACTGTGTGAAGTTGGCGTTCTTCCTGTCCTGCGTGTAGCGCAGCCCGACGCCCAGCGTCCATTGCGGCATGAAGTGATAGTTGAGGTTCCCGAAGGCCGCGGTC
>DASZVD010000467.1:0-10825 GCA_035547375.1 Steroidobacteraceae bacterium
AGAATCTCGAACTGATCCGCGCACTGCGTCCCAAGCATGTGCTGGTGCTCGCCGGTGATCATATCTACAAGATGGACTACGGCCCGATGGTCGCCTATCACGTCGAGAAAGGCGCCGACATCACCGTCGGCGTGGTGGAGGTTCCGGCGAGCGACTCCGTGCACTTCGGCGTGCTCACCGCGACGGAATGGAATCGCGTCACGAAGTTTTCGGAGAAGCCGGCGGTCCCCGACACGCTGCCCGGCCGGCCCGATGCGATTCTCGCCTCGATGGGCATTTACGTCTTCAACACCCGGCTGCTCGAGAAGATGCTCGGTGAAGACTCCGTGGATGAGTCCTCCGCGCACGACTTCGGGAAGGACATCCTGCCCAAGGCCATCAGCAGCAACTTGCAGGTGTTCGCGTACCCGTTCCAGGACGTCAAGACGCGGGCGCAGAGCTACTGGCGCGATGTCGGAACGATCGATGCGTATTTCGACGCCAGCCTGGAGCTGGTGCACGTCAAGCCGGAGTTGAATATTTACGACGAGGACTGGCCCATCTGGACCTATCAGGTGCAGCAGCCGCCCGCCAAGTTCATCCTAGATGAGGACAACCGCCGGGGCGTGGCCATCAACTCCATGGTCTCCGGCGGCTGCATCATTTCCGGTGCGGTCGTGCGGGAGTCGTTACTGTTCAGCAACGTTCGGGTGGACGAAGGCTCGACGATCCAGCGCTCCGTCATCCTGCCGGGTGTGGAGATCGGTCGCGGCTGTGTCATCCGTAACGCGATCCTCGACGAGGGCTGCGAGATTCCGGAGGGGATGTCGATCGGTGTCGAGCGCACCGCCGACGCGGATCGCTTCCATGTGACCGAAAAGGGTGTCGTGCTGGTCACAGCGGACATGCTCCGCAAGCTGGCATGAGCTCCCCCGCAAGCGGAGCCCGCCTGCCGGTCGTCTTGCTGTGGCACATGCACCAGCCGCAGTATCGCGACGCGTTGACGGGACGGTACGTGCTGCCCTGGACGTACCTGCACGCGATCAAGGACTACACCGACATGGCGGCGCACCTGGAGAGCAATCCGGCCGCGCGCGCGGTCGTGAATTTCTCGCCGGTGCTGATCGAGCAGATCCAGGAAATCGGCAGCCGGGTGGCCGAGCATCTGCGCTCGGGCGCGCCCCTGCCGGATCCCGTGCTCGCGCTGCTCGGCCCCGACACGGTGCCCACCGACCCAGCCACCCGGCTCGAGCTGCTCCGGGCCTGTCTGCGCGCGCAGCGCAAACAGATGATCGAGCGCTTCGGTCCGTATCTGGAGCTTGCGACGCTTGCCGAGACGCTGGCGACGCCGGAGCGGGTCTGTTACGCCTCGGACCAGCTCATTCACGATCTGGCCGTCTGGTACCACCTGGCCTGGCTCGGCGAAACCGTGCGGCGCGCGGATCCCCTGGCGAGCGATCTCACCGAGCGTGGCCGTGGCTTTACCGCCGGGCATCGACGCCAATTGCTGGCTCTGATCGGCGAGCTGGTCGGCGGCGTGATCCCCCGGTACCGCGCGCTTTCCGAGCGGGGCCAGGTCGAGCTCTCGATGACCCCGTACGCCCACCCCATCATGCCGCTGCTGCTGGATTTCGCTTCGGCCCGCGATGCCGTTCCCAACATGGCGTTGCCGGAGCAGGCTCGCTACCCCGGCGGCCCGGAGCGCGCACGCTGGCACGTGGAGGAGGGACTGCGGGTCTTCGCGCAGGCGTTCGGCGTGCGCCCCACCGGCTGTTGGCCTGCCGAAGGCGCCATCAGTCACGATACCTTGACGTTGTTGGATCGTTGCGAGTTTCGCTGGGTGGCCTCGAGCGCCACGGTGCTGCGCGGTTGCCTGGAGCTCGGCGACGCCCGGGCGGCACACGATCCCCTCTCGTACAACCGCCCCTACCGCCTGCCCGGCACCGGCCTGAGTTGCTTCTTTCGCGACGACTCGCTTTCCGATCTGGTCGGCTTCACCTATGCCACCTGGCACGGCGACGATGCTGCGCACAACCTGGTGAACACCGTGGCGCAGTTGGCGAAGCGCTACGCGAATGCGCCCGGACACGCCGTGGTCATCGGCCTGGAGGGTGAGAACGCCTGGGAACATTATCCCTTCAACGGCTATTACTTCCTGCGGGCCCTGTATTCGCTGCTGGCGAATCACCCCTTGCTGGAGTTGACGACGTTGTCCGATTGTCTGGCGCGCGGCCTGGAGCCTGCGCCGCTGCAAAAGGTGCGGGCCGGGAGCTGGGTGCACGGCACGCTGGCGACCTGGATGGGCGATCCCGCCAAGAACCGCGCGTGGGAGCTGCTCTGCGCGGCCAAAGTGGCCGTCGATCGCGTGCTGCAAGCGGGCTCGCTCGATGCGCCGCGCCGTGCCGCGGTGGAGCGGCAGCTGGCCGTGTGTGAGGGCTCCGACTGGTTCTGGTGGTTCGGCGACTACAACCCCGCCGACGCCGTCAGCCAGTTCGACCGTTTGTACCGCCGCCAGCTCGCGAGTCTGTACCGCCTGCTCGGCCTGGATAGCCCGCCGGAGCTGGCCCGGCCGATCTCGACCAACCACGGTGCCGCCGAGTACGGTGGGGCCGTGCGCCGTGCTTACGCCAACTGAGGAGCCTGTCTGTGCCGCGCCAGACACGCTCTTCCTGACCGATTCTTTCCGTGACCGACACGCGCCTGCCCGTTTTCGATCGCCGCCGCGCCGGTGTGCTGTTGCACCTCGGGTCGTTGCCCGATGCCCTCGGGCGCGGCGGTCGCGCCTTCATCGACTGGCTGGCCGCAGCGGGATTCTCGGGGTGGCAGATCCTGCCCGTCGGGCCGACCGGGGCGGACGGCTCGCCGTACTGGGTCCGGTCGGACTTCGCGGGCAATCCGGTGTTCATCGACTCGGGCGAGTGGCCGGATCAGGGCGGCCTGGGCGAGTTCCTGGCCGCGTCCGCTCATTGGCTCGAGGACTATGCGCTGTTCGAAGTGTTGAGCTTCGTGCAGGGCGGGGCGCCGTGGTGGAGCTGGGCGCCGCAGTGGCGGGACCGCGCACCTGAGGCGCTGGCTCACCTGAGACAACAGTATGCGGCCGAGCTCGATCGGGTGAAGAACGTTCAGTTCGCGTTCTTCGTGCAGTGGCGGAGACTGCGCGAGCACGCAAGGGCGCGTGGCGTACGCCTGTTCGGTGACCTGCCGTTCTACGTGGCTCCCGATTCCGCCGAGACCTGGGCTCACCGCGACCAGTTTCAACTGGACGCGACGGGGCAGCCCGCCGCGGTAGCGGGGGTGCCGCCGGATTATTTTTCCCAGACGGGGCAATTGTGGGGCAATCCGCTGTACGACTGGGATGTGCTGCGTCGCGACCAGTTTCGGCTTTGGCGCCGGCGGGTCGCCTCGCAGCTGCAGCGTGTCGATGTGCTGCGCATCGATCACTTCCGCGCGTTGGCCGCGCACTGGGCCGTACCGGCGGGTGCGCCGGATGCTCGCAGCGGCGAGTGGCGGCCGACACCGGGTGAAGAGCTCTTGGGGCTTCTCTGGCAGGATCTCGGCGACCTGCCGATCGTGGCCGAAGACCTCGGCGTCATCACGCCCGACGTCGATGCCTTGCGCAAGGAGTTCGGGCTCCCGGGGATGCGGGTTCTGCAGTTTGCCTTCAGCGGCGAGAGCACCAACCCTCATCTGCCGCACATGCACGAGCGTGACAGCGTTGTGTACACCGGCACCCACGACAACGACACTACCCTGGGCTGGTACGCCAGCTTGCCGCCGCACGCCCGCCAACAGGTGGATGACTTCCTGCGTCTCACTCCCGGGTCGATGCCGGACGCGCTCATCCGGGCCGCGCTGGGCTCGGTGGGCGGCCTGGCCATCGTCCCGGTGCAGGACCTGCTGTCGCTCGGCTCGGAGGCGCGACTGAACACTCCGGGGACGGCCGCGGGGAACTGGAGTTGGCGCCTTGCACCGGGCGCGCTCACCGGGGAGCTGGCCGGCCACTTCAGGCACCTCAATGGAATCTACAACCGCGGTTGAGCCGCGGTGGCGCGGGCACAGTGTGCTCGACGCTGCCGGGGCGATCATGAGTCGGACAGGCTCCGGGCTTGCGCTGCGCCTGGGAGGCGCGACGGTGAGAGCGTTTGCGATTGTCGTGGCCCTGCTGGCCCTGTCCGCCTGCTCACTCTTCGTCCCGAAGCTCGAGCCGCCGCGACTGTCCGTCGTGGAGGTGGAGTTTCTGAAAGGCGCGCTGTGGCAGCAGAAGCTCAGGGTCCGCATGCACGTGACGAATCCCAACGACCGGGTGCTGCCGGTCAGAGGGATCACGTATCAGCTCGAGGTGAATGGCCAGGAGTTCGCGCACGGAGAGTCGGCGGCGAGCTTCACCGTGCCGGCCCTGGGCGAGGCCGAGTTCGACATGAACATGACCGCCAACATGGCCGGCACGCTCATCAGCCTGCTCAGTCACGGCGTCGACGCCAACGTCGACTATCACCTCACCGGCCGGATCTCCCTGTCGGAAGGATTGCTGCGATCCATTCCCTTCGATCAGCACGGCACGTTCAAATTACAGTAGAGCGCCCGACAAAAAGGCCCTTCCCGGGCGTACTGCGTGCGGCGCGCGGGTTCGCTGCCGCACGGGCTCCAATTGCAGGGCTCGGGCCATTTTTCAAAAGTGACGTCTATATTTGCCCTATAAGAGCTAATTATTTACAGCACTTATCGCAGCAGCCGCTCGTAAATTTCCACATACAGCCCGCCCTGCCGTTGCCAGGAGAAGTCGCGGCGCATGCCATTGCGGACCATCCGTTGCCAATGCGTAGGTTCCGCATAGAGGTCGAGGGCCTGGTTGAGAGCCCATTCCAACGCCTCGGTGTTGAAGTCGTTGAACACGATGCCGTCGCCCACGCCGGTGTCGGGGTCGTACTGCTCGACGGAGTCCGCCAGGCCGCCGGTCTTGCGCACGATCGGCACCGTGCCGTAGCGGAGGCTGTACATCTGATTGAGTCCGCAGGGCTCATAGAGAGAAGGCATGAGGAACAGGTCGCTCGCCGCCTCGATCCAGTGCGAGAGCGGTTCGTCATAGCCGCGATGGAAGGCCACGCGCCCGGGGAAGTCCGCCTGGAGCTGGGTGAAGAATTGCTCGTATTGCGGATCGCCGCTGCCCAGGACCACCAGGGCCGATTCGCGCCAGGCCAGCACTTGCGGCAGCGATTCGAACATGAGCTCGATGCCTTTCTGCGAGGCCAGGCGGCTGACGACACCGCCCAGCGGCACGTCGGGTGCGATCCGAAGCTTCAACCGGTGGATGAGCTCACGTTTCAGCTCCGCTTTGATCTGCAGGTGGTCGGGGTCGTAGTGCAGCGGTAAATGACGGTCATGACGGGGGTCCCACTCCTCGTAGTCGACGCCGTTGAGGATTCCGGTGAGGGTGCTCCCACGTGCGCGGAGTGCGTCCTGCAAGCCCATGCCGTATTGGTCGGTGCAGATCTCGCGCGCGTGTGTCGGGCTCACCGTCGTGATGGCGTCCGCGTACATGATTCCGTGCAGGAGCGGATTGATATGACCCGCGCGAATCTGGTCCTGATGAAGGAGGTAGCTCTTCGATCCCAGTCCGACGTCGTCCACGGCACTGGAACTGAACACGCCCTGATATCCGATGTTATGGATCGTGAGTACGGAGCGTGTCTTGGCGAAGAGCGGATCGTCTTGGTAGATCGACTTCAGGAACAGGGGGCCGAATGCCGTGTGCCAATCGTTGCAGTGGAGAATCTGGGGTGCCCACTGCATGAGCTGACAGGCGGTGAATGCCGCGCGTGTGAAAGCCAGGAAGCGCAGATGCTCGTCCACGTCCTGCGTGTAAAGAGTAGCGCGCTCGAAGAGCACGGGGCAGTCGATCAGATAAACGGGTGCGGTCGTGCCGGGGAGCTGGGCCAGCCAGATCGAGCAAAGGTAACGGTGCGGGCCCACCTGCACGGTGAAATTCTGCAGCCCTTCCAGGGGCCGCGCTCCGATCTTCACACGATCGATCGACTTATAGAGCGGAGTGAACAACCGCACGTCATGGCCGGACGAGTGCAGGTACTTCGTCAGGGCACCCGAGACGTCTGCAAGGCCGCCGGTCTTGGATAGCGGCGCGGCCTCGGATGCGAGCAGACACACGGTCAGTTTCATGCGGTGGTTACCGGTTTATGATGCGTGGTGGTAAGGGGAGGGGGCCGAAGCGCATTCGATGCGACGTTTTCTCATTAGTTTGTCAATTGCGTTGATTCTGATCGTCTCCATCGGCGTCGGCGTGGCCGTCGCCCTGTGGCCATCCTGGCGGCACATCCTCGACTAGCACCCGGTCCCGACGCTGATCTGCCTCACGCGGGCTGGCCTGCCGTAACTCTTTGCCCAGTCTTTCATTTTAACGGGGTCCGGGACTCGACGGGTCCGCCGGTGGCCCGGCACCCGGCCCAGCACCTGGTGGGCCCACCGGGTGGCACCTGCACTTGGTGGCACCTGTTCAGCTGCAGGGTCCTCCCCGGACAGCAAGAACCGGGTCGCTAGCGCCCGCCCCGTCACTATCATCGGCATCATGAAAACACCCCATGACAGCGGTTTTGTGGACAGCCGGGATTTCGCGCGCATGGCCCGCGCGATCCGGTACATCGACGACCATTATCGCGAGCAGCCGCGCCTCACTCGGATGGCCGCCGCAGCGGGTCTGTCGGAATTTCACTTCAATCGCCTCTTCCGCCGCTGGGCGGGGGTCACGCCGAAGCAGTACCTCACCTTCGTGACGGGTCGCGCGGCACGCGGAGCGCTGGCGAGTCAGCCGTCGGTGCTGGACGCTGCATATGCCGTGGGACTTTCGGGTCCCGGGCGTCTTCACGATCTCATAGTGACTCTGGACGGTGTCACACCCGGAGAGTTGAAGGCGCTCGGGCGCGGAATCGAGATTCGCTATGGCTTCAGCAAGACGCCGTTCGGCGAGGCATTGCTCGCTCTGACGCCGCGTGGCCTGTGTCATCTCTCCTTCGTGGAGCCCGGCACGCACGAGCGGGCGGTCGGTGAATTGCGGGAGCGCTGGCGGAACGCGACGTGGATCCGCGACGACACCGGAGCGCTCGAGCTCGCCCGTCGTATCTGGACTCCGGCTCGCGGTGCCGAGGCGCTCAGCCTCCATGTCGCGGGAACCAACTTTCAGCTGAAGGTCTGGCAGGCGCTGCTCGATCTTGGCGCCCACGGCCGTACGACTTATTCCGCACTTGCTGCTGCGATCGGTGAGAAGGACAGCGCCCGTGCGGTCGGCAATGCAGTCGGAGCGAATCCCGTGGGCTGGTTGATCCCCTGCCACACGGTCCTGCGCCGGGATGGGGGTCTTGGCGGCTATCACTGGGGACAAGAGCGCAAGCGCGCGATTCTCGCGTGGGATTCTCTCGTCGGGGAGCGCAAAGCTCCCGGCGCCCGCCTCTCGAGGGTCGGGAATGCGACATAATCTGGCGCCACCCCTGGCGGAGCGTGTCAATGGCGGAGTTCAGTTCTAAGTATTTGATTCGTATACGGTAAGGGGTGGCTTACCCGAGCTTGGCCGTGGCCCGCTGGTAAACTATGCCCATTCTCCCGCCTCAAAACGGCTCTCTAGGCGCCCGATGGCTTGCTTGTGCGGAGCGCCCGGCGACCGACGGCGGACCCACGGACCGAGTTACGAATCATGTCACCCCCGCCTTACAAACAACTCGAGCAGGAGTTCAAGAGACTCCATGCCTTCCGCGGCTCCCTCTCGCTGCTGCGTTGGGACGCTGCTGTCATGATGCCGCGCGGAAGCGCGGACGTGCGCGGCGAGCAACTCGCCGCCCTCGAGACGGAATACCACGCTCTGCTGACCGCACCGCGAGTCACCCGGCTCATGGATCGCGCGCAGGCGAACATCGAGGTGCTCTCCGACTGGCAGATCGCCAATCTCCGCGAGATGCGGCGGCAGCGTGACCACGCCATTGCCACTCCGGTAAGCCTCATCTCGCGCCTCACGAAGGCCGCCTCGCGTGCCGAGGCGCGCTGGCTGGAAGCGCGGCAGCAGGGAAAGTTCGAGGTCTTTGCTCCCCATCTTGAAGAGGTCGTGAACCTCGTGCGGGATAAGGCTGCCCTGCTGGGGCAAGCGCTGAACCTCGCCCCTTACGATGCGCTCGTCGATGAATTCAGCCCGGGCATTACTACCGCCGACATCGACGCCATGTTCAAGGCGCTTTCCCGGCGGCTGCCGTCACTCATCCGAGAGGCCATCGCGGTACAGGAGAGTCGCCCACTCTTGCCGCTGAACGGGAAGTTCCCCGCCGGCAAGCAGCGTGCGCTGATTGCCGAAGTCATGAAGGCCATGGGCTTTCCGTTCGACCGTGGTCGTCTCGACGAGAGCGAGCACCCGTTTACGGAAGGCGTTCCAGGCGACATGCGCGTTACGACGCGGATCGATCCCGATGACCTATTCTCCGGCCTGCTTGGTGCGTTGCACGAGACGGGTCATGCGATGTACGACCTGGGGTTGCCGCCGGAGTGGCGCGACCAGCCGGTTGGACGCGATCGGGGCATGGCGCTGGAGGAGAGCCAGTCGCTGCTGATCGAGATGATCGTCTGCCGCAACCGCCCGTTCGTGCGCTACATCCAACCGCTGTTGGCGAAGCACTTCGGTGTTTCGGGCCCCGAGTGGGACGTGGAGAACATTTACTCGCACCTCACGCGAGTGAAGCGTGGCTTGATCCGTGTCGACGCCGACGAGCTCACCTATCCGTTGCACATCATGTTGCGCTACGAGCTGGAGAAGCAGCTCCTGAGCGGTGAGCTGGCGGTGCGCGATCTGCCCGAAGCCTGGAACGCCGGCACGGAGCAGCGGCTGGGCATCAAGCCGCCCAACGACATGGAAGGCTGTCTGCAGGACATCCACTGGGCCGTGGGCTCGTTCGGATACTTCCCGTCTTATGCGCTGGGTGCGGTCATTGCGTCGCAGCTCTACGAAAGCCTGCGCGCGGGCGTCCCCGGGCTCGACGAGCAACTGGCCAAGGGCGAGTTCACGGGGCTCCTGGGCTGGCTGCGGACCAACGTTTACGGACTCGGCTCCAAGCTCGTCGTCCAGGATCTTCTGAAGGAAGCGACGGGCAAGCCGTTGTCGGCCACTTCCTTCATCCGCTATGTCGAGGCAAAGTACCTGGAGAGCGCTGAGAGCAGCGCCGCTGCCTAGGATACTTCTGCTGAAGTGAGTCCCGTAGAGCCAGAACCGAACCCGGTGGAAGCCCGGCCTGTGACGGGTGAGCCCGTGATGAGCCAGCCCGCGATGGATCAGCCTGTGACAGGCCAGCCCGCGGTGGGCCCGCCCGTGATGGGCCAGCCTTCCCGCACGTTGCTGCGTCTTCAGGCGCAGCTGCGCGGCGCCGTGGGCAAGGCCATCGAGGACTTCGCCATGATCGGCGCGGGCGATCGGGTCATGGTGTGCCTCTCGGGCGGGAAGGACTCGTACACCCTCCTGGACATCCTGATGTCGCTGCAGCGTAGCGCGCCCGTGCCCTTCGAGCTGCTGGCGGTGAATCTCGACCAGAAGCAGCCGGGTTTCCCGGCGCACGTCCTGCCCGAGTACCTGGAGCGGCTGGGTGTGCCTCATCGGATCATCGAGCAGGACACCTACAGCGTCGTCAAACGGGTCATTCCGGAAGGGCGCACGATGTGCGGCTTGTGCTCGCGGCTGCGACGCGGCGCGCTGTATCGTTTCGCGGCCGAGAACGGCTGCACGAAAATTGCTCTCGGCCACCATCGCGATGACATCGTCGAGACTTTGTTTTTGAATCTGTTCTTCGGCGGCCGGTTGAAGGCCATGGCGCCCAAGCTGCTGTCCGATGACGGCCGCCAGATCGTGATCCGGCCGCTCGCGTACGTGGCCGAGCGGGACATCGCCCGCTACGCACGCGGCCGCGGCTTTCCGCTCATTCCGTGCAACCTGTGCGGCTCGCAGGAGAACCTGCAGCGCGTGGCCATCAAGAAGATGTTGGCCGGTTGGGAGCGCGAGTTTCCGGGTCGCACCGAGAGTATTTTCTCGGCGCTGCGGCATGTCGAGCTCGAGCATCTGGCGGACCCGCGCCGGTTCGACTTCCGCGGGCTGGAGGGCCGCCGGCTGCCCGAGATGACGGAGGCCGAGGAAGCGGCGCTCGAGGCACGGATGGAAGCCTGCCCGACTCATGCCGCGCCGGCGTTCGCTTGAGCTGACGCTGCCCATGGGCCAGCTGTCCCCCGATCCTCCCACTCCGCTTCGCAACAGCTACTGGGTGCTGCCCGGGCAGGTGCTCGCCGGCGAGTATCCCGGAGGCGCCAATCTCGATGACACCCGGGAGCGGGTGCGGAAGCTGACGGCGGCCGGGGTGGATTGCTTCATCGACCTCACGGAGCCCGGGGAGATCCGGGTCTACGATCCGGAGTTGCCGTTCAGCGTCGAGTATTTGCGAAAGCCGATCCGTGATCACGGCATCCCGGCGCAACGCGCTCACATGGCCGAGATCCTCGATTGCCTCCATGAGGCTTTGCACTCGGGGCGAACCGTTTACGTGCATTGCCGTGCCGGCATCGGACGCACGGGCACCGTGATGGGATGTTTCCTGGTGGAGCGCGGACTCGCCGGGGTAGATGCTCTGGCTGAGCTCAACCGTCTTTGGCGGCAGTGCGAGCGCTCGCATACCTGGGCCAGTGTTCCGGAGACGGAGGAGCAGGTTGAGTACGTGCAACGCTGGAAAGCCCGACCCGAAGCACGGATAGGCTTGCCCGAGCGACCGGCGACTGGCGCACACGCCGCTTCGCGCGCTGTCGCGGGCACTCACGGGCCTGC
>DASZVD010000468.1:0-3230 GCA_035547375.1 Steroidobacteraceae bacterium
AGCCCCCGCGCCGGCACTCGCGCAAGCTCCCGGAACCGGACCCACAGGCACTCAGCCCGTCATCGCCAATCAGCCCATCAGCGCGAACGTGTCCCGGCACGCCCGCGTGGTCGTCACTTTTGCGAACGAGCCGCGCCAGGCCCCGACTTCGGCCGGCAGCACCGGCCGGCACTACAGCGGCGACGGTTACCTGCTCGCCCAAAGCGCCCACAGACAGTCGAAGCGCGTGGCCGCGAAATACTCCCTGCGGGAGATTGCAAACTGGCCGATCCGCGCCCTGGCCGTGCACTGTGTGGTCTATGAGATCCCCGACGATCGTTCCGTCACGACCGTCGTGCAAGCGCTGACCCGGGACGCCAACGTCGCGCTGGCGGAGCCCCTGTCGGAATTTCACACACTGACGCAAACGCAAGCGCCGTACAACGATCCGTTGTACGACCTGCAGACGAACCTCCAGGCGCTCGATATCGCGAACGCACACAACCGTTCGCAGGGCGCGGGCGTTCGCATCGCCCTGATCGATACCGGGGTGGATATTCAACACCCTGATCTCGAGGGCCGTATTGCCAGGACACGATCCTTCATCGACACTCCGGCCCGCTCGGCTGCGGCATACCGGCACGGGACAGCGATGGCGGGACTCATCGTGGCCGTCGCCAACAATCACGTGGGAATCGTGGGGATCGCTCCACGAGCGCAGCTGGAGGTGCTCGAAGCCTGCTGGCAGCTCCGTCCCGACAACGATGCGGCCGTGTGCAACACGTTCACCCTGGCGAAGGCGCTCGCAGCCGCTATCGATGACGGCGTACCCCTCGTCAACATGAGCATCGCCGGACCGCCCGACCCGCTCCTGGCGGCGCTCGTCGCCGCGGCGGTCAAGCACGGGGTGATCGTCGTAGGCGCGGCTGCTGAGCCGGCCGAAGCCTTTCCGACGGCCATCGCCGGCGTGATGGCCGCGCAAGGACTGCAGCACTCGCTGAAACCGGGAGCGTTCTCGGTGCCGGCGGACCATGTCCTCACCCTACGGCCCGGAGCGCAATACGACTTCGAGACGGGTACTTCGGTAGCGGCCGCGGAGCTCACGGGGATCGTCGCTCTCATGCTGTCCGCCTCGGGCGGCCGCCTGCCTCGGGACACGCTCGTGGCGGTGCTTGAGAAAACCGCCACGCCGGCCGTCGACATCAACGCCGCCCTGTCGAAACTGGAACTGGAACGGCGCCTCGCGGCGCGTGCCACTCGCTAAAAACCAACGCCCCCTTACACGCCGCTACCACATTGCCGAAGGGTTCGGTAAAGTAACGGTGACAATACGAATTCCTCGGTTGTTGCGCCTGGGGAGTGAGGGGGGTGTCAGGTCGGATCGGGCCGCTCGGGCCTGCGATTCGCCTGGCATGTTGGACGCGCTGTTGCGCGGGGCATACGGGGTTCGCGGGAGACCGCGGACCCCGTGGGCTCCTTCCCGGCCGGCACGCGGGAGCGCGTGCTATGATCGCCCGCGAAATGAGTAGCGAGAGCGCAGGTCTCACCTGGGACCTCATTGCAGAAGCCCGGGCCCGCATTGCTGACAAGGTTCACCGCACGCCGGTCATGACGAGCGAGACCCTCGACTCCCTGGCGGGCGCGCAGCTTTACTTCAAGTGCGAGAATCTTCAGAAGACCGGTGCGTTCAAGGCGCGAGGCGCGACCAACGCCGTCTTCGCGCTCACCGCTGCCGAAGCCGCCAAGGGCGTCGCGACACACTCGTCCGGGAATCACGCGGCAGCCCTAGCCCGGGCCGCGAAACTGCGCGGTATTCCCGCGCATATCGTCATTCCGCACAACGCACCGAAGGCGAAGCTCGCGTCGGTGAGCCGGTACGGCGGCCGCATCATCCACTGCGAGCCGACCCTGCAGGCACGTGAGAGCACCGTGGCCCAGGTCGTCGCCGCGACTGGCGCAACACTCGTGCACCCTTATAACGACCTGCGTGTGATGGCGGGACAGGGGACGACCGCGATCGAGCTCCTGGAGGACATTCCCGACCTGGACCTCATTCTGTGTCCCGTCGGCGGTGGCGGCCAGCTGGGCGGCATTGCGGTAGCCGCCAAGACATTGAAGCCCGCCATTCGCGTCATCGGGGTGGAGCCCGCGGGTGCCGACGATGCGTTCCGCTCGTTCAGAAGCGGGACCATCGAGCCCATGCCCCACCCCAACACGATAGCCGACGGCCTGCGGTCCACGCTCGGCGCGAAGCCCTTTGCCGCTATCCGCCGCCACGTCGACGACATAGTCACCGTCTCGGAAGAGTCCATCGTCGCGAGCATGCGGCGCATCTGGGAAGTGCTGAAAATCATCGTCGAGCCGTCCGGCGCAGTGCCCTACGCAGCCATCGCATCCGATAAGCTCGCTGCCCAGGGCAAGAAGGTGGGAGTTGTGTTGAGCGGAGGCAATCTCGATCTCGACCACTACCCTTGGATCAACGCGTCTCGAGCGACGGCGCCTCACGCGCTCGAGTCATCGTTGTGAGCGACCGATCAGGAGAGCCAGTCTCATGCGGATGAAAAAACTCGGGTCGACCGGCCTGATCGTCTCCGAGGCGTGCCTCGGCACCATGACCTTCGGCAATACCGGCGGCATTTTCTCGGCAATCGGCCAGCTGCAGCAGAGCGAGGTCGAGGGCATCGTGCGCGGCGCGCTCGATGCGGGCATCAATTTCTTCGATACGGCGGACGTTTATCACGCCGGACAAGCCGAGATCATGACCGGCCAGGCGCTGCGCGCCCTGGGCGTTCCGCGCGATCAGTTCGTGCTGGCGACCAAGGTCTACGGCCGGATGGGTCCGGGCGTGAACCAGTCCGGCCTGTCACGGGCGCACATCCTGAGCGCCGTGGATGCGAGCCTGAAGCGACTGCAGCTGGAGCACATCGATCTCTACCAGATCCACGGCTACGACATTCACACGCCGCTGGAGGAAACGCTGGAGGCCCTCGATGATTGCGTGCGGGCGGGGAAAGTCCGCTACACGGGGCTGTGCAACCTGCAGGCGTGGCAGATCGTGAAGTCGCTGTGGATCTCCGACAGGAAGAGCCTTGCGCGCTTTCAGAGCCTGCAGATGTATTACTCGATCGCCGGCCGCGATCTCGAGCGTGAGGTCGTCCCCCTCGCGAAGGATCAAGGCCTCGCCATCCTTCCCTGGAGCCCGCTGGCCGGGGGCTTCCTCTCGGGCAAGTACCCGCGCGACGGCGCGGGCC